>JBJMVJ010000160.1:0-9575 GCA_045810685.1 Sphingomonas sp.
CATTTGGCGCGCCTGCCGAACACCTGGAGAGGTGGCCGAGTGGTTAAAGGCAGCAGACTGTAAATCTGCCCGCGCAAGCGTACGCTGGTTCGAATCCAGCCCTCTCCACCATTCCCAAGGCGCGGAGTCGCGGCCTGCAAGTCGCCGCGATCGAGCGCTTGTTGGTCAAACAATCTTCGAATCGGAGAGATTCTGCCGCGGGCTCACGGCACGCGAACCGGATTCGTGAACGTTAGTCCCAAAATGGCCCGAAACCGGGGGAAAACTGGCTAATGCCTCCAAGATGACCTAAGTGCGCGGTGGACTCGTTGCTCGGAGAATACCGCATGTTCCGCGGGGTGGGTGTCGCATTGGACGATTCAAACGGAGCGCCTGGCGCGCCTCGTGAGGCTTCTCACTCGGGCTCGGAGGACCAGATGGCCCTGCGCGTCGCCCGGCTGACGTCCGGCCAACTCGATTGCCTGCGCCTCGTCGACCAGCTCCTGTCGTCGAAGGAGATTGCGGCCGAGCTGCACATCTCGCCCCACACGGTGGACCAGCGGATCCGCCAGGCGCTCGGCATCCTCGGCGTCGAGCGGCGAAACCAGGCGGCACGGATCGTCGCCCAGTACAGCGGCCCATATCAGCGATTGATACATCAACCGCCGTACATTGAGCCCCACACCCAGAACGGCCACCCCGATGCCGCGGTCAGTCATCAGATTCGGCACGCTGATCGCGCAGGGGAGGCTGGGGGAGCTGGTTTCCTAACCGAGCAGAGGCCCGCATCTGTCTGGCCTTCCCTGCAACTGCCGTTCGCAACGAGGAGTAACCCCCGGAATGAGATGAGTGTCGGCCAGAGGCTGTTCTGGATTGCGGCGATCGCAATCGGAGCGGCGTTCTCGGCGGGCATGTATCTCGCCGGACTGGAAAGCCTCGCAAGGCTTCTCAAGAGCTAGCCAGTCGACCTCAGATCGGACCGACAACGCTCCGGCGCAGCGCGCCGGGGGAGGAAAAGTCATGCGCAAACAAATGATCGAAAATGCCGCTTATGAGGTCGCCACGCAGGTCCGCGCGGTCGAGGATCTGATCGACGCGTCACTGGCCGAGATTGCCGAGCTTCAGGCGCGCATGATGCGCGTTAGCGCGGTCGCCGCGACCAGTTACGGAACAATTCACCCTGCACTCCAGCAGCTCGCTTCGGCAGTCGCCGGATTGGTCGAGACTCGCGGCGCAATCGTCGAATGCCATGTCGCATTGGCGCAGGCGAAGCATAAGGTCCCGGGCCTGCGGACGATCGCATGGGGCGACACCGAGCCCTGCCCCGACGCAACCGCTCCGAGCGGCGCTAGCACTCCCGATCTGCGCGTCGTCGCCTGAAAGCAATTGACCGGGTCACCTCGATGTGGCCCGGTCACTCGCCCATCATGCTGCCGCCAATCATCTTCTGGATCCTGCTGTTCGTGGTGTGCGCCTGCGCGGTCCTGCGCGGACGCACCGACGAACGGATCGCGGCCGGCGCGTGCGCGGCCGCGACGTTGATCACCCATTTCGTCATCGGTCCGCTCAAGATCAAATACGCGACCGTCGAGCCTGGCCTTGTCGCCCTCGACGTGGGGATGCTGGCGACCTTCGTCTTTGTCGCGCTTCGATCGTCGCGCTTCTGGCCGCTTTGGGTCGCCGGACTTCAGCTCACCATGAGCATGGCTCATATATTGAAGGCGATCGACATTCATCTGTTGCCCAAGGCCTATGCGGCGGCGGCGGTGTTCTGGAGCTATCCGATTCTGTTCATCATCCTCGTCGCTTGCTGGCGCACAGGCCGATATGAAGAGCTCGACCGCCGTTCACCGCATCTGGCTCGCAGCTAGCGAGGGGATTGCCTCCAGCCCTGCACTTGCGCCAGTGCGCCGGAATGTCCCGCCGCAAGAAATCCCACCAGAGCCACGGAACCGCCAACCGGCCACGGCTGTGGGGCCGGCATGCCGTGGCGGCGGCGCTCGACAATCCTGAGCGCAAGGTAATGCGTGCCTGGACCACGCGCGAGGCCGCCGACCATATGCAATTCCCAAAGGAGGTGGCGGTGACGCTGGCCGAGGCGCCCGACCTTGGCCGGCTGGTCCCTTCCGACGCGCCGCATCAGGGAGTCGTGATCGAGGTCGAGCCGCTTGAAGATGTGTGGCTCGACGGCCTGCTCCACGACGCGCCGGAGCCCGCCGTCCTGCTGGTGCTCGACCAAGTGACCGATCCGCACAATGTCGGCGCGATCCTCAGATCGGCGGCGGCATTCGGCGCGATCGGAATCGTCACCCAGGACCGGCATTCGCCTCCAGAGAGCGGAGCGCTGGCCAAGGCCGCGTCGGGCGCGCTCGAGCGGGTGCCTTGGGCGCGGGTCGTCAACCTCGCCCGGGCACTCGACGAAATCGGCGAGGCGGGCTTCTGGCGCATCGGCCTCACCGGCGATGCGGATACCGACCTCAAGGATGCGCTCGGCCCGGCACGCGTCGCGCTGGTGCTCGGCGCCGAGGGCGCTGGCCTCAGGCCCAACACGCGCGAGCATTGCGACGCGCTGGCGCGCCTGCCGATCAGCGACGCAGTCGAGAGCCTCAACGTCTCCAACGCTGCCGCCGTCGCGCTCTATGCGGCAGGGACCGCCTGATGGTTCGGACCAAGACCAGCATCCGCACGGCGATGAAGTCGCTCGCGCAGCGCGAGCCCGGCTTCGCGCGCGTGCTCGATAGCATCGGGATCCCCGAGCCGCGCAAGAGCGATCCCGGTGCCAACACGCTGCTGCGGACGATCGTCGGCCAGCAAGTCAGCGTCGCCGCGGCACGATCGATGTGGTCGAAGCTCGAGGCTGCCTACGGCTCCCCGCCGGACCTGGCGGAGGTCCTCAAGGCCACCGACGAGGAGCTGCGGCTTGCGGGAATCTCGCGTCAGAAAGCCGGCTACGCGCGCAGCCTCGCCGGCCTCGTGCTGTCCGGCGAGCTCGACCTGGCCAAGCTGCCGGCCGACGATGAGGAGGCGATCGCGCTTCTCACCAAGATCAAGGGCATCGGCCGCTGGTCGGCGGAAATCTATCTGCTGTTCGCCGAAGGCCGGCCGGACATCTGGCCCGCCGGCGACCTTGCGGTGCAGGTCGGGATCGGACGGATACTCGGGCTTCCCGACAAGCCCAGCGAGAAGCAGCTGCGTGAGCTCGGTGAGGCATGGCGACCCTACCGCGGAGCAGCGGCCGTGCTCGCGTGGCACAGCTATAATTCCGCCGTGCTTTAGGTCCGGAGCTCCGTCGGCAGCGCCCGTGCGGCGAGACCGTGAAACTCGCGTGCGCCGTGATCGAGCCGGAGCGGCCCGAGCTTGTCGCGCTGCGTGTCGCGGCCGACGAGAAACGCGGCCGAGGTCTGCGCCTCACCGCCGCTCCACTGATAAATGGCGTTGAAGGCAATCACCGGCACGAACGCCTTGCGCCCGGCAAGCTCATATTCCTGCACAGCCGCGCGCGGCGCGACCACCTGGCTGGTGAAGGCCATCCGCTTCATCGGCGCGATCATCTCCACCCGCTCGCCGGCTCCGACTGGATTGGCGAAGAAGGTGCTGAGCTCCTGTTCCTGCGTTTCGCCCGCGTTGAGCAGGGTCGCTTCTGCAAGCACCGCGCGCGCCGGAGCACTGCCGGCGTTGAACAGCTCGAGCTCGAACTCGATGGTGACGCGCTCATCCTCCACCAGACACCGGGTCGGCTGGAACAATATCTCGAGCGAGGGCCTGAGCCGCGCGGCAACGATGCCGCTTGGAGCAGGCGCCGGCTTGGGCGGCGCCGGCCTCGGGGGCAAAGGAGCGGACGTCGTCCTTGGTGGCGGCTCCGGCCTCGGCGGCAGAGGAACCGGCGGCAGCGACACGGGCTCCGGTTCTTGTGACACCAACAGGTCGAACTGCGATCCGGCGAACGCCTCGCGCGATCGGCGGCGCCAAAGCAGGAAGGCGGTGCCGGCAGCGAGCGCGGCCGCGGCGATCAGCCACGGCCAGAGCAGCAGCTTGCGCTCGGGAGGGAGCGTCGGCGCGGCGGTGCTGGTCGTGACGGATGGAGCTGGCGCCGGAGGGGTTGGCGCAGCCGCGGAGCCGACCGACGGCGGCGGCGCAGTCGGAACGGGAGCGGCCGCGCCAGGCGGCGCAGTCGTCGCCGTCGACTCTGCGCGCGAAACGTGGCGCGTCTGGACGGTTCTGCGCGCGGGCGTCGGCTCCGGCGCTTGCGAGGTCGGCGGCGCCGCCTGCTCGCGTGGAGCGGTCGTCGCGGGAGCCGCGGGGTTGCCGGGCCGGGTCGCGGTGCCTGGCAGGCTGAAATTCTGGAGCTCGCGCGGCCCAACGGTGTCCGGCGCGGGCGAATTGGTCACCGGCGGCTCAGTCGTGTTCTGCGCGAGCGCCGGCGCCGGCACGAGCCACAGCCCGCCCGCCAGCAATATCGTCGTCAAGCGCAAACCCGCCCTCATTCGCTCCCGCTCTGTGCTTGGGTCGCCGTCATTTCCGCGGCGCACGGGGGCTCATGCCCGCCAAGCCGAGCTTGTTCAAGTATTCCGCGGATGAATGGTGTCGGAACTCCGCCTGGCTCGCAGCTAGCGGGCGTCGACCAGCACCACCTCAGCGTCGTCCTCGGCCTTGATCTCGACCTTGGTCTCGCCGGTGATCGCGACCCCGTCGCGCGGTTCGGCCGCGACGCCGTTCACGGTCACTCGGCCGCTGGGGACGAGATACAGGTGGCGGTCGGGCTGTGCATCGATCGAAATCGATTCGCCGGCCTTGACGGTCGCGCCAAGGATCCGGGCGTCGGCGTTGATGCTGAGCACTCCATCGTCCTTGTCGCCGCTCGCAAGCAGCTGGAAGGCGCCGCTGCGCGATTCCTTCGGGAACGGCATCCCGCCCCAGCTTGGGCTCGCCGACGGCTTGTCGGTCTCGATCCAGATCTGGAACAAGGTCGTCTGCTCGTCCTCGAGATTATATTCGGCGTGCGTGACGCCCGTCCCGGCGCTCATCACCTGCACATCGCCGGCGCCGGTGCGGCCCTTGTTGCCCATCGAATCCTGGTGGGTGATCGCGCCGGTGCGGACGTAGGTCACGATCTCCATGTCGCGGTGCGGGTGCGGCGGAAAGCCGCTCTGCGCGCCGATGGTGTCGTCGTTCCACACGCGGATCCGGCCCCAGCCCATGCGCTTGGGGTCGTAATAATCGGCGAAGGAGAAATGGTGGCGCGCGTCGAGCCAGCCGTGGTTGGCGTGGCCGAGGGTGTTGAAGGGGCGGATGTCGATCATGGCAGCTGATTTGGGTCCTTCGCCAAGGGCATCAAGTGTCAGGCGTGTGACTGGCGGGCACGTACCCTGATCCCCAAAGTTCACAAAGTTCATGCTCCTACGCGCGCGCGCGCGCGGGACCGGTGAAACGCAGCAATTGCAGTGATCGTACGCGCGTGCGCGGCCGCCCCCGGGGGGTATGTCCACTTTGTCTACTTCGTAGGATTTGCGCCTGCATGCGGATCGTCCTCGCCGGGACGGATCAGCTATCGGAAAGCCGGGGCTGTAGGACAGAAGAAAGTGAATCTCACGTCCGGACATTGGTCGCCGAGAAAACGAACACTCTGCTGCGTGCGGGTGTCGGCTACGTTCCCCCGGCGTGCCCCTGGATGAAGTCCATGAAATGCCGCGCGGCCTCGCGATCCGCCTCGGCTTCAAATACGACATCCAGATCAGGAGCCGATCCCAGCGTATGCAGCAATGCCCAAAGAGCGAACCGCTCACCGCGATCTTTGGTCAGACCCAAGTCGACTTTCATGTGCTCGATACCCGCGCTGAGAGCTGCCGGCGGAACGAACGCCAGATTTGAAGTGCCGAAGTAGCGGCGGATCTGATCATCGAGATTCATCGACGTGCCATCTGATCCAGGAACAGCCTGTCGGCAAGTCTGCCCGCGGTGGACCCGCCACGGTCTAGACTCGCCCATTATTTCGCCAGAACTTGACGATGAAGCGTGCATTTTTGTAGATGAGTCGAGTTTCAGTGGGTCATTGGAGGTTCGGCATGGACAGTTTTCGCGGCGAGCGCTCGCCTGGTTTCAAGCTGCTGCTGGCGATTGGAATCGCCTTCCTGCTGACCATTCCGCTCTTCTCGATCTACCTCCTCGCCTACGACCGCGAATCGCAGTCGCGCGAGGCGGCGGGCTCGATCACTGCGGGATGGGGCGCTCCGCAGGCGGTGGCCGGGCCGGTGCTGGTCATCCCCTATCGCGCGGCGACGACGGAGACCGTGGTGCAGAACGGGCAGAGCGTCACCCGGACCAACCAGGTGATGCGCGAGCTGACGCTTGCGCCGGAAGCGAGCGAGGTATCGACGGTGATCGATCCCAAGCTGCGCAAGCGGTCGATCTACGAAGCCGTGGTCTATGACGCGCAATTCCGCGGCAAGGCCCGCTTCGCCTTTCCGCCGGACCTCGCCCGCACCGGCGTCGACCCAGGCCAAATGGACATGGCGCGCGCCGAGCTGCGCTTCGGGATCAGCGACCCGAAGGGGCTGGGCACCAATCCGCAGGTCAGCGCCGGCGGCAAACCGCTCCGCCTGCAGCCGGGCGGCGGCAGCAGCGGCGGCCGCGGCTTCTTCGCCTGGATCGACGCAAGCAGCCTGGCGAGCAGCCCGCTCGCTGTCGATTTCGCATTCGACCTGCGCGGCAACCGGACGATCGCGCTGACTCCGCAGGCGGCGGACACGCGCTGGACGGTCCATTCGTCCTGGTCGAGCCCGAGCTTCACCGGCGATTTCCTGCCCAACCATCCGCCGGTGACGGACAAGGGCTTCGACGCGACGTACCGGATCGGCAACCTCGCGCTCGGCCGGTCGCTCGTCAGCACCGCCGACGCTGGCGCGGCCGCCGCGGCGCCGCAGCCGAATGCCCAGCGCTATGCCACCACCGACGTGACCGGCGGAGATTCGGCGCAAATCGCGCAGATCGACCTCATCCAGCCAGTCGACCTTTATTCGCAGGTCAACCGCGCGGTGAAATATGGCTTCCTGTTCATCGGCTTCACCTTCCTTGCGCTGCTGATGTTCGACGTGATCGGCGGCGTCACCGTGTCGGCGGTCGAATATCTGCTGATGGGCGCGGCGCTGGTGCTGTTCTTCGTGCTCCTGCTCGCCTTCGCCGAAGTGATCGGCTTCACGCCGGCCTACATCCTGGCCTCTGCGGCGATCGCCGGCCTCAACACGGCCTATTCGGCGGCGGTGCTCAAGAGCTGGCGACGCGCCGGTTTCATCGGCGGCCTGCTCGTCGGGCTCTATGCCGTGCTTTACGTCCTCCTCAGCCTCGAAGCCTATTCGCTGCTGATCGGCTCGCTGCTGCTGTTCGCGGCTTTGGCCTGGGTGATGTACGCGACGCGGCGGATCGACTGGGGCGCCCGCAGGGAAGCGCCAGCCGAGGCGTGACTGGGCAAATCTTTGACGCTAGGCGGCAGGGATGACCTCTCAACCCCTGCCGCCCAAGCGCATTTTCCCAAGCTCCGCCGTCGATGCCCGCTCCGCTGAGCATGTGCCGTCCGGCCCGCAGACCGACAGCTCGGCCTACAAGCTCGCCTTCCAGGACACCGAGTTCCTGCTTCGCGAGGACTTGCGGCCGGTCCGCTTCCAGCTCGAGCTCTTAAAGCCGGAACTGCTGCTCAACGAAGCCAATATCGGCTCGACCTTCGTCTTCTACGGGTCGGCGCGGATCCCATCGCCGGAAATGGCCGATGCGCTGGTCGCCGCGGCGACCAACGATCAGCAGCAGACGATCGCCGAACGCTTGAAAGCAAAGGCACATTATTACGACATCGCGCGCGATCTCGCGAAGCTGGCAAGCCAGTGCGGCTGCGACGAGGAGGGCAAGAAGCATTTCGTGGTCTGCTCGGGCGGCGGGCCGTCGATCATGGAAGCCGCCAACCGCGGCGCCGCCGAGGCGGGGCGCGAATCGATCGGGCTCAACATCGTGCTTCCGCACGAACAGATGCCCAACCGCTACGTCTCCCCCGACCTGAGCTTCCAGTTCCATTATTTCGCGCTGAGAAAGATGCACTTCCTGCTGCGCGCGCGGGCGGTGGCGGTATTCCCCGGCGGCTTTGGAACGTTCGACGAGATGTTCGAGCTGTTGACGCTGATCCAGACGGGCAAGGTCCGGCCGCTGCCGATCCTGCTGTTCGGCCGCGAGTTCTGGACCCGGGTCGTCGACTTCGAAGGGCTCGTCGAGGAAGGCGTCATCGCACCGCACGACCTCGACCTCCTGCACTGGACCGAGGACGCGAACGAAGCCTGGGAGTTCGTGTTGAACTTCTATGCCGACCATCCCGCCGGCCCACCGCCCATGCAGTCGGGCCCGCCGGAATGAGCGCCTAGGCGCCCGGCTTTTTCGCCTCGGCCTCAGCTGCCTTGCCGGCGGGGCCGTTGGTCGCCGGCACCGGCTCCTTGGTTGCCTTTTGCGGGCCGTTGCCGGGTCCGTTGCCAGGCGGGTTGCCCGCCGCGGCCGGCGCCGCCGCAGCCGGAGCCGCCGGGAGCGGCTTGGGCGCATCACTGTGCTGGTTCAGGAATGCGATCACGTTGGCGCGGTCTTCGGGGTTGCTGAGGCCCGCGAAGGTCATCTTGGTGCCCGGAGCGAACGCCTTCGGGCTCGACAGCCAGTGGCTGAGATTGTCCCAATTCCAGGTGCCGCCCTTGCCCGACAGCGCCGGAGAGAAAGCGAAGCCCTTGCCCTGGCCGATCGGCTCTCCGATCACGTCCCAGAGGTTGGGGCCGAGCTGGTTGGCGCCGCCCTTGTCGGCATTGTGGCAGGCGGCGCACTTGTTGAAAATCTGCGCGCCCTTGGCCGGGTCGGCCTTGGCGAGATAAAATTCGATCGGCTGCTCGGCGGCGGCCGCGCCCTCGCCTTCCTGCTGAACGCCGGCGATCGGATAGCCCATCTTCTCGGGCCGCTCGGGATGGAACAGCTCGCCCGCGACGATCGACGAACCGAGCGCAACGATCCCTGCGAACAGCACCCAGCCGGCGATGGTGTTGAAACGGTCGTCCATGAAGCTTCCCTGCTGATCCCGGAACCGGGCGGATAGGAGTTGCGCCGCCTCTTAAGAGGGACTTTTCAGTTCATCAAGCGGCGAGCCAGCGCTCGAGCAAGGTGCGCGCGATCGCGGCCTTGGGCGGGGGCTGGAAGGCCGCGTCCGGCGCCCCTTCGAGTGCGGCGGCGACCTCCTCGCGGGTGAACCAGCGCGCATCGTCGAGCTCGGCCATGTCGATGGTGAGGGCGTCGGCGATGGCCTCCGCATGGCAGCCGATCATCAGCGACGAGGGAAAAGGCCAGGGCTGGCTCGCGACGTAGCGGACATTGCGCACGCGGATGCCGGCTTCCTCGAACAGCTCGCGCGCGACCGCTGCCTCGAGGTTCTCGCCGACCTCGAGGAAGCCGGCCAGCGCCGAATAGCGGCCGGGGGGATAATGCGGCTGCCGGCCGAGGAGCAGCCGCTCGTGATGCTCGGCGAGCATGATCACGACCGGGTCGACGCGCGGGAAATGCTCGGCTTCGCACGAGCCGCAGCGGCGCGA
>JBJMVJ010000161.1:0-18817 GCA_045810685.1 Sphingomonas sp.
GAAAAACTGTTGCACATGGAATCCGACCTGGAAAGGCGGGTGGTGGGCCAGAACGAAGCGGTGCGCGCCATTTCCAACGCGGTGCGCCGGGCGCGTGCCGGGTTGCAGGACCCCAACCGGCCGATCGGCAGTTTCCTGTTCTTAGGTCCCACCGGCGTGGGCAAGACCGAGCTCACCAAGGCGCTGGCGGCTTTCCTGTTCGATGACGACACCGCCATGGTGCGCATCGACATGAGCGAGTTCATGGAGAAGCATGCGGTGGCGCGGCTGATCGGAGCGCCTCCGGGCTATGTCGGCTATGAGGAAGGCGGCGTGCTCACCGAGGCGGTGCGGCGGCGGCCCTATCAGGTCGTGCTGTTCGACGAGGTCGAGAAGGCGCACGGCGACGTCTTCAACGTGCTCCTCCAGGTGCTCGACGACGGCCGCCTCACCGACGGCCAGGGCCGCACCGTCGACTTCACCAATACGATAATTATCCTGACGTCGAACCTCGGCTCACAATACCTTGCCTCACTCGCCGAGGATCAGCCGGTGGAGAAGGTCGAGCCGCAGGTGATGGAGGTCGTCCGAGCCCATTTCCGGCCCGAGTTCCTGAACCGGCTCGACGAGATCATTCTGTTCCACCGCCTCGGCACTGCGCACATGGGACCGATCGTCGATATCCAGATCGCGCGGCTGCAAAAGCTGCTCGAGGACCGCAAGATCCGCGTCGAGCTGACCGACGCCGCGCGCGCGTGGCTCGGGCGGGTCGGTTACGACCCGGTCTACGGCGCCAGGCCGCTCAAGCGCGCGGTGCAGAAGTATCTCCAGGACCCTCTCGCCGACAAGATTCTCGCCGGAGAGATCCCGGACGGGTCGGTGGTTCGGGTCGACGAGGGCGACGGCCAGCTGGTGCTGACGCCGGTCGGCGAAATCCGCGAGGCCGCCGAATAAAAAAAAGGGGGCCGAAGCCCCCAGGTTGGGCGGAGGGTGCCGGTGCACCCTCCCCTTTTTGCATTTCAATCAGCCGCGCTCAGGCGCCGGTGCAGGCGGCGGCGGCGGAGGCGGTGGTACCGGGCACTGTTGCCCTGCCAGAATCACCAGGCCGTCCGGGCAGGTGATTGTCGCCGGAGCAGCCGGCGGCGGAGGTGGCGGCGCAACGATCGGCGCGGCCGCCTCGACGTGCGGGCGCGGGTGGAAGGTAAAGTTCACACCCAGCCGATACGCCCGTCCGATGGCGCCAGCCTGATGCCAAGTCGGATTGTAGTTCGCTTGCGGGCCGGCGTAGTTTGCCGGCTCAATCGGCGCCCTGGCGTTGAACAGGTTGAGCACGCTGCCGTAAAGGGTGATGTTGTCGCTTAATTTATAGCTGCCGACCAGGTCGACCCAGATGAACTGCTTGGTCTTGCAGAAGCTCTCGCTGTAAAGCTCGCCCGCCGCCGCGCACTTATTGGTGACCGGGGGAGTGCTCGTGTCTTCCGAATAATCCCAGTAGCTGCTCACATAATAAGCAGTACCGGTGATCGTCGCCGGACCCCACTCGAGACTGTTTGACCAGTTGCCGCGCCATGCGGGCGTGCCCGCTCCGGAGGACAGCTGGTAGGGTCCAAGGGTCCCGGCATAATGCTGCACTGCGCAGCCTGGGTCGGAAGTATCCTGACACGGCCTGAGGTTGAACTTGATGATCTTTGTCGCCTCGAGCTGACTCGAGAAGCGCACCGACGGGGCGAAGCGCTTCTGGAACAGGATACTCGCGTCGAACCCGCTCGTCTGGATCGACGCCGCGTTGACGTATGGCGAGTTGATGATCGCCACGACCGGTGTTGCGGCGGGGAACGCCGGGTCGACGGGATAGGTCACCACTGAATAACCCGCGGGCAAGGGCAGACCGTTATAGAAGTTGTTCAGCGCCTGGTTCGACAACGGACCTTGCGTGATCACGTCGGTCTTCTTGATGTTGTAATAGTCGAACGTGAAGCTGAGCTCGCGGATCGGCTGGGCGACAAAGCCGAGCGTGAAGTTCCGCGATTTCTCGGGCCTCAGGTTCGGGTTCGCCGATGAATTGAAACCCAACGCCTGCGGCGCGACATACTGGTTCCCTGCTGTGCAACTCGTCGAGGTTCCGGTCGCGCCGTGCTGCAGACGGACCACGCACGGCGGCGTCGCAGTGACGAAGCCGATCACACCTGCCTCGCCGGATTCGGCGAAGGACGGAGCGCGGAATCCGCGCGAGAAGGTGCCACGGAACGCCAGCTGCGGGATCGGCGTGAACTTGAAACCCGCCTTCGGTGAGAAATTGTGGAAGCCGGTCGAATAGGTGTCATAGCGGCCGGAAACGTTCACCTCGAGCTGCTTGATGATCGGTGCGGCGATCTCGAAGAACGCTGCCTTGACGGTGCGCTGCCCCCGCGCGAACACCTGATTCACGTCGATATACTGGTTTGCGGGGTTCTGGTTGGGGTTGTCGAGCTCTTCGCGCCGGATCTGTGCGCCGACGCCGATCTGCAGCGGGCCGCCGGCAAGCTGGGTCACATTATCGGAGACAAATCCCTGGGCGAGGTAGAGCTGCGACGTCGACGTGCTTTCGACGTTCCGCAGGATGTCGGTAACGACATTCGCGGGCGTCGCCAGCGGGTTTGCAAAATTGTAGGTCCCTGTGTTGATCGCGTTGATAAGCGCCGGCTCGAAGATGTTCCCTGTGCTCCGACGATGTAGGTTGCTGGTCATAGCCGCAACGTCCACTTGGTAGTGCCAGCTGTTCCAAAAATCGCCGTTGATCCCGGCAGCCCCGCGGAAGACGTTGCTGTCGAAATGCGACTCACGTTGAAGGTTGGGGAAGCGAAAGCGAATGAGCGCCGCCGGACAGCCGGCGACAGTCGCCGCGCAGGTCGCGTTGGCGAACGGATCGTACGGATCAAGCTGACCGTTCGACAGCACCGCGGGGAGTACCAATCCGGTGGTGTTGATCGGGTTGGTCGAGCGTGTGCGCGCATACAGCGGCCAGAACAGGCCCTCAGTGCGGTAGAAGCTGGCCATCACATAGGCTTCGTTGTGGTCGTCGATACGCGCCGACGCGCGGACCGTGCCGCCGTAGCGAGTGTTCCTCGGCTGGATCGTCAGTCTCTGCGTCTGATATTGGTTGATCTCGCACGACTGGCCGCCGTTCGGAGCTGCAATCAGGGTGCCGCTGAAGGCGGCGCACTGCGATGGATTGAGGACAACCGACGCGCTGTCGGGAATCTGCGCGCCGCTGAGTGGGTTCGTCGGGTCCGTCTGAGTTGCCGGTGCGACCACCGCGACCGGACCCATTGAACTGGAGCCGTTGACGAACGGCGCCCAGTTGAGATCGACGCCGCCCTGCGCGGTGAGGTCAGCAGTGTTGAACGGAAAGCCGCGATCCCTGGTCAGAATCTGGTTGTCCCGTTCGTACTCAAGGCCCGCATAGATATTGAAACCCTGCGCATCATAGTCGCCCGCGCCGGCAAGGATGGTTCCGCGATAATGGGCGCCGTCGCCCCGCTCCGTGATGCCGCCCTCGAGATTGGCGTCGAGGCCGTTGAACTGCTTGCGCATGATGACGTTGACGACGCCACCGATGGCGTCGGCGCCGTAGGTCGACGAAGCGCCATCCTTGAGCACCTCGATGCGGTCGATCGCGACCCGCGGGATGGTGTTCAGATCGACGAACGCGCGCTGACCGTCGTCGGCGAGCGGATAGCTGACCATGCGCAGGCCATCGACCAGGGTCAGCGTCGAGTTGACGGTGAGGCCGCGGAGCGCAGCGGCCGCGCCGCCGCCGCCGAAGCCGTTGGTGAACGCCGTCGGAATCGAGCCCGCGTTGTCCGCCGAAATTGACCGAACGGCGTCGTTCACCGTCGTGATGCCGCGACGCGCGAGAGTTTCCGATGAAAGGACGGTGACCGGCGAGGGCGTCTCCGTGTTTGTGCGCCGGAACAGGGTGCCGGTGATGACGATCTCTTCGTTCCTCGACGTGCTTGGAGCATTGACGTTTTGCACCGGAACCGCGGGAGCCGGAGTGCCGGCTTGCGGAGCGCCCCCCGTCGATTGCGATTGGTTCTGCGGCTGGGTCGATTGGCTCGTCGTTCCCCGGTCCTGTGCCGATGCAGGCGTGGAAAGCAGCGCCGTGCCGACCAGCAACGACGTGCCGAGCAGGCGATTCCGATAGGTGGTGTTCGTCATGTTTGCAGTCCCCTTGTGCCGGAGCAGGGGGAAGCACTGCGTGCGCCCCCGCTCGCAAATTACAGCCGAGCGCCATTTCGATGACGCGCGCGCGACGGGACAATGTTCAAAGGGGCAGTCGGTGCCACAGCCCTTATCTTTCGTTGGGCGTCTGTGACGATTCTGCCACATATTCATGACGTTAGCAGAACGAACCCATCGCTCGGGGCCATTGTCGCTCAGTCTTACGGCACGAGCCCGGACGCGGGGGCGAACTCGACCGCCAGCCCAACGTGCTGCGCGACGCTGATCGTCCAGGTCACCACCATCGCGATTTCCTCGCCGATGATCGCGGCAGAATTCGCACGATCGAACCGCGTTTGCGGATCGACGGCGCGCCCGATTTCCTTCGAATGCTCGCGGAACACTGGACCGGCGGCAATCCGCTCGGCAGCCTCGCGGTCCAGCGGCAAAGCAAAATGCATCGCTGCAGCCTCGATGACGTCGGCCTTGCGTTCGAGGAAGGTTTCGCTGTCAAGCGTCCGCAGGCGTTGGGGGAAGCGCTGCAGCAGTGCTTCGGCTTGGGCGTGGTGCATCAGCCAAGCCAGTGCCGCGGCCTGGATGTCCGTAAGCTCGAACTCTTCACCGGCCGGAATCCCGAAATCCAGGCCCGTATCTGCCCGCAGCGCCGCATATAGGTGCCGCGCCCACCGACGGCCCCACAGTCCCTTGGCGGCGATCGAGCCGAGGAAGCGGTCAAGCGGGGCGTAAAGGAAGATCGCCTTCGAGCCGGCATCCAGGTCCATCAGCGCCGGCGCGAGCAGGTTGACGCTGTTGCTCGGCTTGATCACGATCCGCTCACCCGGGCCGAACGGTCGCGCAAGCAAGCGGATGATGATGTCGAGCGGTTCGCGCGCGAGAGTTCGCGCCTGCATGGCCGCCGCCAAGTCGTTGAGGATCTGCGGCTCTTTCAGCGCCATCGACGCGCCCGCAGCATCCAATGCACGCGCCAGCAGCGTCGAGCAGCAAAAGGCGGAGTGGAAAATGTAATGCGGTGCAGACGGCTGCGGCATGCCGGCAGAGGTCAATTCGCCCAGGCTCTTCGCGACTGAGGGCAGACTTAGCGGTTGCAGATATTCATCGCCGAGGAAGGTCAATTGGCCATGGCGATCGCGCGCGATCCACTCGAACTTGACCTTGCCGCGTGCATTATCCCAATGCGACGGCAGCCACTCCGGGCTCGACAAGACGGATGGTAGGTCATTCTTCGGAGACATGGGCGTTTCAGACAATTAGAACCGCGACGTCCGCAGCGGCGCGGACGATCCCGGGTCCGGAGAGAAGTGTCAACGTGGCTATTGAATTGAACCCCTCGCTCGACCCGCATGCACTGGCCGCCGAGTACCGCAACAACAAGCGCCGCATGCAGATTCGGGGTTTTCTCGCCGGAGACGGCGCACAATCGGTTTATCGCGATCTGCACGAGCTGCCGTGGGCGATGGCGTATAATGATGGCGACAGCGTCGTCCAGTTGAGCGCGGAGCGGCTCGCCGAGCTCAGCAACAGCGAGGCGGCCGCGATGATGGCCGGCATCCGGGAACGCGCGCGCGGCCAGTATCAGTTCCTCTATTCCTTCTTCCCCATTCTCAACGCCTATTTCTCCCCCGAGGCGCCGTGGTTTCCGATCTTCGGCTTTTACGAATTCATCAACAGCGCCCCCGTAATCGAGTTCGTTCGAACCGTGACGGGTCTGAAGGATATCGGCTGGGCGGATGCCCAGGCGACCTGGTTCAAGCCGGGGCACTTCCTCAAGGCCCATAATGACCAGCACAGCGGCGAAGGCCGGCTTGCCGCCTATGTCATGAACTTGTCGCCGGTGTGGGAGCGCGACTGGGGCGGCTTCCTCCAGTTCTTCGACGAGAACGACAATATCGAAGCGGCATTCAAGCCGACCTTCAACACGCTCAATATCTTCACCGTCCCGCAGCTGCACTCCGTGTCGATGGTGTCGACCTATGTGACTGCCGAGCGAATGTCCGTGACCGGCTGGTTTCGCAGCGACCAGCCACCGTTTCCCGCGGGCGAGCGTCAAGCCGGCGGCGGAGCGAAGAGTTGAGCGAGCCGACTGACGAGCGCCTTCGGCTGCTCGATGATCTGGAGCGCAAGATTGGGACTGACCCGGTCGCGGCAGCTCAAAGCCTTCGCGAATTTCTGATACCAAATCCCTTCAATGCACCGGCCTACCGCTTGCTTGCGCGAGCGCTCGATGAACTTGCCCACCCCTCGACAAGGCTCGGCTCGGTGCGCGCTAACGCGCCCGGGACTGCTGCACTGCTCGACAGCGCCCGCGCCGCGCTATGTGCGAAAGACTATCAGACGGCTGGGACCATCGTGCGCGATCGCCTACTGACCCGCCCTGGGGACATCGACGCGTTGTGCCTGATGGCCGAGCTCGCTTTCGAGCTGAACTATGAACTCGATGCCGAGAATCTGGTGAGGCTTGCGCTTGAGTTCGAACCGGACTCCGCCAGCTCGCGCATTGAACTCGCGAGACTGTTGAACAACCGCGATCGATCCCTGGAGGCAATGGCCGAACTCGAGCGGGTCCTTAGGCGCGAGCCGGACAATCTTTTCGCGCAAGTCGCATATGCAGCGGCGCTCGGGCGGAGCGGCCAATACGAAGATGCAGCGAAACTGTACGGCAGCCTGCTTCAGCGCCTCCCCGGTGAGGCTCCTTTGTGGACGACATACGGGCAGCTGCTCAAAACCATGGGTCGCGCCGACGAGGGCGTGGCCGCGATGCGCCGCGCCACCCAATTGGCGCCAAGAACTGGAGAGAACTGGTGGAACATCGCCAATGTAAAAACGGCGGCGTTCGATGTGGCCGAGATCGCGACTATGGGAGAGGTTCTCGACAGAAACGACCTTAGCCCCGATGATCGCGCCCACATTCACTTCGCGCTCGGCAAGGCTTTTGAAGATGGTGGCGACCCGGCGGAAGCCTTTGTGCATTACCGCAGCGCCAACGCAATTCGGCACCAATCGTTCAACTATGATTCGGAGGCAGTCGCGGCGCAGGTCGACACCTCCATTCGCCTCTTTACGCGCAAATTCTTCGAAGAGCGGACGGGTTGGGGATCGGCAGCGCGCGACCCAATATTCGTGGTGGGAATGCCCCGCGCGGGCTCAACTCTTATCGAGCAGATCCTGGCCAGTCATGCGAGCGTTGAAGGGACAAGGGAGCTTCTTGCGATTCCGACGATCTCGGCGGAACTCGGCCAAGATCGCGGCGGCTATTTCCGCAACGTCGGCAAATTGGATCGCGAGGAATGCCGGTCGTTAGGAGAGGATTACATCGCTCGCACCCGAGGTCTGCGTGTGACGGACCGACCTTTTTTCGTCGACAAAATGCCGGACAATTGGCTGCACGTCGGCCTCATTCACCTACTGCTCCCGAATGCGAAGATCATCGACGCGCGGCGGCATCCGCTCGCTTGCGGCTTTTCGAACTACAAGCAGAATTATCTGAAAAGCCATTTGTTCAGCTACGACTTGGGAGCGATTGGCCGACATTATCGAGACTATGTTCGACTGATGGCTCACTTCGATGCGGTGCTTCCGGGACGAATTCACCGGGTCTTCCACGAGGCGCTGGTCGAGAATACGGAGAGCGAGATCCGTCGCATGCTCGATTATCTCGAGCTTCCGTTCGATCCCGCCTGCTTGCGCTTCCACGAAACTGAGCGCCCCGTGCGCACTCCCAGCTCGGAGCAGGTGCGCAGGCCAATTCGCCGCCAAGGCGTCGATCAATGGCGCGCGTTCGAGCCGTGGCTTGATGAGCTGAAGGCGGCCCTTGGACCGGTGCTGGACGCTTATCCGGAGGTCCCGGAGTTCGGCTTCAAGTAGTACCGCCGGACTTCCAGGTGGCGATCGCCATCCTACCGCTCAATAAGATAACGGCGGGAGCCGAAGCTCCCGCCGCAGTTTTTCAGCTCCGCGCTTCGTTAGAACCGGAGGCGGGCACCGGCATAGTAACGCCGGCCGAAGACATCGTAGACGGCTTCGTCAGTGTTCGAGCCGGTCGTGTTGAAGCCGGAGCCCGACAGGATCCGCGGTGCCTGCACGTTGGTCAGGTTATTCGCACCAACGTAGAACTCGAAGTTACGCGTCGGGTTGAACCGGATTTGCCCATCGAGATAAAAGATCGGGCTGATCGAAATCGCGTTCGGACCAAGGCGAGCGCCCGGGGGCCCGAGACCCGCAAGGGTCTGATCGTCTTCATACGACTTGCCGATGTAGGTACCGGTGAACGAGATACCCCACTTGCGTAGGTCAAGCCCGAGCGTGGCGTCGACCTTGTCCTTCGGAGAGCCGATCTCCCCCGCGAGGCGATCGGCTGCCTGGCCCGGCGCCGGGATCGTATAGCCCTTCAACTGATGCGTGTAAGCGATCCGCGCGTTCATGTTCAACGGGTCACCCATCAAGGTGCCGATTCGGTTGCGGTATTGGAAGACCGTATCGATACCCGATCGGGTCTGCGACGCGGCGTTGATCGAGAAGTCGTTGACGAACTTCAGCGATCCCGGGCTGGCCGCGCCGAGCTGCGTCGGATTGCGGACGATCAGCGCACAGGAAGACGCCAGCGACTGCTCATAACACGTGGTCAGGATCAGCTGGCGCGGAAGCAGAGTGATCGCGTCCGTCACCTTGATGTGCCAATAGTCGACCGACAGCGAAGCGTTCCGCAGGAACGGGATGCTGCGCGGCGCGATCACCACGCCGGCAGTGAACGTCCTGGCCTTCTCGGCCTGCAGGTTCGGGTTGCCGCCGTTGAAGCCGCTGATTCCCTGCTTGTCCGGCTGCGTGAGCGTGAATACGCCGCCGTTCAAATTGATGTTGGTGAGGACTCCCGGTGCCGCGCGGCAGTTGGCGCCAAGCGTGCCGCCGCCGGTGAGCCCGATGCCTTCGCAAGGATCGGTGAGGAGCGGGAAGGTCTGCGAAAGACCGGTGAAGAGCTCGCCGATATTCGGTGCCCGGACCGCCTTCGCCATCGTGGCGCGGAAGCGGACGTCCGGGATCGGTGCCCAGTCGCCGCCAATCTCCCACGTCTTGACGCTACCGACCGTCGAATAATCGGAGATTCGGCCGGCGGCACGAGCGTTCAGCTGACTGACGAACGGCAGGTCCTTGAGGATCGGCACGTTGATTTCGCCATAAGCTTCCTTGACGTCGAACTTGCCGCTCGTGTCGGGAAGCAAGTTGCCGCCGTTGAGGCCTGCATTGGTCAGCGCGTCCCAATCCTCGACGCTCGATTCCTTGCGGTATTCAGCGCCGACGGCGACGCCCAGCGGGCCTGCCGGAAGGTCGAGAATGCTGCCCGAGATGTTCGCGTCCCAAACCTGCTGCTGAACCGTGAAATTGTGCTGCGCATCGGCATTGATATAGGCGAGCATTGCCGGCGTGATGCTGTTCACGCCGAAGATATTCAGCGGAACGCAGCCCTGCGCGGCCGCGATCGGATTGGCGCAGATAAAGCCCGGACCCGCCGGATTGGGTATCGCGCTCATGGCATTCAGGAAATTCTGAACATTGATCTGGCCGGTCGAGTGCTGCTGCTCGCTGGTCTGGCCGAAGTTGTAGCCGATGTCCCAGTGATAGCGGCCGTTGAACAGCGTCCCTTCGAACCCTGCCACGACCCGGTAGAAGTTGCGGCGCGCATCGGAAGTGCGCTGGCCGACGTCGGTCAGGCGCCGGCGGAACGCCATGTCGAGCAGGCCGTCGCCGTTGTAGTCGGTGGCGGCAGCGCAGATGGCGGCCGGAACGAACGGATTGCAAGGGCCGCCAGCAACGGCCTGGATCGGAACCGTCGCGTCGATCGGGTTGATGTTGGCCGAATCGAGCGGGAACGGCTCGATTTCGGACCGCGCCTGCACCTTGGCGTAGGTCGCCTCGGTGAAGAAGGTGATGTTGTCGGTGATGTCGAACCGGCTGCGCTCGGCGAACAGGTAGCGATCGACCGGGGTCGACAACGTCCGGTAGAATTGACGGTTGAAACCGTTGGGCCCCGTGCCCGCCCCGAGACCGTTCCGGCAAGTGGTACCGTTCGACGTGAAGCACGGCTGCAGCTGACCTGTCGGGCCAAAGGTGAAGTCACCATTGCCGGCGAAGAATCGGCCCTGCGGCGTATAACTCGAGAAGAAGGGCGTGATCGCGGTGCCGTAATTCGCGGCCGTACATGCCCTGGGGGTATTGAAGCACGCGCTGATATTGTCGATGCGGGTGTCGGCGCGCTCGCGCGACAACAGGCCCTTGTCGCTGGAGTAGCCGACATGGATCATGATGTTGCCGCGGCCATCCATGAAATTGCCGCCGGCGGTTGCGCTGAGCTGGTAGCGCTGCGAGTCACCCTTCTCGGTCAGGCCGTATTGGCCCTCCAGCAGCAGGCCCTCGAAATTGCGCTTGTAGATGAAGTTGACGACGCCCGCGACCGCGTCCGAGCCATACAGGGCCGACTGGCCGCCGGTCAGAATGTCGACGCGTTCGAGGAACTGGGTCGGGATGTTGTTGAGGTCGACCGCGGGCGAACCCTGGAGACCGCCGACGACGCGGCGGCTGTTGATCAGGATCAAGGTGCGGTTGATGCCGAGGTTGCGAAGGTCAGCTGTAGCAACGCCCGCGCCCGAGGTGAGGAAGGCCGTATTCGTCGTGGACAGCGTCGGAGTGCTGAACGCCGGGTTGTTGTTCAGCAGTTCCTGGATGTTGACGGCGCCGGACTGGTTGATTTCCTGCGTGCCAATGACCTGGACCGGGGCCAGCGAGGTGATGTTCGGCGAAACGATGCGCGATCCGGTGACGACGATCTGTTCGCCGCCCTGCGTCGGCGGGGTTGGGCCCGCGGGGCTGTTCTGTGTCGCCGGGGTCTGCTGCGTCGCAGCCGAATTGACTTCCGGCTGGGCCTGCGGATTGACACCGGTCACCGGGTTGACGGGCGCTGCCGGCTGTGTCGCGGCCGCGGCGAACGCGGGGCTGGCGAAAGCGACACCCGAGAGCAGGGTCGCGATCATGTAGGTCTTGGAAGTGCGCATTCTTGTCCCCTCCGACAATCGCCAAACGAAGGTGCACGCAGGAATCCACGCGCAGACGCTTCGCCGTAATGCTGGCTGTATGACCAAACATTTTTGAGGACACAATGAAACGCCGACCGGCGAATGAAGAACGTTTCAGTGGTGTTGCATTTCAGGCACAGATTGAAATCCGGGCCACGACTGTCACGCTAAGGCTGATCGGAAACCGCCGCGGGGGAGCTTTTGCATGGGACATTTGATCATCCTTGCCGCGGCGGCAGCCGTCGCACCCGCGCCTCCCCCAATCGCCTTGCCTGCGGGTTCCGGGCTCGTCACCGCGATCGAAAATTGCCACAAGATTGGCGACGATGCAGCGCGGCTCGCCTGCTACGACCGCAGCGTTTCGGCACTCAGCGCGGCGAATGCACGTGGTGACGTGACCGTGGTCGACCGCGGGCAGATGCGGCAGGTCCGGCGCTCGTTATTTGGATTTTCGCTCCCGCGGCTGCCGTTCTTCTCGAACTCGAAGGACCGCGACGTGCAGGAAGAGCCCAAGGAGCTGGTCTCTACGCTCAGCACGTTCCGCGATATTGGCAACGGCTTTTACCGTTTCACGCTCAAGGACCCGGAATCGACGTGGGAGTCGACGGAGGCTGGAACGATCTATCAGGCGAGACCCGGCGACTCGGTGACCCTCCACCGCGGCGCATTGGGCAGCTATTTCGTGCAGATCGGCCAAGAGAATTGGATCCGGGCGCACCGCATCCACTAGGCGCGGGCGTTGGTCTCCGCCCTCAGGCTCGCGTCCGCGTCGACATAGGGTTCCTGCCGCTCGACGCTCCAATATTTGAGCTCGTGCAGCGGTATGCGCGTGCTGGTGACGGCACAGATCACATGATCGCCGTCGCTCAATAGCCGGAACGTGCCAGACAAATAACGGACTCGCGCGGCCTTGCCGCTCCCGGACATGAGCATCGACATCACTCCTCGCCCCTGTCGAACAGATCGGGCTGAGCGTGCGATGTAGGATTTGCGCGGCTCGCGCTCAAGCGCATGCAGCGCGTCGATTGCAGCGCCCCTGCGCGCGAGACGCTAGGCGGGAGGGCGCCCGGAGCGTCCTCCCGCCGTTCGTCTTGATCAGCCGCGCTCAGGCGCCGGTGCAGGCGGCGGCGGCGGAGGCGGTGGCGCCGGGCACTGTTGCCCTGCCAGGATCACCAGGCCGTCGGGGCAGGTGATCGTCGCCGGAGCGGCCGGAGGCGGCGGCGGCGGTGCCATCACCGGCGGCGGAGCCGGAATCACCGGCGGCCGGTCGAAATCGGCCGAGAAGCGGAAGTAGTAGAAACGACCGGTGAAGTCGTACGGACCGGCGATCGAGTTGCACTTGCAGGTCGAATCCGAACTGATGAACGGCGGATCCTTGTCGAACAGATTGTCGACGCCAAAGATCAGCCTAGCCGAGTTCATGAAGGCGATGTTGTGCAGATTGAAATAGACACTGGCCGAATGGATCCAGCGGTCGTGCACGACATTGCCATCTCTTGGCGGCGAATGGTTGAAATTAACGACCTTTGAGCTGTACTGGCTATCCCAGTGAGCACCCCAGAGATCGTTCGAATAGTCGAGGTTCAGCAGGCCCTTCCACTTCGGAAAGACGTACTCGCTGTTCGTATTGAAGGTGCCGGCATAATGCGTGATGCTTCCATCAGCATTGGAGATGTCGTTCTTCAGCAAGCGCGACAGCTGTGCGTCCAACCGGATCGAGCCGGGAAACGGAAGGTTCATATGACCGCTGCGGGTGTCGTATGTCAGTTCGAGATCGTAACCCTTGACGGTCTGCGTTCCGACGTTGGTGTTGAGACTGATGATCTCAGCAATGGCGCCGCTTGGGGCACGCGTGATCGCCGCGCATGACGTGGCATTTTGCGCCGGCCCGTAACAGTCGAGCAAGATGTAGTTGACGCTGATTGCAGTTGCGACGCCGCCGGTCAGGATCTGATTACGGATCTTCGTCCGGTACAGGTCGCCCTCAAATGATAACCCAGGAAGGAAGCGAGGCGTAAGCACGGTACCAACCGTCCAGCCGCGCGATTTCTCCGGCTGGAGCGCAGGATTGCCGCCAACCAACGTCTGAATCTGGCTGCCGGAAATCTGGTCGAGCGGATCGGTGAAGGTGGTTACGGCCGCGCCGCCGGCAACCGCGCGCGAGCAGGTCGAGCCGGCAGTCAGGATGCCCTTGCCAATATTGCCGTTGCCTGATGTGGCGAGCGCGAGGTTCGTCTCGCACGGGTCGCCGGCCGCACCAAGATCGGACAGACCCTGACCACCAAAGAGTTCGGTGACCTGCGGCGCCCGGAACCCGGTCGCGTATGAACCGCGCAGCCGAATGTCCTCGGACAATGCCCAGTTCACGCCGACTTTCCAGGTCTTGGCCGAGCCAAAGGTGCTGTAATCGTCGATGCGAGCGCTGGGTGTGAGGTCCAGCTCCTTGAAGAACGGCCGGCCACTTAGCAGCGGCAGGAACAATTCGCCGTAAGCCGACTTCACATTATATCCGCCACGCGTCGGCTGGGTTTGGTTCGCGGCCAAACCTTCGATCACGAGTTCGTCCGGCTGGTAGCTGAGGAACTCCTTGCGATACTCGCCACCGATTGACATTTTCGCATCACCACCGGGCAGCCTAAACAGCGAACCAGAAATGTTGCCGTAGAGGTAGCGCTCGTAAGCGTGCTGAAAGTTATTGGCCGTGAACTTGGCGTAAGCGAGCTGATCCGGCGTGAAGATATTCTCGGGACCGCCGAACCAGTTGGGTTGAGTTACGGGCACCGTCGAGACGGTGGTGGTGCCAGTCAGGACGCCCGTTTTGCACCCGCCCGGAACGTCGATGCACGGAAGCTGCCCGGTCAGTTCGCCGAGATGCAGGAAATTGCCGCTGTTTGGGATGGCGAAATGTTGATCGTTTTGCTGCTCGACGCCGGCGAACTCATAATGGAAGCCGGCAAGCTCGCCTCGCAACCCACCCCTTATCCGCCAGGTGTCCGACGTCTGATCGTATGTTCTCGGGCCGAACTGGTCGGGAGTGAGATAGGCAAAATAAGTAGTGCCGGTGGTGTTGCCTGGGGCGTTCGCAGCGACCTCGAAGCCCGGGTAAGCCGAGCTGGCGATCGTGTCGCCGAGCAGCGGCTCGGGGCGCAAGAGCTGATGCGATTTGCGATGGGAGAAGAAGCCGTCGGCGAACGCCGTCAGACCATCGGTGAGGTCGTAGTGCGCTCCTAAACTGATTTCCTTGCGGTCGAGCGATCCGGCGAGAGTGTTGTACGGATCGGCCCTGCTGCCGTTGGCATTAAGCTTCACGACGCCGCCGCTAACGTGCGGGAGGAAGAGTGTGTTGGGCAGCAAACCCGCAACCGCGGGGTTGGTGCGTGTGTAAAACTGTCCGTTGATAGCAAGCAGGTTCGAAATCGTCGTCCCGGCCGGCTGGAGCACGCCGTTGACCACCGTCGCATTCGTCAAGGTGACTGGCGATTCCGATTGCAGGGTATCGAGCTGAGTTCGATATGCCGAACCGCCTTCGCCAGGACTGCCGATGTGTGGGTCATTGGCCCAATCTCGCTGCCAACCATTGATCGCGGTGCGGTGATCCCAGCTCAGCCCAACGATGACGTTGGCACGGTCGCTGTTAACTGCGAAAGTGCTGGCGACATTATAGGTGTCGCCGCCGCCATGCTGGCTTTTCCCGGCGCCGCCTTCGATGTGAAACCCGCTTGCGTGTTGCTTGGTGATGATGTTGACGACGCCGGCGATCGCGTCCGCGCCATAGACGGAGGACGCGCCGTCACGCAGAACTTCAACCCTTTCGATCATGGCCACCGGAATCGCGTTGACGTCGACGAACGACGCAGGCCCGGACGGACTCTGCGCGCTGGGGATCAGGCGCGTGCCATCGATGAGCACCAGGGTGCGCGCCGGACCGAGGTTGCGCAGGCTGACCGTCGAGGCGCCCGTGCCACCGTTATTCGACGTATTCGAGAAGCCGGTGTTGTCCGGACCGATCATGCGCTGGAGGACATCCTCCACGCTGCTCGATTTGGTGAGCTGGATCTGCTGGCTCGTCGTGACCGAGATGGGACTGGGGTTATTGGCGTTGGTGATGCCAAAGATGCGCGTACCGGTGATGACGATCTCACTCCCGTTCGGCGCCGTAGGCGGAACCGGGGCGGTGGTCGGAGCCGGAGTGCCCGGCGGCGTCGTCGCCGGCTCCTGCGCGAACGCGGGAGTGGAAAGCATCGCGGCGCTGACCAGCAATGACGTGCAAAGAAGCCTGTTACGGTAGATCGCGCTCATTGATGGAATCCCCCTCCATTCGGGCAGGGGAAAGCATCTTGCGCGGCCCCCACCCGCAATTAACAGCCGCAAGTCGTGTAGGCGACATTCCGGACGCAAGCCAATCCACGAAAGTTAGTGGCGGAGCGCTGCTCAACTTTCATCGAGCCATTGTGATAAATTCGTCACACGCCCGTTACGACCGACTTCGGTGAGGTTCGACGTCATTCATCGGAGGGGTCGAACAGCCCTGGCTGATGCGGCGCGGATGCGTGCCGTTTTCGCGGAACGGTTCGCACCGCCGAACTGCCGTCGACGGAGGCGTCGACCGGCCCGTCACCAAAATGCAGGGTAAGCCGCTCCGCCGCGCGGGCATCGGCCGCGCGAGTCAGCGTGCTGCCGTCGCGGCTCGTCACGCGCACATAGCCCTTCGCCAGCGGCCGCTCGGGGTGGACGAGCTCGGCCATTTTCCATGCGGCGCGGAGGCTCTCCGAGAGGCGAACAATGCGCTGGTCGATAAGGTCGCGGCGCAGACGCCCGGCGACGAGGTTGAGATCGGCGCGGGCATTGCCGGCGCGCGCCGCGAGCGAACGCGGGAGGCGCTCGCCGATCTCGTCTAGCCGCTGAACCACGGGCGCGAAGATCGCCTGCGGTTCGGGCCAGCGACAGATGGTGAGGTCGAACCGCTCGCGGCTCCGCTCGATCCGCCGCGACAGGCATTGCTGCGAACGGTGCTCCAGGTCGCTGAGCTGCGCCACAAGCTCGGTACGCACCGGAACCGCCATTTCCGCCGCCGCGGTCGGCGTCGGCGCCCGCAAGTCGGACGCGAAGTCGATCAGTGTGGTGTCGGTCTCGTGGCCAACGGCGGAAATCAGCGGGATCGGGCTCTCCGCGGCGGCACGCACCACTTCCTCTTCGTTGAACGGCCAAAGATCCTCGATCGACCCGCCGCCGCGCGCTACGATCAACAGGTCGGGCCTCGGCTCGATCGACGGGAAATCGCGAATTGCCGCAGCGATCTTTGCGGCCGCGCCTTCGCCCTGCACCGGCACCGGCCACAGGATCACGCGCGTCGCGCAGCGATCCTCGAGCCGGTGGAGGATGTCGCGGATCACCGCGCCCGTGGCCGAGGTGACGACGCCGATCACGCGCGGGAGGAACGGCAACTTGCGCTTGCGCGCCGCATCGAACAGGCCTTCCGCCATCAGCGCCTTGCGCCGTTTTTCGAGCAACGCGAGCAGCGCGCCCTCACCCGCCAGCTCCATCCGGTCGACGACGATCTGGTATTTGGAGCGTCCGGGGTAAGTCGTCAGCTTGCCGGTCGCGATCACCTCGGCGCCGTCTTCCGGCCGGAACGCCAAACCGCCGGTGCTTGTCCGCCAGATCACGGCGTCGATGCAGGCATTCTCGTCCTTCAGGGTGAAATAGCAGTGGCCCGAGGCGTGGCGTTTGAACCCGCTGATCTCGCCCCTCACCCGCACCTGGCCGAAGGCATTCTCGATTGTCCGCTTGAGCGCGCCGGAAAGCTCACTGACGGTGAGCGGCGGCGAATTGTCGCCGGGGGCGACCTCGGCTAACAGTCCGCTGCGCGTGTCTTCAGGAATGTCCATCAATATATTGCTTCTGGGGTCCGGCGGCCGCGAGGATGCGCTCGCCTGGCGCCTTAGGCAATCGCCGAGCTGTGACAAGCTGATCGCTGCCCCCGGCAACCCCGGCATCGCGCGCTGGGCCGAATGCGTCGAGCTGGACCCGTGCGATCCTGCTTCCGTCATCGGCCTAGCGCGCCGCAATGGCATTGATCTGGCGGTGATCGGCCCGGAAGCGCCGCTCGTTGCCGCCGTCGCGGACGCATTGCGCAGCGCCGGCATCGCCGTGTTCGGGCCGAATGCCGCGGCGGCCCAGCTTGAGGGCTCCAAGGGCTTCACCAAGGACCTATGCCGGGCGAACGGCATCCCCACTGCCAATTATGTTCGGGTGGAGCGCGCCGTCGACGGTCTGCCGGCACTGGATCGCTTCGCTATTCCAGTGGTGATCAAGGCTGACGGGCTTGCCGCCGGCAAGGGCGTCACCGTGGCAATGAGCCGCGCCGAAGCCGAAGACGCAATCGTTGCCGCCGGCGACGGGCCGCTGGTGATCGAGGAATTCCTCGAGGGCGAGGAAGCGAGCCTGTTCGCGTTGGTCGACGGCGAGATCGCGGTGCCCCTCGCCTCAGCCCAGGACCACAAGCGCATCGGCGAGGGCGACACGGGGCCGAACACGGGCGGCATGGGCGCTTATGCTCCGGCGCCGGTACTGACCGCGAAGCTGCAAGAGCGCGCCATGGACGAGATCGTGCGTCCGACTGCGCGCGCGCTGGTGACAGCCGGGACTCCGTTCAGCGGGGTGCTCTACGCCGGGCTCATGCTCACGGCCAATGGCCCTAAACTGATCGAATATAATGTCCGCTTCGGCGACCCCGAGTGCGAGGCGATCATGCCGCTGATCGAAGGCGATTTCGCGGCATTGTTGAACGCCGTTGCGACCGGCTCGCTCGCCGAGGTGCCGCCGCCGAGGCTTTCCGCCAAGCACAGCATGACGGTCATCATCGCCGCGCGCGGGTATCCGGCCACGCCGGCGAGCGGCGGGCTGATCCGCGAGATCGAGGCCGCCGAGCAGGTCGAGGGCGTGACCGTGTTCCACTCCGGCACCGCATTTGGCGACGACGGGCTGATTGCCAGGGGCGGTCGCGTCCTCGCTGTCACCGCCGTTGCTGATACCCTCGGAAACGCGCGAGCGCGCGCGTACCGCGGCATCGACCAGATCGATTTTGCCGACGGCTTCCACCGCCGCGATATCGGCTGGCGCGAGCTCGCGAGGACATGAACGCGCTCTGGACCTACCTTTGGCCAGCGTTCGTGGCCGGACTGCTGGTCGGCGGCGTCAGCGGCACGATTGCCTTCCGCCGCCGCTCGAGGCGCAACGCGGCGCTCGCGGTTGGGCTAGCTGCATCGCTTGTTATCGCGTGCTTTTGGCATGGCCCGTTTGGCGGTGCCGAGCGCTTTACTACGCAGATTGAGCACGACGCCCGGGCGGCGCTTGATTATTACGAAATGACCAAGGTCACCGCGCATCTTCACCACGGACCGTTGACTCGCCGGCTCATCCTTGCCGGTCCCGCCGACGAATTCCAGACCAGCGAATTGGCGCGGCTGATGAGCCAGCTGCCGGGGGTGAGCCGGGCGCAATGGAGCGCCGCCCCCGCCGGGCCGCCGCTCATCGCGGAAGGGCTTGGGTCA
>JBJMVJ010000162.1:0-5134 GCA_045810685.1 Sphingomonas sp.
ACGGTGATGACGCCCATCGTCTTCTGGGCGTCATTCAGGCCGTGACTGAGCGACAATGTGCCCGACGACAAAAGGTGCAAGCCGCGAAACGAGCGTTCCGCGCCGCTCGCCGTTGCCCTAACGCCGAGCCAGCTCGTCAGCAGCATGATCAGCATCGTGACGATGAGGCCGAGCAACGGCGAAAGGACGATCGCGATCAAAGTCTTGTTGAGACCAATCCACTGGATGCTCGGAAAGCCTGCGTGAGCTACTCCGGCGCCGACGATGCCGCCGACGAGCGCGTGGCTTGACGAAGACGGGATGCCCTTCATCCAGGTTACGACATTCCAGAACATCGCCCCCGCAAGCGCCCCGAAGACCACGGCTGGCGTGACGAGATCCTTGTTAATGAGCCCCTTGCCGATGGTGTTGGCGACCGCGTGCAGCGAAGGCCACTGGAGCGCGAGAAAGTAAGCCGCGAAGTTGAAGAATGCTGCGAAGGCTACCGCCATCACCGGGCTGAGCAGGCGCGTCGCGACCACCGTCGCAATCGAATTGGCCGCATCGTGAAGGCCGTTCAGAAAGTCGAACGCGAGCGCGACGATGATCAACCCGACGAGCAGCGGGAAAGCGAGCTCGTGCATCAGGAGTGGTCGATCACAATGCCGTCGATCTCGTTGGCGACGTCCTCGAAGGCGTCCATGACCTTTTCAAGGTTCTTGAACACCTCGCGCGAGACCGCGAACTGGAGGGTGTCTTGGCGTGCGGTCTCGAACGAACGTTTGAGCCCCTGGGCGTGAATCTCGTCGGCCTGGCCTTCTAGTGCCACGACCCTGCCGGTCAGCTGGTGCAGCGTCGCGCCATTCGCGCTCACCTTGCGGAGAAGCGGAACGGCTTTCGCGGTGACCTGCGCCGCCTCGGCAATCAGGTCAACGATCTGCTTCATTTCCGGCTGGAGCTCCTGCAATTGATACAGGTCAATGGCCCGGGCGGCGGCCAGCATCTCGTCGATCGTGTCGTCCATGGCAACGATCAGTGAGGTGATGGCGCCGCGGTCGAAGGGCGCAAGAAAGGTCTTCCTGATTTCGGTCAGCACCTGGCGGATGACTTCGTCGGCTTCATGCTCGCGGTCGCGAATGAACTTCAGGATCTCGCCGGTCGAAGCGCCGTCGTCCGAAAGCCGCTTGAGCGCCTTCGACGCTTCGACCAGCGTCGCGGCGTGGGCCTCGAACATGCCGAAGAAATCACCCTTGCGCGGCAGCAGCCGTTGGAACCAGGCAAACATCGAAAGACCCCCTAAACTGCAGTCGCGCCGTCTATTACGCGTAGCCGACGCTCATTACAGAAATAAGACTCGGCTCAATGCGCCGCATCGAGCGAATAGCCGGCCGAGCGGACAGTGCGGACCACGTCTTTCTTCCCCCCCTCGTTGAGCGCTTTGCGCAGGCGGCGGACGTGGACGTCGACGGTACGGACGTCGATGTCGCGGTCGCGCGGCCAGATCGCATCGAGCAGCCGGTCGCGCGAGAACACGCGGCCGGGATTTTCCATCAGGTGACGGAGCAGGCGGAATTCGGTCGGACCGAGCTGAACCGCTCGGCCGCCGCGCCGGACGCGATGCGCGTCGACATCCATTTCTATGTCCTCATAGGCGAGCAGCTGCCCGGCGAGCGCGGGGCGCACCCGCCGCAGAACCGCGCCGACGCGGGCGACCAGCTCACGCGGACTGAACGGCTTGGTCACATAATCGTCGGCGCCGGTCTCGAGCCCGCGAATGCGATCGCTTTCCTCGCCTCGCGCGGTCAGCATGATGAGCGGCACGTGCGCGGTGTTCGGGCGGCGACGCAGACGGCGGCACACCTCGATGCCGCTGATCCCTTCGATCATCCAGTCGAGGATGACGAGGTCGGGCGTCCGTTCCTCGGCGAGAAGCAGCGCTTCCTCGCCGTCGGCGGTGCGGACGACGTCGTAACCTTCCCGATCGAAATGCCAAATGAGCAGATCGGACAAGGCCCGATCATCTTCGACCAACAGCAATGCGGGCTTGCTCACCGCTCCGGCGCTACTTGTCGAACGTGACAGTTTCATGAAACCGCTATCGGGACGAGCACGTGGATGGTCGTGCCCTCGCCGAGCGCGCTATCGATGCTCAATCGACCGCGGTGGCGTTCGACGATGTGCTTGACGATCGCCAGGCCGAGGCCAGTCCCGCCGAGAGAGCGGCTGCGGCTGGTGTCGACGCGATAGAAACGCTCCGTCACCCGGGAGATATGTTCGGGCGCGATTCCCTCGCCTTGATCGGCGACCGACAGATGGACCATCGAGCCTTCTGGCTGCGCGCTGACGGTGACCGGAGTGCCGGGCTCACCGTAGCGAAGTGCGTTCGCGATCAAATTGTCGAGCAGCTGCAGGATCTGGCTGCCGTCGGCGGCGATTGGCGGAAGCCGGTCCGCGATGACACGGACGATCTGCGAGCCGCGCTCTTCCGCAATCCGCCCGACGCTTTCCGCCGCCTGCTCGATCAGCGGCTCAAGCTCGACCGCCTCGGTCGGTGCAGTGAACTTCTCCGCCTCGATGCGCGAGAGCGAGATCAAATCCTCGACGACGCGCTGCATTCGACGCGCTTCGTCGTGCACGACGGACAGGAAGCGCTCGCGAGTCGTCGGGTCGATCTCATCGCCCTGCTCGCGCAACGTTTCGGTGTAACCGATCAAGGTCGACAGCGGGGTCCTCAGTTCGTGGCTGGCGTTGGCGACGAAATCGACCCTCATCTGCTCGGCGGCGCGTGCTTCGCTGCGGTCGACGAAACGAATGAGCGAGGTGCCCTCGGAAAGCGTCACGCTGCGCATCAGCCAATGCCGCCGCAAGCCGCCCAGCCCGGTCAGCTCGACGCCCTCGGCCGCGTCATTGCCACGCTCCAGAGCTGCAAGCGCGGCCGGATGGCTGACCACGTCACGAAGCGCCCCGCCCCGGATCGACGCACCGAGGAGAGTGCGGGCCGCGGCATTGGCCGCAACCACCTTGCCCTCGGCCAAGATCAGTGAGGCTTCGCGGAGGCCTTCGAGCAGGACCGCCGAGTCGATTGCGGATGCTTCCATCGCCCGCCCGATTAGATCAGCCATGGCCACGGCGCCAGCGTTGCGCGGCCGCCGGGCAAGGCCTAGGCGCGCGAGATGGCCAGCAAATATGAGCGCTTCGCCGCGCTGCACGTGCCCGGCGACCCGGTGATCCTGTACAATATCTGGGACGTCGGGAGCGCGCTTGCCGTTGCCGCCGCCGGCGCCAGGGCGCTGGCGACCGGCAGCCATCCGGTGGCCGACGCCAACGGCTGGCCGGACGGGCAGCAGGTGCCGATCGACTTCGCTCTCGCCAATGCGGCGCGGATCGTCAATTCGACGGACTTGCCGCTGACGGTCGATTTCGAAGGCGCTTACTCGGACGACCCAGAGCGGGATGCGGCCAATGTCGCGGAGCTCAAGAGGACCGGAGCGGTCGGCTGCAATTTCGAGGACCAGGTGATCGGCGGCGAGGGCGTCCACCCGCTCGAGCTGCAGGTCAAGCGGATCGCCGCGATCCGCGGCGCGGTCGGCGAGGCTTTCTTCATCAACGCGCGGACCGATCTGTTCCTCAAGACCCAGACCTATGACGATGCGCTGGTCGGCCAGGTGATCGAGCGCGGCAAGGCGTTTGCGGATGCGGGCGCGAGCGGGTTTTTCGTGCCGCGGCTGGCCGATCCGCGGCAGATCGAGCGCGTCGTGCGCGAGGTCCCGCTGCCGCTGAATGTCATCGCCTTCCCCGGAGCGCCGGACAAGAAGGTCTGGGCCGATGCCGGAGTCGCGCGGATCAGCCACGGCCCCTTCCCGCACCGGGCGCTGATGAAGACTCTGACGGAGATGGCCCTCGCGGCGATCGGCTAGGCCCGGCCGCCTGTTCAGCCGATGTGACCCGCGGCCTCGCCAACCTTAGTTGCGCGACGCCACCATTTTCCTCGCGGGCCGGACTTCAGCACGGTCTTGCGGAACAGCTGCGCGCCGAGGCGCAGGATCAGCACCACCCACAGGGCCTGCCACAGGATCGCAGCGACGTGCGGCCAGATCTCCGGCTGCTGGGCGGCGCGGGCGAGCATCGCCAGCGGGGAGGATAGCGGGAAAATCGACGCGGCGATGGCCTTGGTCGAATCCGGAGCACCGACCGCGGCCGAGGCGAAGCCGAAGATCAGCACCTGGGCGAAGGTCACCGGCATCGACATGGTCTGGACTTCGCGCGGGGTCGACGCCTGGGCGCCGATCATCAGGAACGCAGCGCCGAACAGCAAATAGTTCATGCCGAAATAGATGATTGCGAGCGTCAGGAACCCGGGCCAGCCGACCGCCGGCAGCGGCAGGGTCGCGACCCCGCCATGAGTCACCAGCTGGATCAGCAAGGCGCCGGCGCTGATCCACACGACGAGGCCGAGGACCGACGCGCACAGCATTGCGAGGAGCTTGCCGACGAACATCGCGTCGATCGGAATCGCCGCAGCGATCACCTCGATGATCTTGTTCGATTTCTCCTCGATCAGCTGCGACAGCACCATGGTCGAGAGCATCAGCGTCAGCACGAACAGCGCGACCTGTGCGATTTGAGCGGTGAGGGCGCGGTCGCGGACCAGCGAGCCCGTGGAGGCGGCGACCTCGGTCACCGGGAGGGCCGAATCCTCTGCCGCCTGCGGGGCGCGGGCCTTGGCGATCAGCAACTTGAGCTGCCCCACGGTCGCCGGTTCGCTCGCCATCGCGCCGGTCAGGTGGGGATGGTCGAGGCCGCCGCTCAGCACCGCCCGGACCGGCGGCCGGCGGGTTGCGAGAAGCCGCTTTTCCTGGGCGGCGAGATCGCGCTCGGGCGGATAGCCGGCGAGCCTCACCAGCCGCTCATCGCCCATTGCGTCGGCGACCTGTTCGCGCGCCGCGCTGAGGCGGCGGAAGTCGGCGGCGGGAGCGATCACCGCGACCACCGGTCGCTCGGTCTGGCTGGCGACGTTGGTGCCGATGCCCGCGAACACGCCGCCGAACAGCACCGGGAACAAGGGCGCAAGGAGGAAGAAGATGAAGGTCCGCGAGAGGACCGTCGCGCCGAAGTCGCGGCGGCCGATGACCCAGGCCGAGCGGAGGAAGCGCAT
>JBJMVJ010000163.1:0-13192 GCA_045810685.1 Sphingomonas sp.
CCCGTTCGGCCACGTCCAGCTCGACAAGATCAACCCCGGCCAATGGTTCGCCAAGCAGTTCGCCGCGGAGCTCGGCGCCGATAAGGTGCTGGTCCAGAAGAGCGGCTACTTCGCGCGTTCGGCGGCCGCCAACGACGCGGACCTCGCGCTCATCCGCGACTGCACGAATTACGCGGTGGACGCTGCGATACGCGGTGAGTCGGGCGTTGTCGGCCACGACGAGCAACGCGGTGACGAGCTGCGCGTCATCGAGTTCGAGCGGATCGCCGGGGGCAAGGGGTTCGACCCGTCGGTGCCGTGGTTCATCGATCTGCTGCGCGCTCTAGGCCAAGCCTGACCCGGCAGCGTGCGGGCGGGTATCCACAGAATATCACGACCTGAATCATCGCCGACTCTAGACCCGCGAATCCGCGAGACCTACCTTCGTGGCCATGGGGGCAGCGCTCAACGTCGAAAGCTCGGTGACCGGCCAGCCGTGGCGGTGGCGGCGCGAGCCCGATCCGAGCCTCGGCATGGACGCTCTGATCGACGAGCTGCTGCTGGCCCGTGGAGTCGCCCGCGACGATCTGCCGCGCCACCGCGACCCGCGGATCCGCGACTTCCTGCCCGATCCCAGCTGCTTCCAGGACATGAACAAGGGCGCCAAGCGACTGGCCGACGCGGTCCAGAAGCAGGAAAGCATCGCCATTTTCGGCGATTATGACGTCGACGGAGCGACCAGCGCGGCGCTGCTGGTGCTGCTGCTGCGACGGCTGGGCGCCGAGCCGATGGTCTATATCCCCGACCGGCTGATGGAGGGCTATGGGCCGTCGGGCAAAGCGCTGGTCGAGCTCAAGGCCAAGGGCGCAAGCGTCGCCGTTTGCGTGGATTGCGGCGCCCAGGCGTTCGACGCGCTCGAGGAAGCGCGCAGCGCGGGGCTCGACGTCATCGTCGTCGACCATCACCAATGCGCGAGCCTGCTCCCCGTCGCGCATGCGCTGATCAATCCCAACCGGCTCGACGAGAGTGCGGACGGCGCGGCGCACGGGCATCTCGCCGCCGTCGGCATGGCCTTCCTGCTTGGCGTCGCGCTGCTTCGCGAGTTGCGCAGCCGCGGCGTCTTCGAGGCGCTGGCCGAGCCGCAAATCCTCGACCTCCTCGACCTCGTCGCGCTGGGCACGGTGGCGGACGTCGCGCGGCTGAAGAGCCTCAACCGGGCGTTCGTCGCGCAGGGCCTGAAGATCATGGCCGCGCGGCAGAATGTCGGGCTGGCGGCGCTGGCCGAGGCGGCACGACTGGTGAAGAGCCCAAGCTGCCGCGACCTTGGGTTCGCGCTCGGACCGCGAATCAACGCCGGCGGCCGCGTCGGCAAGTCGGACCTTGGCGTTCGGCTCCTGACAACGAGCGACCCGGAGGAGGCGCGCAGCCTGGCTTCGGAGCTCGATCGCTTGAATGAAGAGCGCCGGGCGATCGAGATGCTGGTGAGCGAGCAGGCCGAGGCGCAGGCGCTCGAACAGGCCGATTCGCCCGTCATCACGGTGATGAACGGCGGCTGGCACCAAGGGGTGATCGGGATCGTTGCTGGACGGTTGAAGGAAAGGTTCGGGCGGCCGGCGATCGTCATTACAGAGACCGAGGACGGGAGCGGGAAAGGATCGGGCCGGTCGATCGCGGGAGTGGACCTCGGCGCGGCGGTGCTCGCGGCCAAGGACAATGGGCTCCTGATTGCGGGCGGCGGGCATGCCATGGCGGCGGGGCTGACGCTTCCGCCGGGCGGCCTTGAACCGTTCCGCTCCTTCATGAACGAACGCCTTGGCGCCGATGTCGAGAAGGCGCGCGGGGACCGGGCATTGCTGCTCGACGCCTTGCTGGCGCCGGGCGGAGTCGCCGGCGCGCTATGCGACGCGCTCGAGGCTGCCGGACCCTATGGCGCAGGCTGGCCGAGCCCGCGTGTCGCCGCGGGGCCTGTGCGGCTGCTCAAGACCGGGATCGTCGGCGACGGGCATGTGCGCGGGCTCGGCTGCGGCAACGACGGCAAGACGTTCAAGTGGATTGCCTTCCGCAGCGCCGCGAGCCCGCTCGGCGAGGCGTTGCTTGCTTCGCCCGGGGAAGCGCTCTGGTGGCTCGCGGGCACGATCAAACGCGACGAGTGGAATGGCGGCAATGCGGCTGAGATGCATCTCGAGGACGCGGCGCTTGCTTGACCCCTTCGGGCCGCTCGCCTAACCGCCGAGCCGCTTTCGTGCGGCCCCATCGTCTAGCGGTCTAGGACGTCGCCCTTTCACGGCGAAAACACGGGTTCGAGTCCCGTTGGGGTCACCAAGCAGGTTAGCTTCGGACTACGTATGAATACGGAACTCCGGCGGGGTTGCGATTTACTAGTCAATCCCGCACTTGCGCGGGGGCTCATGAACCAACTCGATTGCCAAGGCTGGTCGAAGGTACGGCGCTTCACCCTTGTCGCCCTCGTCGGATTTGCTGTCACTTCGTGCAATCGCGGAATCCTCGATCCGGTTGGCCCCGTCGCCGCGGCCGAGAAGCAGATCCTGATCAACTCGACCGCGATCATGCTCGCGATCATCATCCCGACGATGCTCGCGACCATCGCCGTCGCCTTCTGGTTCAGGCGCGGCAACGCCAAGGCCACCTACCGGCCGGACTGGGAATATTCGGGCGCGATCGAACTCGTCGTTTGGGCGATCCCGGTGCTGACCATCGCGCTGCTCGGCGGCATTGCCTGGATCGGCAGCCACCAGCTCGAGCCAAGCAAGCCGCTGGACTCGAAACTGCCGCCGCTCAACGTCGAAGTCGTGGCGATGGATTGGAAGTGGCTGTTCATCTACCCCGACCAGGGGATCGCCACGGTCAATCAGCTGGTCGTCCCGGCCGGCACGCCGGTCAGCTTTCGCCTGACCTCGGCCACCGTCTGGAACACCTTCTTCGTGCCGCAGATGGGCAGCATGATCTACACCATGCCAAACATGGTGACCCGCCTTAACCTGGAGGCGGACCGCCAGGGCGTGTTCCCGGGCCGCTCGGCGCATTTCAGCGGCGACGGCTTCCCCGGCATGGAGTTCAACGTCAGCTCGGTGTCCCCGCAGCAATTCGCCGCCTGGGTGCAATCCGCGCGCGGTTCCGGCCCGGCGCTGGACGCGCGCACCTACGCTCAGCTCTCACAACCCACCAGCTATGTGAAGCCGATGACCTTCAGCGCCGTCGTTCCCCGTCTCTTCGACGCAATCGCGACAGGCCACGCGCCGCGGCCACAGCAGCTTCCGCACAGCCGTCCGTCACCGGGCAACACAGGACCGGGCCCAGCAGGAGCCGGCGCATGAGTCCGATCTTCGGCAGGCTGAGCTGGTCGGCGATCCCGTTCCAGGAGCCGATCCCGCTGATCACCTCGATCGTGGTGATCGTCGCGCTCAGCGCAGTCGCCATCTGGATCACGAAGGTCAAAGCGTGGCCGTTCTTGTGGCACGAGTACATTACGTCGACCGACCACAAGCGGATCGGCATCATGTACATCGTGCTTGGCCTGGTGATGCTGGTACGCGGCTTTGCCGACGCGATCATGATGCGGGCACATCAGTTTCTCGCCGTCGGTCAGGGACAGGGTTATCTAACCCCCGAGCATTACGACCAGATCTTTTCCGCCCACGGCGTGATCATGATCTTCTTCGTCGCGATGCCGCTGGTCATCGGCTTCATGAACTTCGTCGTGCCGCTGCAGCTGGGCGTGCGCGACGTCGCATTCCCGACGATGAACAACGTCAGCTTTTGGCTGACCGCGTGCGGGGCTCTGCTCGTCAACCTCAGCCTGTTCCTCGGCGAGTTTGCCCGCACCGGCTGGCTCGCCTTTCCGCCGCTTAGCGAGAAAGCGTTCTCACCGGGGGTAGGCGTCGACTATTACCTCATCGCGCTTCAGATATCGGGCATCGGCACCGTCCTCACGGCGGTCAATTTCGTCACCACGATCCTGAAGATCCGCGCCCCGGGGATGAGCTACTTCAGAATGCCGGTGTTCTGCTGGACCGCGCTGGCGTCCAACCTGATCATGCTCGCCGCCTTTCCGGTGCTGACCGTCGCCTTGGCCGAGCTGATGCTCGACCGCTATCTCGGCTTCCACTTCTTCACGAACGATGGCGGCGGCAACTCGATGCTCTACATGAACCTGATCTGGGTCTGGGGCCATCCGGAGGTCTACATCCTGATCCTGCCGGCCTTCGGGATTTACTCCGAGATCGCGGCCACTTTCTCGGGCAAGCCCCTATTCGGCTACCGCTCGATGGTTTTCGCGACCCTGGCCATCTGCATCCTCTCTTATTGCGTCTGGCTGCACCATTTCTTCACGATGGGTGCGGGCGCGGACGTCAACGCGGTATTCGGGATTGCGAGCATGCTGATCGGAATCCCGACCGGCGTGAAAATCTACAATTGGCTGTTCACGATGTACGGCGGGCGAGTCCGCTTCAACGTTCCAATGTATTATCTGATCGGCTTCATGCTGCTGTTCGTCGGCGGCGGCCTCACCGGCGTGCTGCTGGCGATCCCGCCTGTCGATTTCCTCGTCCACAACAGCCTGTTCCTGGTCGCGCACTTTCACCACGTGATCATTCCTGGCGTCGTCTTCGCGATACTCGCGGGCTACACCTACTGGTTCCCCAAGGCGTTCGCCTTCACGCTCGACGAGCGGCTCGGCAAGCTGGTCTTCTGGTGCTGGTTTATCGGTTTCAACCTCGCCTTCATGCCGAGCTATCTGCTCGGCTTCTGGGGCGGCACGCGCCGGATGCAGCATATCTCCGACCCGAGCTGGAAGCCGTGGCTGGGCGTCGAGCTGATCGGCGCCTTCATCATCGCGCTTGGCGTCGTGCTGATGGTCGTTCAGCTCGTCTATTCGATCAGGACGCGCGAGCAGCGCCGGGACCTGACCGGCGATCCGTGGGATGGCCGCACGCTCGAATGGCTGACTCTATCGCCCCCGCCGCATTATAATTTCGCCGTCCTCCCCGACGTTCACGGCGAGGAGGCCTATTGGCATCGCAAGCAAGAAGCGATCGAGCGGGATGCGCTGATCCCCGAGCCCAATTACCAGCCGATCGAAATGCCGCTGAACACGCCGGTCGGCGTCATCTGCGCCTTCTTCGCAGCAGTCTGCGGCTTCGCCGTCATCTGGTACATCTGGTGGCTGGCTATTGTCGGTCTGATCGGCGCCTTCGCCGTCTTCGTCTGGTACGCCTGGCGCGACGAGCATGAGCATATCATCCCGCTCGAAGAGGTGATCGCCAACGCCCGCGAGCGCCGCCGCGTCCGCACGGAAAACCTTCATCAGCTGAGTCAGTCGACGTGAGCACATCAGAAGCAGCAGCACTCGGGCTGCCTCACCGCGGGTCCGAAGATACCGGGCTGGGTCAGCGCGGGCCGGAGTCGAAGAGCATCGTCGTTCCGTACGGCTTCTGGTTGTTCGTCCTGTCCGACATGGTGCTGTTCTCGGCCCTGTTCGCGACATACGCGAGCCTGGTCCACGCGACCGACGGCGGGCCGATCACCAACCAGATCTTCGACCGCAAGCTCGTTGCGATCGAGACTCTGGCGCTCCTCGCGTCGAGCTTTGTCTGCGGTCTTGCGATGATTACCGCCAAGCGCCGCAATATGGTGTGGACGCAAGCCTGGCTGGTCGTCACCGGCCTGCTCGGCCTCGTCTTCCTGTCGATCGAGCTGTTCGAGTTCGGCAAGTTGATCGGCGAAGGCGCGGGGCCTCAGCGCAGCGCGTTCCTGTCGTCGTTCTTCACCCTCGTCGGCTGCCACGGCGCGCACGTTACCGCGGGCCTGCTGTGGCTCGGCACGATGATGGCGCAGATCTGGGCCAAGGGCTTCCGTGAAGACATCCTGCGCCGGCTGTTGTGCTTCAGCGTCTTTTGGCACGCGCTCGACATCATCTGGGTCGGCATCTTCACCATCGTTTACCTGATCGGGACACTGCCATGACCGAGGTCGACCCTGAAAAGTTCAATGTCGCGCCGGGCGCTCCGCATGACAGCCTATTCAGTGAGACGATCAGTTATGTCATCGGGTTCGCGCTCGCACTGCTGCTGACCGGCGTTTCCTTCTGGGTCGCGTCAACTTCGGCTTTGTGGGGTCCGGGCGTCGCCGTAGGACTGGTGGTGCTCGCAATCGCCCAGATGGGCATTCACCTGGTCTTCTTCCTTCACATCACGAGCGGCCCCGACAACACCAACAACGTCCTCGCGCTGGCGTTCGGCGTGCTCATCGTCTTTTTGGTGATGATCGGCACCATCTGGATCATGGCGCACCTCGCCGCGAACATGGGGCCGAGCCCGGAGATCATGAACCTGCAGACGCAGCACTGACGTCAGAGGCGCGCCCACGTCACGGCCATGCTGGCCGCCAGCACCGCGACGCTGGCCGCCATCGCCGCGATCGCCGGCATTCCGCGCCGCCCGGCGCTGACCAAGGTGATCGCGATCTTGACCGCCATGTTGGCGATGACCGTGCCGCCGATCGCGAGCGCGGCGACAATCGGCGAAATCGCCGTCCCAGGCAGCCCGCCGAGGGTGATGATCGCGGTGTCGACGTCCATCGAGCCGGTGATCAGCAGCAGCAGCGCGAGGCCCTGTTCGCCAAACCGTCCAGCGGCCCAGCGTGCGGCGATCGCCGCGAGTGCGACGAATGCCGCAAACCCGAATGCCGGAAGCAAGGCGATCGGATTGCCGGGCGGGATCGGCGCGTCGCTCTGCGGAGCCTTGCGGTAGAGCCACAGGCCCACGCCCCAGGCGACGACCACAGCAGGCAGAAAGATCAGGGCGATCGGCACGAACACCCGCGTCGCGAGGACCGCGATCAACAGCAGGACGCGCAGGTACATGACGGCGCTGGCGAGCGCGATACCGGCATTTTCGGCGCCGAGCCGCGATTCGCTGCCGAGCCGCTGTGCCAGCGACTGGGTGACGGCGGTCGAGCTGTAGGCGCCGCCGATCAGCGCGGTAGCGATGGTCCCGTGGCGCTCCCCGAATATACGGTTCGCGGCATAGCCGAGAAACGAGAAGCCGGTGACGAGCACGACCACCAGCCACAGCTTGCGCGGATCCCACGCGCCAAGGGGGCCGTAATGGCCGCTCGGCAGGAACGGCAGCACCGCGCCGGCGATCACCGCATAGCGGGCGAGTGCCTTGACGTCGTCGTCGTCGAGGCGATCGATGAGGTGGTGGGTTTCCTGCTTGAGCGCGAGCAGCAGGGTGACGATGGTCGCGCCTGCGATCGCGAGCCCGGGATTGCCGGAGCCGGCGATAAACCCGAGGCCAAGCGTACCCATCGCCGCGATTGGAGTCGTGGCGTCCGGCCGCTGCTTGAGCCCCGGACGATGCGCATAGCCGACGGCTAGGACGGCCGCGGCGCCGGCGATCAAAGCGCCCGCGGCAAGCTGTTGGCCCATGCTCCCGACCAGCCCCGCCAAGCCGGAGACCAGCCCGAGCAAGGTGAATGTGCGGACCCCCGCGACCCGAGTTCCAGCGCGCAATGCGCGAAGATCGAACCCGCGCTCGATCCCGATCAGGAGCCCGCAAGCGAGCGCGGTCGCGAGCGACAGCGCCTGCCATCGCCAGTCGTTCACCACATCGGCCTAGACCGAAAGGCCGGGATCGCCTTCGAGAAGCTGCCGCTGCAGTTGCGGCCGCTCGCCCGGCGCCCACAATTTCGCGGTGTGGACGATCCGGTAGCGGAGCGGCCCGCCGTCCGGCGTCTCGCTGCGCGCGATCGGTCGCGGAATGCACACGAACTCGGTCCGCATTTCATCGCCGGTGAGCCGAACCTTTGCATAGCCATGCCCGCCGGTATCGACGAATTCGACATGCGGAGAAAGCTCTGGGTTGGATAGAGCCAGAGCGCGCTTCAAATCGAAGCTCTTGGCATATTCAAGGCAAGAGCGAACGCCGTGCTTTAGCAACATGTTCTGGGTCCACTCCGGTTTGCCGCCGTCGGGGCGATCGGCGAGAAACAAGGGGCGAAGCGGAGCCGTCTTCGGAAGAGTGTGCTCCAGGGCTTCCATGGATCCCGCGCTCGACAGCGACGCGCCCACGAAACTCAGTCCGACCGGCTCGAACTTGGCCGGCGGCATTTCCGACGCAGCATAACCGGCCCAGAAGGCATGGCGGTCTCCCGCGACAATCGCGAAGCCGGTGATTTTCGCGTCGCGCACCAGCGAATAGATTTCGCTCCGCTCGAGATAGGCGGTTCCATAGTCGACAGTACCAGCCGCTGCATAGCCGCCCGGCCACTGCTGCTTCGTCATGGCTCGCGGCAGGTTCTGGGGATCGGCGCGGATGTCGGGGCCGCCCTGCGAATTGCCCCAGATCTTCCAGGTGGCGGTCGATTCCCGCAGGCGATCCTTGAACCACGCTTTCTGCGTCGCACCCAAGATCGTCTGGGGTGGTGCGTTCCGCTGGGGATTCGGCACGTGCGCGTCGCCGAAGCTGACTTCGGCCGGCGGATTGCCGCCGCCATAGGCGCGGCCACCGTCAAGGACCTTCATTAGCTCTTCCGGGGCCATGTCGATGAATTCCTCGCCGCCGAGCTTGCCAAGCGAGGCGTCGCTGAACGGATCCGCGCTGCGGTAGCTGTGCTGGTCGGTGATGATGAGGTCGAGGTGCCGCCCGTAGCGGTAGGAGCGGTAGCCGATCAGGCTGTTGATCGCGGCGAGGTTGTTCGGCTCGTCGCCAAGGCCGTTCTCGTCCCATTTTTCGATGGCGACATTGGTGACCGCGGGCGGATCAAAGCTTTCGAGAGAGGGCCCGCTGACCTTCTTGCAACGTGACGGGAGATATTCCCACCATGCCTGGTTGGCGGCGACTTTAACGGTCTGGCCGGGCCGCTCCTTGACGGCCTTCTGGATGCTCTGCCAGCCCTGCCACGAGAATTCGTGATTGTCCCACATCGCAACGAACGGCCACCGCGCACGGGCGTCCTGGAGATCGGGGTCGGCGAGATACCCGCGGTAGATGGCACGGTAGCCGTCGACGTTGAGCGGGAAATGGAACTTTCCAATCTTGCCGCCGTCCGGGATGCGCGCGATCTCGTAGATCGTGCGGTCGTAGCGGGTCTTCACTTCATCGGGATATTCGACAACCTCGTAGATGAAATCACCGAGGTGAAGGACGAAGTCGAGCTGGTCCGCAGGGCCGGCGCGCGCATCTTCGAAGATCATTCGGCGGTAGGCGTTGAGCTTGCCTTCATTGAGGTCCTGGCAGCTCACGAACACGAAGTTGACGGTTCGCGGATCGTCGGGACGCGGCGCGGTCCGGGTCCGTCCGGCGCGGCTCCCGTTCCCTTCGGCGTCGGTGAACCGGTACCAGTAGGAGTGCGACGGTTTGAGGCCGCCCACCAGCACGCGCGCAGTCCAGTCGGATGCTGCCGATACCGGCGCCGACGCGTGCGCTACGACGCGGTGGAAAGCTTCGTCCTCGGCAACCTCGACCGTCAACGGGTGCCGCTGCGCGTCGGTGAACGGGCGCCGCGTCCACAGGATGACGCTATGGGCATCGGGATCGCCCGATGCGACGCCCTCGGGATAGAGTGTTCGCGCTTCGCGCCACCCGCTTCGCGAGGCGCGCGCTTTACCGCCCCAACCTAGCGCGGCGCCCATCGCCGCCGCAGTCTGAATGAAGTCGCGGCGGCTAAGCGTCATCTCCTACCCCCTTCGCAATCTCTCCGAGTGCCAGCCGATGTGCTCGGCCATGAACGTCGAGATGAAATAATAACTGTGGTCGTACCCCGGCTGGATGCGGAGCGTCAGCGGGATGCCGGCCGACGCGCATGCTCGCTCCAGCAGTTCGGGCCGCAATTCCTTTTCGATGAACGGGTCTGCATCGCCGACATCCACGAGAAGCTCGGAGATGCGCGCGCCGTCCTCAACCAGCGCCACCGCGTCATGCTTGCGCCACGCAGCACTGTCCCCGCCGAGATAGCCGCCGAGCGCCTTTTGTCCCCACTGCACTTGGCTTGGAGCGACGATCGGCGCGAACGCCGACACGCTGCGGAAGCGGCCGGGAAAGCTCAGCGCGACGGTCAGCGCGCCATGGCCGCCCATCGAATGGCCGGTGATTCCCTGCCGGGCGGTGTCGACCGGAAACTCCGCAGCGACGATCGCCGGAAGCTCGTCGGTGACATAGGACCACATGCGGTAATTGGCCGACCACGGCTCTTCCGTCGCATCGACGTAGAAGCCGGCGCCGAGCCCGAAATCATAGCCGTCGCCGGTCGGCACGCCTTCGCCGCGCGGGCTGGTGTCCGGCGCGACGAAGATCAGGCCATGTTCGGCGCAGGCGCGGCGATACTCGCCCTTCTCGGTGACGTTGGCGTGGGTGCAGGTGAGGCCCGACAGGTACCAGACGATCGGCAGCTTCCCGCCATCCTCCGCTTGCGGCGGCAGGAAGATCGAGAAGGTCATGTCCGTGCCCGTCGACACAGACGGATGGGCGACGACCAGCTGCCGCCCGCCGTGCGACTTGCTATCGGAAATGATCTCCATGCTCACTCTTGCGGACGGTGGGCGCCGCACAGTTTGTTGCCGTCAGGGTCGCGGAGGTAAGCGAGATAGACCTTGCCGAACGGGCCCTGGCGGTAGCCGGGCGGGTCCTCGATCGAGGATCCGCCGGCCGCGATACCCGCGCGGTGCCACGCATCGACCTCCTCAGGGCTGTCGAAAACGAACCCAATCGTGCCGCCATTGGCATGGTGCGCCGGCTGGCCGTCGATCGGCTTCGAGACCATGAACATCGAGCCCCGGCGGCCGTAGCTGAGGCGGCCATGGGGGTCGGTCCGCGCCGGTTTGCCGAACAGCGCATCGTAGAAATGCTGCGACCGCTCGAGGTCGTTCGAGCCGACCATCACGTGACTGAACATTGGTTTGCCTCCTCAGTAGACGACGATTGACCGGATGCTCTCGCCGGCGTGCATGAGCTCGAAGCCCTTGTTGATCTCGTCTAGCGTCAACTTGTGCGTGATCATCGGGTCAATCGCGATCCGGCCGTCCATGTACCAGTCGACGATCTTGGGCACGTCGGTGCGCCCCTTGGCGCCCCCGAACGCGGTGCCGCGCCAGTTGCGCCCGGTGATCAGCTGGAACGGGCGAGTCGCAATCTCCTTGCCCGCTTCGGCAACGCCGATGACGACGCTGGTGCCCCAGCCGCGGTGGCAGCATTCGAGCGCGGTGCGCATGACCTCTGTGTTGCCGGTCGCGTCGAACGTGTAATCGGCGCCGCCGTCGGTGATCCTGGCCACTTCCTCGATAATCTGCGCGCGGTCCTTGTTCCGCGCATCGATGAAGTCCGTCATTCCGAATTTGCGGCCCCACTCCTCGCGCGCTGGGTTGATGTCGACGCCGACGATCCTGTTCGCGCCGACCAGCTTTGCGCCCTGGATGACGTTGAGACCAATCCCGCCGAGACCGAAGACGACGACGTTCGCGCCGGGCTCGACTTTCGCCGTATTCACAACCGCTCCGACGCCCGTGGTGACGCCGCAGCCGATGTAGCAGCTGGTCTCGAACGGCGCGTCATCGCGGATCGTGGCGACGGCGATCTCGGGAACCACGGTGAAGTTCGAGAAGGTCGAGCAGCCCATGTAATGGAAGATCGCCTCGCCTTTGTAAGAAAAGCGGCTGGTGCCGTCGGGCATCACGCCCTTGCCCTGGGTTGCGCGGATCGCGGTGCACAGGTTGGTCTTGCCCGAGAGGCACGACTTACACTGGCGGCATTCGGGCATGTAGAGCGGGATCACATGGTCGCCCGGCTTGACGCCGGTGACGCCCGGGCCGATTTCCCGCACGATCCCGGCGCCCTCGTGACCCAGGATCGAGGGGAACAGCCCCTCGCTGTCGAGCCCGTCCAGCGTGTACGCGTCGGTATGGCAGATGCCGGTCGCAATGATCTCGACCAGCACTTCGCCCGCTTTGGGGCCTTCGAGGTCGAGCTCGACGATCTCGAGCGGCTGCTTGGGAGCGAAAGCGACGGCGGCGCGGGTCTTCATTGCTCGGTCTCCGTGAGAAATCGTGTGATCCACTCGCCGACGCGCACATTGTCGTTCGGCGCGTCAAGGGAGGCGACGGCGGCATCGGGGTTGGGCACGACATCGTACCGTTTTTCGATCAGCGCCTTGGCGAAAGCGGGGGAGAATTCCGGGTGGAACTGGAAGCTGATCGCGGGCCGGTCCGTCCAGGCGAGGCCCGCGAACGGCGTAAAATCGGACGCAGCGACGACGGTCGTACCGGGCGGCTGGACCACCACCTGATCCTGGTGGGATGCGGGGATTGCGACTTCCCGCTCGCCATTGGTCCAGCGCTGCGGGTGAATGACTTCGTAGCGTTGCAGCCCTGCGCCCCAGCCCTTGGGCGATTTGATCACTTCGCCCCCGAGGGCTTGCGCCATCGCCTGGTGGCCGAAGCAGATGCCGACCAGCTTGGCTCGATCCGCGCTGCGGATGAAGTCCAGCAGCGGCTCGATCCACGGCAACGGCTCATAGACTCCCGCCGGCGACCCAGTGATCAGATAGGCCGAATACGCCGTCGGAAGGGTCGGCAGCTGGCCGGCCGCGACATTCAAAGTTTCGATCTCGAATCGCGGCCCGAGCATGGCCGCGAACATCGCCGGATAGTCGCCATACTGGTCCGCCAGCCGCCCGGGCGGGCGGCCGGTCTCGAGGATCGCGATCTTCATGGCGCCGCCTTGCCACCGCCTGGCCGTTGAGCCAATGCTCCAGGCGAAAGAGGGGACGCGAAATGCCGGATGCTCCGCTTGCCGGGCGTCATGCCGTGATAACCGGGGGAGGCACCGGCATCGGCGCAGCCGCCGCCGAGCGCCTGAGCGCCGCGGGCGCCAAGCTCTCGCTGCTGGGACGGCGGCTGGAGCCGCTCCAGGCGGTTGCCGAAGCGCATGGCGGGATCGCGGTGGGGTGCGACGTCACCGATGCCGATCAGATCGCCAAGGCCTTCGACGAAGCGCGGACTCTGAACGGCCCGATCGACCTGTTGATCGTCAATGCCGGGATCGCCGAGAGCGCACCCTTCCACAAGATGACGCGCGAGAGTTGGGACAAGATCATCGCGACCAACCTCACCGCCGCCTTCGAATGCTCACGCGCGGCGATCGGCGACTTGCTCAAGAGCGAAAACGGCCGGCTGGTGTTCGTCGCCTCGGTCGCCAGC
>JBJMVJ010000164.1:0-2405 GCA_045810685.1 Sphingomonas sp.
CAGCCCCTCGTCCGCATCGGGATCGTAGGAGCGGACCTTCTCGATCAGCTCATACTGTCTAAGCACGCTTCTAAATGGGGTGCAGCGGCGCGATTGTGCAAGCGCGAAAGGGAGGAGGGCGCCGACGGAGAGCGAACCGGCGCCCTCAGGGGTCTTACTTGGCGGCGAGCGCCTTACCCGTCGCCGGCTTGGCGGCGGCGTTGCACCTGTCGAGCTCGGCTGCCGTGAACGCGCGGCCGTCGACAAGGAAGCTGTCGAGCTTCCCGGCACGCTTGGCGAGCGATTCGCAGATCACCGCCGGGCGGCTCTCGGCGGTCGCGCCCTGGCAGGCGTCGGCGCCGCAGTTCCAGGTGATGTCGCGGGCGATCACCCGCTCGCTGATCGGCGCGTCGAGCTTCGCCGAATAAGTCGCGGCCAGGGCCGGCGCAGCGGCAAAGGCGAGAGCGGATAGGGTCAGGATCGGACGAAACATCACTATTCACCCCTGTGACAGTTGCGATTTGCAACGTAATACGGTATTTCCGTTTCACTTGGCAACTGTTTTTTTGAACATTTATGTGCTTTGATCGGTTCGGTAGGGGAGAGAAGGGCGTATGCCGGCAGACACGCTGACGGCCCATTTGGACGCGTTCAAGGAAGCGGCGCTGCTGTGTCCGCTCCCCGCCGCCGTCGAGCTGATCGGCGAAAAATGGGCGTTCCTGATCCTGCGCGGTGCGCTCAACGGCCTCAGGCATTTCGAGGAGTTCCAGGGTGGCCTCGGAATTGCCCGCAACATCCTCTCCGACCGGCTATCCAAAATGGTCGCCGGAGGCCTGCTCGAACGCGCGCCCGATCCGGTGGACGGCCGGCGCGTGATCTATTCGCTGACACCCAAGGGCGAGGGGCTGCTGCCCGTTGTTCTGGCGCTGCGCCAGTGGGGCGAACAATGGGGCTACGGCAAGATGCGCGTCGTCCTCGCCGACCGCCGCGACGGCAAGCCGGTGCGCAAGATGTGCGTGCTGTCGCACGACGGGCGCGAGCTGACGATCAACGACCTGACGTGGATCGACCGTGACGGCGCAGGCGCGCTGCGGACCGCCGCGGAGTAATCATTCGAGTCCAAGGATGTGGTCGCGCAGGGCGCGCGCGTCGTGCAGCGCATTGTGCGGCACCTTGCTGTTCGCCGCGGTGCTGAAGCCGGTCAGCGCGGCGAACTCGAACCTCAACCTCGGAACTTCGGCAATGACCCCGGGGCCGGTCACCAGCAACGCGCTCAGCAAGGCGATGTCCTCCAGCCAATCGGCAAGGACGAGCGGGTCTCGGTCGCCGGCGAGGTAATGCGCGACGGTCCGCGCTGCGTCGGCCCGGCTCATCCGCGGCGACACCAGGTTCTCCGGAACGGTGTCGAGGTAGGGCACGACATTGCGTTCAACCCACGGTTCCAGCGGTCCCGTCCAGTCGATCGTCAGATACAGTTCCTCGCCCGCGTCGGGCACCAGCGCCAGCGACAGAAGCGCGCCGCCCCAGCCATTATATTCGGTGTCGAGAAAGTATCTCAGCGCTGGACCACTTGCGCGCAATTGTCGGTCGGCAGCGGATTGCCCTTGCGGCAGCGCTCCTCGGCGAGCCGCGCTTCCTTCCCGCGCCGCTCCTCTTCCTTGCGCAGCTCGCGCCCGCGCTTCTCGTCCGCTTCCTTCTGGCTGGTGGTGACGGCGTCCACGCCGGCGGAGGCGACCTTCACCGGCAGGGTGACGATATCGACCGCGGTTTTGGCGACGGTCTCGACGACGCAGCCGCTCAGCAGCGGCAGGAGAATGACAGCAAGGCGTTTCATCGCCGGCAAGACTCGCAGAACAGGCATCAAGCGGCAATGACCTGTCACAGCCGCATGGCCTGATTAGCCAGCTCTTCGGCTTGCATCAGCAACGACTCATCGGCCTCGGCCCCGGGCGGGAGCGCCTCGCGCCCGACGATCACCATCAGCGGCACCGCCATCGGCGTGATCCGGCCCGGCTCGACGTGGAGCATGGTCGCCGAGGCGCGGTCGACGAGGCGCACGAGCCTCCCGAGCTCGGTCATTCGCCGCCGTGCATCGTCCCACGCCGCGCGCAGCAGCAGATGCTGCGGCTCGTAGCGGCGCAGCACGTCATAGATGAGGTCGGTCGAGAAGCTGACCTGACGGCCCGACTTCCTCTTGCCCGGATGGTGGCGCTCGACCAACCCGCCGATCACCGCCACCTCGCGGAATGCGGTCTTGAGCAGGTACGAGCTTTCGACCCAGTCGACGAATTCCTGCTCGAGGATGTCGGCGGAGAACAGGGATTTCGGGTCGGTGATCGGCTCCAAGCCATAACAGGCGAGCGCATAGTCGTTCGCGACAAAACCCATCGGCTTGAGTCCGGCCGACTCCATCCGCCGCGTGATCA
>JBJMVJ010000165.1:0-23180 GCA_045810685.1 Sphingomonas sp.
AAAGCGACGACGGAAGGCGTGGTTCGCGCGCCTTCGCTATTCTCGATGACCTTCGGCTTGCCGCCTTCCATCACTGCAACGCAGCTGTTGGTCGTGCCCAAGTCGATCCCGATGACCTTGGCCATGTTCAATACCCTCTCTTTGCAGCCCCACGATCGGCCCCACTAAGGCAGCCGATGTGTTGAATTCCCTTGGGATATAGGTGTGATGAATTGGGCGACAAGGAGCGAAGCAGCAGAGTGTCAGCCGCTCACAGCATCGCCATCCCACCGTTGACGTGCAGCGTCTGGCCGGTGACGTAGCCCGCCTCTCGGCTGGCGAGGTAGACGCAAGCCGCGCCGATGTCCTCTCCGCTGCCCATCGCGCCCAACGGGATGCGCGACAGGATGCTCTCGCGCTGCTGCTCGTTCAGCGCGTCGGTCATGGGCGACGTCATGAAGCCCGGCGCCACAGCATTGACCGTGATTCCCCGGCTCGCCAGCTCCTGCGCGACGGCCTTGGTCATGCCGATCAAGCCAGCCTTGGACGCGACGTAATTGGCCTGACCCGGATTGCCGGTGACGCCGACGACCGAGGTGATCGAAATGATGCGGCCGAACCGCGCCTTCATCATCGGCCTCGCCGCCGCGCGCATCAGCCGGAACGCGGCCTCCAGGTTGATGCGGATCACCTCCTCGAACTCGTCGTCCTTCATCCGCATGAGCAGGTTGTCGCGGGTGACCCCGGCATTGTTGATAAGGATGTCGAGCTTGCCGCCTAGGGCCTCGACGGCCTGGGGCACGAGGTGGTCGACCGCCGCGCGGTCGGCGAGATTGCAGGGCAGCGCGACATGGTCACCTCCGAGCTCACCGCGAAACGCCTCGAGCTTCTCGACGTTGCTGCCCGAAACCGCGATCCGAGCGCCCTGCCCCGCGAGTGCCCTGGCGATCGCTCTGCCGAGCCCGCCGCTCGCACCGGTCACGAGCGCGGTCATGCCTGTGAGGTCGAACATTTAAGCGATCTCCTTCGCCAACGTCTCGATGTCCTCGATCGTCACCGCGCTTGTCACCTTGGCGTCGGGGACCGTGCGCTTGACCATCGACCCAAGCACCTTGCCGCCCAGCTCGACGAACTCGTCCACGCCGGCTTCGGCCATATTGGCAACGGTCTCGCGCCAGCGGACCATGCCGGTGACCTGCTCGACCAGCTGATCGCGGATAGTGTCTGGATCGCTCTCCGGCTGGGCGGTGACATTGGCATAGACGGGCACGGCCGGAGGCCCGACGACGACATAGCCCAAAGCATCGCGCATCGCTTCGGCGGCGGGCTGCATCAGCGGGCAGTGGAACGGTGCCGAGACGGGTAGCGGGACGGCGCGCTTGGCGCCCATGTCCTTGGCGAGCGCGATCGCACGATCGATCGCCGCCTTACGACCCGAAATGACGACCTGCGACGGGTCATTGTCGTTGGCGACGGTGCAGACCTCGCCCTGCGCCGCGGCCTCGGCAATCTTCTGCGCCAGCGCGAGGTCGGCACCGAGCAGCGCCGCCATCGCACCCTCGCCGACCGGCACCGCCAGCTGCATCGCCTGCCCGCGCAGCTTCAAGAGCTTTGCCGTCGTGGCGAGGTCGAACGATCCCGCTGCGCAAAGCGCCGAATATTCGCCGAGGCTGTGGCCGGCGACGAAGCTCGCCACGTCTGCAAGGCGCACGCCCACCGTCCGGAACACGGCCAGCGATTGGGCCATGATCGCCGGCTGCGCATTCTCTGTGAGCTTGAGCTCTTCCTCGGGGCCCTCGCGCATTAGCTGGAACAGATTCTGGCCGAGCGCCTCATCCACCTCTTCGAACACGTCGCGAGCGGCGCGGCTGGCCTCGGCCAAAGCCGCGCCCATGCCGACCGCCTGGCTCCCCTGCCCTGGAAAGATGAATGCGCGCATCGGCCCCTCTGAACAGACTGGGGCGCCGATTGGCCGCTCCGCTTTGACTGGTCAAGCAACGGTAGGAACCCGCATCGGTAAGAGCCGTTCTCCGACGGAATCCCTGAATGGAGAAATAAAGTGGTTCGTAAGCTGATTTTCACAGTCGCGTGCATGACCTCGACCGCTGCGCTCGCTGCGCCCGCGCCCGTGTTCCTCACGGATGCGATCCGGGGCAATTTCTCGGAGGTGACGCTGGGCCGGATGATCCAGAACCGCGGCGCCACCCCGAACATTCGCCAGTTCGGTGCGATGCTGGTGCGCGACCACAGCAACGGCCTCGCACAGGCGCAGCAGATCGCCGCCCGGCTCCGACTGCGGATTCCCGCGATGCTCACGCCCCAAGCGCGTTCAGAACGGGTATTGCTGCAACGCCTCGGCGGCCGCGCCTTCGACCGCGAGGCGCGGCGCTACATGATCAACGATCATCTCCAAGACATCGCCAAGTTCAAAGCGCAGGTGCGTAGCGGCGACCGAGCGACCTCCGGCTACGCCGCGGCGACGGTGCCGGTCATGCAACGCCACCTCGCCACCGCGCGATCGATCCGCGTCTGAAGAAAAAGGGCGATTTGCCCGCCACCCCTTAAGCTGCGACACAGTGGCTGTGAGGGCGGAACATCCGATTGAACGGCGCCAGCTTGGCATCTGGATGACCTCTGGGCTGGTCATCGGCTCGATGATCGGATCGGGCATTTTCATGCTGCCGGTCAGCCTTGGTCCTCTGGGACTGAATGCGATGGTCGGCTGGGTGGTCAGCATCTTTGGAGCACTCGCCATTGCCTTCGCTCTGGCCAGCCTCAGCCGTGCCGGGGAAGGCGGAATTCGCGCTTATATTGAACGCGCGTTCGGCCCGACCACCGGGTTTCTCGTGGCTTGGGCTCTCTTCTGGTCCAACATCGCCGCCCAGGCCGCGCTGGCGGTCGCGACGGGATCGGCAGCTTCAAGCTTGTTTCCCGTGCTGGGCGGCGCTTCGGGCATCGTTGCCGTCGGCGTCGGCTCGGTCGTGCTTTTGACCCTCGTCAATTTGCGCGGCGTTCGGGCCTCGGGGGGGCTGTCGCTGCTTACGGTCGCAATCAAGATCGTTCCGCTGTTGGCGGTGGTCGCCATTCTTGCACTGCGTCAACTGTCTGGGGTTCCGTTCGAGCGGCTGGCGAGCAGCCCGGTGACACTGCCCAACGTCGCGACCGCGACCGCGCTCACCTTGTTCGCTTTGACGGGGTTCGAGAATGCGACCGCTCCCGTGGACAAGGTGCGCGACCCGGCACGAACGATCCCGCGTGCGATCCTCGGAGGCGCGGCTCTGGTCGGCTTGATTTATCTCGTCTCGAGTAGCGGAGTCATGCTTCTGCTTCCGGCCGATCGAATTGCGACCTCGCCCGCACCCTATGCCGATGTGATCGCGCTCAGGTGGGGTCACGCCGCCGCATCGCTCGCAGCACTGGCGATTGCCGTTAGCGCGTTCGGCGCGCTCAACTCACTGATGTTCGGAACCGCCGAGCTTGGCTATGCAATGGGCCTTCGCGGTGACCTGCCTCCCGTCATCGCCCGAACCGGTCACGACAAAATCCCCTATGTCGCGCACCTCATCAGTGGAGCGATGACGATCGCCTTGATCCTTGCAAACTCGACCAAGGCGACCGCCAGCCTCTTCACCTTCGTCATCTTGCTCTCGACCGCTGCGGTGCTCGTCGTTTACGCCGTGGGCGCGGTGGCCGCGTGGCGGGAGAATGCGTTGCCGGCGAGCCGCGCCATATTCGGCGTCGCGCTGCTGTTCATCATTTTCGCATTCTACGGGTCAGGTCTGGAGGCGGACCTGTGGTGCGTCGTGCTGCTTGCTGCCGGTCTCGTCGCGCGCTTCAGCTTACGTTCGCTAAGCGGCTCCAGCCCGGTGGCGGTGGCGACGGCAGGCGCGCCTCCGGGATCAGCTTCCTGAGCTTCTGTGCGAAGCTCCGCAGGCACACTTCGCTCGTCCCCAACGGCCCCGGGATGTAGCTCGGCGACTGCATGCCGAGCTGCACGCGCGTGATGAGCTCGGTGTCCTCGGCATTGACGCGGCGGTTGATCCGCCAGTTGAGGTGCCGCGCTGCCCTCATTTCGCGACGCCCGTCGGGCAGCGCATAGCTGATCTCGCGAACCACCGTCTCAGTCGCGCTCACCGGCAGGAACTGCATGAAGTCTAGCTGGTCGGGGTAGATGTCGAAGGCGACGTTGGGGAACAGCTTGTAATAGAGCCACTTGCGCTGGTGGCTCTGGGGCAGGTGGTCTGGGCGCGGAAGCAGGCGCTGGTAGCCTCGCTCCGACAGGTTCGAAGACGGGCGCTCTATGAGGTCGCCTTCCATCCGGTCGACATGCTCGTTCGCCTCTATACGGTAATTCTTGCCGAACAGCCGCATCAGACCGGGGTGGCCGATCGGGATGTGCAGCCCGTCCGAATAATTGTCGGCGACGGTCTTCCAGTTGAGCGGGCGCGGGCGGAGCGTGACGCGGCCGATCGCCCGCAGGTCGGCGAACCGGTACGGCGCAACTTCGTCTTCATACGGTGCCATCATGTGAGCGACCGACGGCGAGCCGGGCTCGAGTGTCACGAACAGGAAGCCATGCCAATGTTCGAGGGCAACCTGCACCAGGCCAAGATTCCCGACCTGCAGCCCGGGATATTCCTCGCGGTGCGGAACGCCGACCAGCCTTCCGTCGCGGGCATAGCTCCACGCGTGATAGGGGCAGGTCAGGACCTTCGCGCAGCCGCCATTGCCGTCGACTAGCCGCGACCCGCGGTGGCGGCAGAGGTTGTGAAAGGCCCTGACCTGCCCGTCATCGCCGCGGATGACGATGAGACTTTCGCCGAGATATTCGAGCGTGCGCCAGTCTCCGGGAGACGCAATCTCGCTCTCGTGGCAGACAATTTGCGGCGCCGGGCGCAGCAACGCTTGCTTTTCAGCCTCGAAGAATTCGGGGTCATAGTAAAGCCACCCCGGCAGGCTCATGCCGTCGAGCGGATCGGGCGCCGGCGCAGCCGGCTGGAGCTTGGTCGCCATTCGCCCGATCTGCCACGATAAGGCCGGCCGCCGCAATCCGGCGGCCGGTCTCTAGTAGGCGCGTTGCGGCGGGAACTGCGCGTGGATGATCGTTCCCGACGGTAGCTGGCACTGTCCGACGCCGCCGCCGGCCATTCCCGAGCTTGGGCTCATCAGCGTGAAACGACAGCGCATGAAGCCGCCCGGCCCCTGAAGGTTGGCGAGCACCTGGCCGCTATATTGGGTGATGGTCTGCTGGTCGGGACCCCACGGTCCCCAGCCGCCCCAGCCCCAGCCCCAGCGCCGGCCGCCCCAGCCGCCGCCCCAGCCCCAGCCTGGGCCCCAGCCGTTCCACAGCGGCCCATAGTCCGTCACGCGGCTCTCGGACGTGATCTGGAACATTGGCCCCTGGTAAACCTGGCCGTTGCTCAGTTGGGCGATCATCGTGCCCTGGGTTCCGCCGGTTTCCCTCCAGTTGAAGGTGGCGCCTAGCGCTCCATTGGCCGACTGGCCGGTCCCGATGCCTGTGGTGGTGCAGCCGGCAATCGCAATCGCGAAAAGCGACGCCGCTGCTGCCCTGATCGATCGTGCAGTCATTTTGTCGCTCCTTTCGAGGGTAAAACGGCGGAATCCGACAGCGGGTCCCACGGTCGTTCAAGTTCCGCTGGTTTGTGCGGTCGCGGCGCGTGAAAGTTCATCGCTCGCTTGCCTTTTCGGCCCCGCTCAGCCATAGGCGCCGCGCTGGCGCACGGCCCTGCCGCTGCGCCTGTAATTTTTACGACAGCCGGAGGGGCGTGCCATCGGGGCACGTCAGCGATCGGCCAAAGAGAGACGAACAAGCATGCCGCTTTACGAGCATGTTTTCCTCGCGCGTCAGGACCTCGCCCAGGCCCAGGTCGACGCGCTCGCGGAAAACGCCACCAAGATCATCACGGACAATGGCGGGAAGGTCGCGAAGACCGAGACCTGGGGCCTGCGCTCCCTCGCCTATCGCATCGCCAAGAACCGCAAGGCTCATTACGTGATGCTCGACGTCGATGCGCCCGCCGCCGCGATCGCCGAGCTGGAGCGCCAGTCGAACATCAACGAGGACGTGATCCGCTTCCTCACCATCAAGGTCGACGAGCATGAGAAGGGCCCGTCGGCGATGATGCGCCGGGGCGACAAGGAGCGTTCGCGCGGCGATCGTGGTGACCGCGGCGACCGCGTCGAGTTCCGCGCCCGCGAAGAGGAGGTCGAATAATGGCCCGCGCATTCTTCCGCCGCCGCAAGTCCTGCCCTTTTTCCGGCAAGGACGCGCCGCGCATCGACTACAAGGACGTCCGGCTGCTCCAGGGCTTCGTCTCTGAGCGCGGCAAGATCGTTCCGTCGCGCATTACCGCGGTCTCTTCCAAGAAGCAGCGCGAGCTGGCCCGAGCGATCAAGCGCTCGCGCCACCTTGGCCTGCTTCCCTACGTCGTCAAGTAAGGAGCGCTCCCCATGGAAGTCATTCTGCTTGAGCGCGTCGAGAAGCTCGGCGCCATCGGCGACGTGGTGAAGGTCAAGGACGGTTTTGCCCGCAATTACCTGCTCCCGAACAAAAAGGCGCTGCGCGCCAATGAGAACAACCGCAAGCTGTTCGAGACAAACCGCGCGCGGATCGAGGAAGAAAATGCCTCCCGCCGGTCAGACGCCGAAGCGGCGTCGAAGGGCGTCGACGGCAAGACCGTCCAGCTGATCCGCCAGGCATCGAACACCGGCCAGCTCTACGGTTCGGTCAGCGCGCGCGACATCGTCGAGGCGCTCGAGGGCGTCGGCGCGAACGTCACCAAGAGCCAGGTGGTGCTCGACCGGCCGATCAAGGCGATCGGCATGCACCAGGTGAAGATCGCCCTTCACCCGGAAGTGTCGGTGACGGTCAACGTAAACGTGGCGCGCTCGCCGGAAGAGGCCGACCTTCAGGCGCAGGGCGTGGACGTCATGGCCCAGATTTTCGAGCGCGACACAGCCGCTTTCACCGAAGATTTCGACGCCAACGCTGAACCCACCGCGACAGCCGAGACTCCGGCCGAGGCTGCGGCGAGCGAAAGCGAAAGCGAAGGCGAGGGCGAACAAGCCTGAGCCGAGCTTGAAGAAAGTGGGTGGGCCGTCGGCTGCAAGGCTGGCGGCCCTTTTTCGTTGCGCCGAGCGGTTCGGCGCAAAGTTCGTTCACGGGACGGAACGCTTGTTACTGCACTCTTGTTGAGCAGTCCGGAGCACGCGGGGCCTTGTGAGGGAGTGATTCACGATGGCTGACGAACGGGACGAAGATCAATTCGGCGAAGAGCAGAGCAACAGCGCCCAGCAGACTACCGGCCAGCAGGGTCGGCAAAGTGAGTTTGGAAAGCAGGGCCAGCAGTCCGGCGGTCTCGACTCGCAGCCAACGTCGAGCGGCCAGAGCGGCCAGCCGATCGGGGGCAACGACAGCGAAAGCGGCAGCGGCACGACCCTGAGCCAGGGTTCCGACATTGGCGGCCAGAGCTCCAGCGGTCAGACCCAATCGAGCGGCGGCAGCGGCGACACGCTGACAGCCGAGCAAGGCGCGAACGCAGGCACCGGCACGACCGGCCAGAGCGGCGGCTTCGGCGGCGGCACCGGCACGGGCGGATCGAGCGGCGGATCATCCGGCGAAGGCTTCATCGGCTCGCAGGGCACCGGCTCCGACGATTATCTGCAGCAGGGGGAGGGCCATGACGGTTCGCGCGGCCAGTCAGGTGCCGGAGCGAGCGGCGGTTCCGACTTCGCCAGTCAGGGCCGGGGCGCGCTCGATGACGACGAACCGGATTCCGACAGTGGCGAGTCGGACGACGGCGGCTCGGGCGGCGGCTCGTTCTAGAGCCGCACAAGATTGCGCCGCGCTCCGTTGACAGGAGCGCGGCGCTTCTTTCCTACTCTTACCGGCCGTTCGCGACCGCCGACGCACCGGTCGGCGCACGCTCGGCGATGCGCTCGTCGATCTGGCGGTAACCCTGGGTGACCGCGCCGTCGAAACAACGCACGCGGGTAGCGCTCACGTCGCGCAGGTCTGGATTGTTCTCGAGACAGAGCCTCGCCGCCGCGAGGCGGACCCGATAGCGGAGCGCCCGCTTGCCCGCAGCGCTATTAAGATCAAGGTCGGCGAACCTGATGTGTTCGGTCTGAACGCCGTCGGTGCTACGCGACCCGGAATGAGCCGTCGCCGCATTGCTCGAAAACAACGCCGCGAGGGCGATCACGATTACTGCTTTCATGTCACTCTCCGTTTCCGTCCGGCCAGCCCATCCGGAAGCGGGTGCGATCATCTAGGCCGTCCGCGTGGCGCCGATCCAATTCAAATCGCGGCAGGCGCGATAAGCGACACTTATGGAGAACGGTGCGCGGGACACCGACGCGCCTTCGCTCGTTCTTTCCGCAGCGGATTTCACGAGGAGTGCAAGCGATGCGCGGCAACAGCGGCAAGGACGAAGCCCGAAACAACCTGCACGACCCGACGCTTCGCGAGCGTGAGCTTGGGCGTAGTGACACGGCGAAGCTCGAGGAGAAGCCCAAGGCGCCGGCCGATCACCGTCAGGGCCGCAAGGACTAACGGATCCCGTAATAAGCCGCGACCCGGTCGAGCGCGAGCGTCAGCACCAGCTTGCCCGCCCGCGCCGGCCATCCCAGCGCCGTTTCCGCGTCGCGCATCCCCTCGCCGGCGCAGACGATCCGCCACAGGATATCGGCGAGCCCGGGACCTGCGCAGCTGATCGCGTCATTGAACCGGCGCTTGGCATCGAGCTGCGCGCCCTTGAGATCGGGCCGGACCGCGGAGCCGCCGCGGCCGTGCGCCACTGGGGCTGCGTCCCACGTCATGGTAACGCGGGGCGCGAGCTGCGCCCGCTCCCAGTCGCTGCGCAGCCTCTCTCCCGCCTCGAACTGGCGCCGGCTGACCATGCCTCGCGCAAGCAGCCAGCCGAGCGGCGATTCTGTCAGGTTGATCGTCAGAGACCGCGTCGGCAGCGGCGTCCGCCCGCCGGGTCCCCGACCCGCGGGATCTTCGATTGCCCGTTCCCCAAGCACACGTCGTGGGCCCACCGTCTTCATTCCGCCTCCCTCGCCGAGTCGGCAACGGCTTGCCACAGCGGCAAAAGTGTAGGACAGAAGAAAACCTACTTGGTTCGTCTTTTTTCAGGGATTGCTCGGCCATGATCACAAGAATCCGCGAAGTTCGGCGCGCGCGCGGCATGACCCTCGACGATGTCGCCAGGCGCTGCGAGCCGGCGACGACGCCGCAGACCATCGGGCGTCTCGAGACAGGTACCCGCACCGTCTCCGTCGGCTGGCTCAATCGGATCGCGCGCGCGGTTGGCGTCGAAGCGCAAGACCTCGTCGAGGGGGGTGAGGGCAGCGAGCTCAAGGTCGCGGCGATTCTCGGCGGAGGGGGTGCCACAGCGCCGAAGAAGACGGCAATCGTCGTTCCGCCGCGGGTCGAGGACGGCCAGGTTGCGGTGCTGGTGGCGGCAAGCGTCGGCGACTACCGCGCCGGCGACGAGATCTGGTGCGAAACGCTCGAGCAGGCCGATTATGCCCGGGCGCTCAACCGTGACGTGCTTGTTCCCCGACCTGCCGGCCGCTTCCTGTTCGGCCGCCTGATCAACCGCGACGAGGAGAAGCTCCAGATCCTGCCGCTGGAAGCGGGCGGTCGCCAGCAGGTCGTCGCCAGCCCGCCGTGGCTGGCCGTGGCGGTCAGGCTGGTCCGGAGCCTTTAGGCCGCTGTTGTCGCTTGGGTGGCCGGTTTTTGCGGCGCGTTGCGGGGGACCGGCTTGCCGTCGAATATTGTGCCGGTAATCGTCTGCACGCACACGTAGGTCTGGGTCTGCCTGGGGCAATCCGCGCGATTGCGCTGCTCACCCCCCTGCCATGGGAGAAATCGGTATGAACGATGCGCTGGAAAGTCGGTCCCCTTCGCACCTGATCGATATGAAAATCGATCAGCTGGGGGACTGGCGGGGCGAGACGCTCGCACGCGTCCGCGCGTTGATCAAAGAGGCCGATCCGGACGTGGTGGAAGAGGTCAAATGGCGAAAGCCGTCGAGTCCAGCGGGAGTCCCGGTCTGGTCACACGACGGCATCATCTGCACCGGGGAAACCTACAAGAATGCGGTCAAGATGACCTTCGCCCACGGCGCGGAGCTCGAGGATCCACACCGATTGTTCAACGCGAGTCTTGAAGGGAACACCCGGCGTGCGATCGACTTTCATGAGGGGGACGCCATCGATGAAGCTGCGCTCAAGAGCCTCATTCGCGCAGCGGTCGCGTTCAACCGGTCAAACGTGCTTGGTGGGCGCTGACGGGCTCGAACCGCCGACCCTCTCGGTGTAAACGAGATGCTCTACCAACTGAGCTAAGCGCCCGCCGGGCATCCGTGCCATGGGCGCGCCGGTGCCGCAAGAAGGCTAAATGACCGCGACTTGGCCTACTTCCGCAAAGTAGCGCCTGAGCGCGTGGCTCGCCTCCGGTGCCAGCTCAACGAAGACCCGGCGGCCGTCGTGCGGATCGGCGCGACGCACGAAAATTCCCTCGCTGACCATGGTCTTCAGCCAGCGCAGAGCCGTCGTCGCGGGAACCGCCGCGGCGATGCACAAGCTTGATACTGGGACCCTCAGCTGCGCGATCTCCGCCTGCAGCAGGTCGAGCAACATGTCCCAAGCCGGATCGGCAAACAGCTCTTCCGTGAAATAGCGCGCGCGCAGGCGGCGCGCGCGGATCACGGCACGAACGACCTCTGCGGACGGTGACGCAACCTCGCCCGCGGGCGCGGGTTCGAGCGCGCGCGGCGGTGCGCCTGGTCCGGTCGACAGCCGCGCCAGCGTCGAAGCGATCCGGCTGACCTCCTCGCTCAGCTGGCGCAACCGTTCGGCGTTGTTGTCGCTCGCGACGTCGGCGACACGCAGCGGCATGTCACGACGCGCGTTCGCTATCGCCAGTGCTGCGGCGCGCTCTGCTTCATCGGCATCGACGATGAGTTCGACTGCGCCTGCGTCCACCCTCGCCGCGAGGGGGTCCACCAGGTTCGAAGTCGCGGAGACGACGGCCGCGTAGAGCCCGCCGGCGACGTCGCGACTGACCTGACTTAACAGCTCGTCCATCGGTCCGCCGCAGTCGCGGTCGAGCTCGATCCACACGGCGGCGGCGGCAACTTGTCGGTTGATATGTGCCTGGGCAAGCTCGATCGGCACTCGTGCGCCGACGCGCAGCCCGCTGGCGTCGATGGTGCGCTGCGCGCGCGCCATCGCTCCTTCGCTGCTCGCGGCGATCAGGACGGGGGGACGGTCGGAATAGTCAACGTCGGTGGAGTCGGTCGAAAACGCGTCCATACGGGATTTCCCCATGCGACAAGCGGGACCGAGCACGACCTCAATAACGCGCAATCTGGAGAAAAGTCAGACGATTTCGGCTCCAGAACGGACGAGATTCGATGCAACGTTGGCTAACTCTGCCTAGAACCACGACAACAGGCGCGCAGGGGGCAACGTGTGCAATGTACCGAGTGAAGTGTCGACGGCAGAGCGCGCGCGTTGGCTTGCGGAGCTTTCCCAAGCGCTCGACGATGCGCAACGGCTGATCTCTCGACTCGAGCTGAGTGGTGAGCGGCGTGCGCTTGCGCGCGAATTGTTCCTACAGATTGAGATGACGCGGCTCGAAGTCGGGGTGCTGAGGCTCAGCCGATCCGTGCATCGACGAGAAGAGACCGATCCAAAATGGACAGATTTCTCGAGCTCGGCCGCCTGGTGATTGCACCCGCGGCCTAAACTCCTTCGGGCAATTCCCCGCCGCCCGCGAAGGGCCCCAGGAACGGTCCAAGAGCTGGAGCTTTCCAGCCTCCCGTCGCGACGAATGCTCGGTTTAGGAAGGCCCTTTTGCCGTAGGATAGCGGCGTCCCGTCCGGCCCGTCGACCAGCCCACCAGCAGCAAGCAACACGGCATGACCAGCCGCCGTGTCCCACTCGCTGGTTGGGGACGCGCGCGGGTAAATGTCGGCCTTGCCTTCGGCCAGAATGCAGAACTTGAGCGACGATCCGATGGCGACATAGTCGCAGGTGCCGACCGCCGCATTGAGATAGTCGAGTGTCGCCTGGTTCAGGTGAGATTTGGAAGCAACAGCCGTGACCTGCGCGGCGCGAGCGCGCGTGCGCACGGGAATACGGCCGGTGCCATCCTCCAGCCACGCGCCGCCGCCGACATAACCGCCATGCAATCGGCCAGTTGCTGGAGCAAAAACGGCGCCAAGCTTCGGCATGCCTTCGTCGATCAGGCCGATGTTCACGGTGTAATCGTCCCCGCCCCGAACGAATTCCTTAGTGCCGTCGAGCGGATCGACGAGGAAATAAGTCTGGTCATGGGCGGGAATTCGCCCGGCGGCCACTTCCTCTTCGGCAATGACCGGCACACCGGGCGCTGCACGCGCCAGCGCCGCAAGAATGATCAGCTCGGCTGCGCGGTCTGCGTCCGTAACCGGCGAGGAGTCTCGCTTGGCCTCCACTTCGAACCCGCGGCGGACGATGGCGAGGATAGCCTCGCCCGCCTCGCGCGCCGCCTCGGCAATGTCGTCGACGAGGCAGGCGTAGTCGGTCATCAGCGCGGCGCCATGCGGATCCCGCCGTCGAGCCGCACCGCCGCTGCGTTCATGTAGATGTTCTCGATCATAAAACAGGCGAGGCGCGCATATTCATCAGCCTCGCCGAGGCGCTTGGGAAACGGGACCTGCGCACCGAGCGCGTCTTGGACGTTGGGCGGCATCATCGCGACCATCGGCGTCTTGAACACGCCCGGCAGGATGGTGTTGACCCGTATGCCCTCGTTCATCAAGTCGCGCGCGATCGGCAGCGCCATCGCCAGCACGCCGCCCTTGGAGGCGGAATAAGCCGCCTGCCCGATCTGCCCGTCCTCCGCAGCGACCGAGGCCGTATTGATGATCACGCCTTTCTCACCATCGGTAAGCCGCTCGAGATCGACCATCCCGAACGCCGCGTTGGCGATGCAGCGGAAAGTGCCGATGAGGTTGATCTGGATGGCGAGCTCGAACTGCTGGATCGGGTAGAATTTGGCCGCCCTGGTTTCCTTGTCGCGAGCGACGGTCTTGGCGGCGTTGGCGACACCGGCGCAATTCACCAGGATGCGTTCCTGTCCGTGCCCTGAGCGCGCCTTTTCGAACGCCGCTTTGACCTTGTCGTCCGAGGTCACGTCGACCTCGCAGAAGATTCCACCGATCTCGCCGGCAACCTGCTCGCCACGCGTGTTGTCGCGGTCGAAAACGGCGACCTTTGCCCCTTTGGCGGCAAGCGCCCGCGCGGTTGCCTCGCCGAGGCCCGACGCCGCTCCGGTCACCACCGCGGCCGCTCCATCGATGTTCATGGCTTCTCCAAATGCTTGTGGAGCGGCTTTTGCCGTGAACGCTGCGGAAGACAAGACCGCTTCCAGTTGCCCCGCGGTTGCACTCGGCCGACATTCGCCCGGTTCACGGTAAATCCACCTTGGATGCTGGATAAGCTCATCATAATTGAAGGGCGCCAAACTTTTAACGGGGTGAAGCCAATGATGCTCAAAGCGGGTCTGATCGGAGCGAGCGGCGTCTTGCTGTTGGCTGCGGCGCCAGCAGTGTCCCAGTCCACCCCGCCACCCATTCCCTTGCAGTCGTCCGTCGCCATGGCGATTCCAAGCGACGTCGCCGACTTCTACGCGAACTTCCACCCTCAGCCGATCTGGGTCCGAGCTGCGGTCGACGAAGCCGCGGCGTCGCAGCTTGTTGCAATTCTCCAACGTGCGCCCTTCGACGGCTTTGCCGAAGGTCCACAGCTCGCCCAACAGGTTCAGGCGGCCGTTGCGCAGGCGCGAACAGGAAATCCGGCTGCTCAAGCGAACGCTGAGCAAGTGCTCTCCGCTGCGTGGGTGCGTTATGTCCAGGCGCTCAAACGTCCCACACGGGGCATGATTTATGCCTATCCAGTATTGAAGCCGCAGGGCGCTCGCACATCAGAGATTCTGTTGACGGCAGCAGCGGCGCCAAGTCTCCAGCGATACCTCGCCACTACGGCTGACCTGAACCCGATCTACGCGCAATTGCGGAACACCGCCTTTGCAGAGGCGCAGGCAAGCGGCAATTTCACGCCCGATCCCAGGCTGCTCGCGAATCTGGACCGTGTGCGCTCGCTTCCGGCGAACAAGAGGTTTCTACTCGTCGACTCTGGATCCTCGACTCTGACGCTCTACGAGAACGGTCAGCCGATTGATTCCATGAAGGTGATCACTGGGACGCACGAGCTGCCGACGCCGCTGATCGCGAGCGTCATGTACTACATCACTTACAATCCCTATTGGCACGCGCCGGACCACCTCGTGCGCAAGACGATCGCTCCGACCGTCCTCCGCCAGGGAATGAAGTACCTGAAATCGCACGGCTATCACGTCATCGACGAATGGAGCGACACGGCGAACTTGATCGATCCGTCATCCATCGACTGGAAAGCCGCGGCCGCCGGCACGCTGCACTTGCGCATCCGGCAGGATCCCGGTCCGCTCAACTCGATGGGGATCCTGAAATTCCCGTTCCCCAACCCCGAGGATATTTATCTTCACGACACGCCGGATCATGCGAAGTTCGCCTTGGCCAACCGCAACCTCAGCAACGGGTGCGTGCGCGTCGAGGACGCGAAACGATTGGGCCGGTGGTTGCTCGGCACTGAACCTGTCGCTCCGGGAACGGATGCTGAGACCAGGGTGCAGCTTCCGAAGGGAACGCCGATCTACCTCACCTATATTACGGCGCAGGTCATAGACGGAAAGCTGACCTACTTGCCGGATATTTACGGCTGGGACAGCTCCCCGCCGCAGTTCGCTTCGAGCAGCTAACGACCACCCCAAACCACGATCTTGAGGTCCGATCCGGACCGCGCACGGCGACGCAGCTCCCGCATAAAAAAAACCGGCCCGGACGAGAAGTCCGGACCGGCTTTCTTTGTATGGCAGTCGTTGCCGCTTAGCCGCGTTCAGGCGCCGGAGGCGGCGGAGGCGGCGGAGGCGGCGGAGCCGGGCACGTATCTGTCGCCGGGATCACCGATCCGTCCGGGCAGGTCTGCGTCGCCGGAGGCGGCGGAGGCGGCGGCGGAGGCGGCGGCGGAGGCGGCGGCGGAGGCGGTGACCAGAAATTATAAATCACGCTCGCCAGCAGGCTGTGCGAATGCCACCGACCAGACACGTCGAACGTCGAGCCATTGGTCAACGTCAGCCGCTTCGTGTTGAAGAAGCGATATTTGAGGCCGATGTCGACATTCGTGCTCACCGGCACGCGCACCCCGGCGATGATCTGCCACGCGAAACCGCTGTCGCTGTCGTTCAGCGAGAACGTCCTTAGCGGAGGGTTGGGAAGCGCCGATCCCGGCGTTCCAAACCTCGCATCGACGACTGTCGCGTCGTACTTCACGCTGGCGACGCCTACGCCGCCGCCCAAATAGCCGCTCCAGCCGCTGTCGCCGCCGAAATCGACCAGGCCATTGATCATCCCGGAAATCGCGCTGGCATGCCCGGTGGCGTTGAAATAGCCGCCGAGTTGCTCGTTTTGGAGCTGCGGGCCGAACCCGATTTCGTCGAGTCCCGCGTGCTTATAGCCAAGCTCGCCTTCGACACGGAACGGTCCGAAATCGTATCCCGCGATGGCATCAACGTCGTAGCCGACGTGGTGCCGAAAATCGACGCCCGTGTTTTGGGCGGTCGTCAGTGTCGATGAATGGAACACTGTTTGATAGTGCTCCACAATCATGGCGCCGCCTTCGAGGCCTGCGTAAAATGATTGATCCCGGGCGACGGCCGGGGTGGCGATGGCCGTCGACGCGAGCGCCATCGCAATGGCCAGCTTGCGCATAATTCTCCCCTTTCAAATGCGTTCTGAGTTTGAACCGCGGAGAACACATTATGAGAGCGCCGGTTGCTGTGCAAGATTCCGTTTCGCCTGCGCTGTTGCCGAAAAGCCTCAGTCCAACCTTGGTCAGCCGAAAAATGGAACGATCGGCGACGGCTCAGCTGTCAATCAGTCCGTGACTACGCAGCGCTGCCAATATTTGTCCAATGGCCGTCCGCGCCTGGCTATCAACGACCGCTCCGGACGCGGGGTCTCCGATGGCGGCACGCCTGCCACCCACCACCTGTTGGCCGCCAATGACAACCGTCGACCCGCGCAACGTGCCAATTTCCCACGCACCCGAGCGGTAATTGGCCCAGGCAGCGCTGGCCTTAACGTAGGCACTGAGCCCCTCTATTGGACTTACGAAGCGCCAACCGCCGCTTGTATAGCCTGCCAGGCACTGCGCTCTTCCTGTCCAATCCCCTGTTGGCGACGAGCCGACGATATAGCAGTCGCCCACCACCGGTGACGTTGGCGGCGCGGCGCGCGGTCCTTCCTCGACGGCGGCCCCGACCACGAGGTCAAGTGTCTGCAATGCCTCGTTATGAAAGAATTCCTTCTGCGCTTGCCCGGCGCTGAGAAATGGGAGAGTCAGGCGTGCTGTTCCGCTCATCGCGTGTTCCTAGGTAAGAAAGAAATTCAGTTCCGCCGGCCGCGACGCACCAAGGTCGCCGATCTGCCGCACTTCGACTGCTGCAGGCCCGGCACCGAGTGCCGCAACGTTGGCCGCGGGTATCGTCAGCGCTGGATGGTCTGAAAACAGTTCAAGAGAACTCAGGCTGCCCGTGACGCGCAAAGCATATTGCTCGGTTTCTTCTCCAAGCGGAGCATCGATTTCGTCGAGCCACGAAAAACCAGAGCGACTGCGGCGCGTCCAACTCAGGAGTAAATCGCCGCTCCCTAGGCGATCAGCCGCAAGGTTTACCGGCGAGGGCGGCCGCGCGCCTTCGCCAAGAAATCCGATCGACACCATCGGCACTCCGGCCACCCTCGCACCGACCAGTGCGCCGATGCTCCAGCTCGGCATCGAAACCGGCAGCACCGTGCCCGCTTTGATGACGCAGAACAGGTCATCGATTGCGTGGCTCGCACAGGCCCACTCTGTTCCGCCGCGGCCGCGAAGCAGGTGACCCAGGCGGAATCTCCCTTCACCAAGCGCCGTCGCCCGACCGAATTGAATCAGCTCACTTCCAACCACCGCGAGATTGTCTCCGGCGGCGAGCGCATCGTCGTCGCAACTCGTTAGCCATTGGTCGGGATCGGGGAGCGCAATGTCGACGCTGTTCCGGTCGTCTATTAGATCGGCGGCAGCTGACCCCAGGATAGTCTCGGCCCGGCCAAGCAAGCTCTTGGCGCGCGCAAGTTCCGTCACAACCGTTGCGCCGCCATAGCTGATCTCAACCGGCCTGCGCTGCCAACCAATCGTGGTGGATGACGCAACAAGCACTGCTGGACTGGTTGCCGGAAGATCTAGCACATTTGGCACGTCCAGAAGCGCCACGCTAAGGGCCCCGGTGACAATATCGCTGTTTGGAACGATGCGCCCGCCGTCAGCCGGAACGGCACCGATGCTCCCGCTGGAAGGCCGCAGCTCGGAAACCACGCCGAAGCCGTCGATCGTCGTCCTTTCCACGCGCCACAAGGACGGAGTTAGCGCCAGCTGGATCCTGCTACCGGGTTCAAGCGCAAGCCTGCTGGGCGGCAGGCGCAAGGTCAGCTTGTCCTTGCCCGCCCATGATCGGGCAAGCATTTCCTGTGCAAGGGACTTCGCGTCTGCCGCATTGAGCACCACCGGCAAGTCCTGCTGTGACTCGCTTCCCGACTCCTCGCCCGCGACAGCTCGAGCTTCGCCCGTCTGAAAGTCCCGCGCGGGATCGTAGTAAGTAAGCCGAAGCGCCGCCGGCAGCGTCCGTACAGGGAACTGCTCGCGCTGCAGGCGCGGCGCCTTGCCGCCGTCGGAGGTGTTGCCGAAATCATTGGCACCGAGCGCAAATGCAACACTGCTGCTCGGCGGGCGAAGCGCGAGACCATCGTCGAACAACTCGACGTCAAAACAGTCGACCAGTGGCTCGACCGCGCTTCTGATGCTGCGGCCATAAGCAGCAAACCCCACCAGCGCTTGATCGGCGTTGCTCGAAATCACGCCGCCCGAGGCGTCGGCGAGGACTGAGCCAGCCAGCGGCGGCTCATCATCGGCAATCACTTCAAACGTCAAAAACCAGGCAAAGTCATGCTCCGGTCCCCTCAATCCATCGGCGTGGTCGCCCGAAAACAATTGCGCCTCGCTGCCGTTGGGCCAGCTCACCCGCCCGAGGCTCGGTTCCCAGCCGAGCCGGCGCCGGCGCAGGCCGGCGATCTTGACCAGCCCGCTCACGCCCTCGATCATGATACTCCTCGCATCGCCGATGCTCGCGCCGACCAGCGCGATCCGCGCGCCCGGCTTTGCCATTGCAACCCTGTGCACCCATTCCGCGCCGGCCCTCGTCTTGCCGAACCCGCGGCCGGCGAGCAGCAACCACACCCGCCAGCCCGCCCCCAGCGGCGGCAGCTGGCCATGGTGCGCCCACAGTTCGAACAGCCCGTCGAAGCGCGCGATCTGCTCGAGCGTCATCTTCCGGATAATTCGTCGCCGTTCCTCCTCTGTCGCGCTCAGCAACAGCTCGAGCAGCTGTTGCTCGTCCTTCATTCGTCTTATTCTTTCTCCTGTTCGCGGCGCTGCTTCAGCCGCTCGAGCTTGCTCAGGAGGCGCTCGCGCACTCGTGAATTTCGTCGGACGGCGGCTCGGCAATCGCCTCGACTACCGTGCTGCGATGCATCTTCAGAAGGGACAAACCAAGCTGGTTCGGATATTCCCGCATTCGGTCTTCCGATCCGTCATGCCGCCTGATCACCTTCTCCGTGCCGTTGAACGCGCGATCGAGCAGCGCCGGCTCGAGCCGCTGATAGGCGACTGAAAGCACCTCGAGCCAGGCAGCCCGAAATGCTGCGTTCGTGCTGCGCCTCTTGTATGCCCCGCGGCCCGACATCCCAACCGCCTCGGCGGCACGGGTCACGTTGCACGTGTCGGCGAGCACCGACAGGAACTCCTGCTCCTTGTCTTTGGTCCAGCTCCGCCGCGAGCTTCGCTGGAGTTGCGGCTTCACCACACCCGAGAGAATGAGATTCTGCTTTGCTCTTTTCGCCGCCGCCACGCTTCACTCCCAAACGAAAATCGGGCCGAACTTCCGGAGGGAAGCGGCCCGACTCGCAATTCTTGACTGTGCCTGCGGTGTACCTGATGAGCGTGACGCTGTCAAGCGTTTTTTACCGAGTTGGTTATTTTTCATCTGGAGCTCCAGTATTTGAACCGGAAGCTGCTATAATCACACTAACCGTGGAATCCGGAGGACAAGATGATGCTATTTCGCTTTTCGGCCGCGGCGGCGCTCTCGATGCTGCTCAGCGTTCCAACGGCGGCGCAGCCGGCCGCGCAGACGATTCTCGTTTGGAGCTACGGCTTCTCGCCGCAACCGCTCCACCTCGCTGCTGGCCGTCCCGTCACTCTAACCTTCGTCAATCGCTCCGGGAGCAGCCACGATTTCACGGCCAGCGCCTTTTTCGCCAGCTCGAGGATCACCGCCGGCGCCGCGCCTGATGGGGAGATCGAGCTCCGACCGCGCGAGACCAAGAGCATCACGCTTATCCCGCGCGCCGGCGTCTACAGCGCCCATTGCAGCCACTTCTTCCACAAGCAGCTCGGAATGAGCGACCAGATCGTCGTCGACTGAGCCGCTGAGCGCTACGAAAGCGGAGCGGAGCGGGCGTCGTTGCCTCGAGACGGCAAAGGCCGGCTCGATGTCACGCGGATTCAGACCGCGTGACCGGCCTCGGTCAGACTACGTGCTCCGAGTGGCCGTAGACCAGGACCGACATATAGCCTTCGCGAGCGGCGGCTGCGCGGTTGTGGACGCCGCCGACGCTCGCCTCGAACCGCTCGCCGGCGAGCTCGTCGCAGCCATATTGCGGTGCGACTGAACCCGAGGTCGCGACGATTTGGCAGTCCTTGACGGCGCCGTTGGCGTCGATCGCCAGCGCCATCACCCGGCCACCGAGCAAGGTCTCGCCCGCCTGCAGCGGCTCGGCGTCGGGCTTGGCGCCCGGGCTGAACCGGCGTTCGAAGGTGATTCTCGTAAATTGATCCTTGGCGCCGGCGCTCGATGCCGCAGCCGCCTGGCTCTTGACCACCGAGCAATCCTTCCCGCCGGCCGGCTGGAAGCTCGATTCATAATGGCAGGACTGGGGTTCGCCGTCGTCGGTGACCAGCACCGTAACCCGTTCCCACCAGGGGCCGGTCGAAGTTAGGGTTGCGGCGGAATGGGCGGAGGCGGATGCCAAGGCAAGGGCTGCGATTGCACGGAACACCGGTTCACTCCATCTCGTGTCCCGCTCCAGCGGCCCGATTGCCACCGCCGTCCAGCGGCGGAAGACCGCCGCCACTTGAACCCCCTAACGCGCGACTCCTGTTTGGTGTCCGTCTTGTTCATGAAGCTTTTTCGAGCCGCCGAGCTTCAAGCTGGCTACTCCGCGCCGGCTCTTCGCGCGCAATTTGCGTTTGCCCAAAAGAAATGGGGGCCGGCATTGCTGCCAGCCCCCACTGCGCCGAGCGAAGGATCTGCCGGTGTTCGCAACTTGGTTCTCGAAACCCGAAGGCCCTAAAAACCCGCTCTCGATCCTGGCTCACCAGCTCAGGCGACGCTTCCCACCTTGCTGCTCCCTCCGAAGAGGAGCCTGACCGTTCTACTCGACTGCGCCGCCCGAAAGCTCGCTGGTCTTTTGACCTGTCTGGCCTGGCACTGGAAACTCAATCCGAAGACTGAACTCCCGGCCAAAACCGCCCGATGTTCCACGGCCCTTCTTGGGATAACCTCTACCGCGTCCCGCTTTGCTCACCAAATCCCACGAGGAGACCTGGGAGCCGCGTCGCGCGACAGGAAGAAATCTCTTCCGGCGCCTCTTCCCGGCTGGCCCAGCAAGAACCCGAAAGCTCTTCCCATTGCCTGCCGGCGGAGATCGGACCTTTGGTCACCTGCCGCACCCTTTGCCGTTGCCGGCTCTGGGGAGGCCGGGACCGCCGTCCCGATCACCCAAGGACCATGCACCTGCGCCCCGAGTCGCAAAAGCGAAAAATTAGGGAACAAGCCTGTGGATAACGGGGATATCGGGAACAACCGTCGGAACTTTGCCACAAATGCCGAATAGCGGCTCGGGCCCTCCGCGGTTGCCGTTCCGTTCCCCTCCGCTTACCTCTCGACCGTGCCCGAATCCCCCGACCTGGCTCCCGAACCCGGCTATCTGCGCGGGCTCAACCCGCCGCAGCGCGAAGCGGTGCTCACGACTGAGGGGCCGCTGCTCGTGCTCGCCGGCGCCGGAACCGGCAAGACCGCCGCACTGACCGCCCGTCTTGCCCATCTGATCGCGACCCGCAAAGCCTGGCCGAGCCAGATCCTCGCGGTCACCTTTACCAACAAGGCGGCGCGCGAAATGCGGGAACGGGTCGGCGCCTTGTCCGGCGGTACGCTCGAGGGAATGCCGTGGCTCGGTACCTTCCACTCGGTCGCAGCGCGCATGCTCCGCAGCCACGCCGAGCTGGTCGGGCTCCACTCCAATTTCACGATCCTCGACACCGATGACCAGCTGCGAGTGCTCAAGCAGCTGATTCAGGCGTCAATCCTGGACGAGAAGCGCTGGCCGGCGCGCCAGCTGGCTGGCCTGATCGACCGATGGAAGAATCGCGGCTGGACCCCCGCCGAGGTCGACGCCGGCGAGGCCGAGGCCTTCGCCGCCGGACGCGGCGCCGAGCTCTATTCGCAATACCAGGAGCGGCTCAAAACCCTCAATGCGTGCGACTTTGGCGACCTGCTGCTTCACATGCTGGTGATCTTCCGCCGCCACCCCGACATCCTCGCCAGCTACCGCGAGCGCTTCCGCTACCTTCTGGTCGACGAATATCAGGACACCAACCAAGGCCAATATGAATGGCTGCGGTTGCTGGCCGAGCCGCGCCGCAACCTGTGCTGCGTCGGCGACGACGACCAATCAATCTATTCGTGGCGCGGCGCCGAGGTCGCCAACATCCTCAAATTCGAAAAGGACTTCCCCGGCGCGAAGATCATTCGGCTGGAGCAAAACTACCGCTCCACGAGCCACATCTTGGCGGCCGCCGACGGCCTCATCGCCCACAATGCGGGCCGGCTCGGAAAGACATTGTGGACCGACGCCGGCGACGGCGAGAAGGTTCGCGTCATCGGCATCTGGGACGGCCCTGAGGAGGCACGGCGGGTCGGCGAAGAGGCCGAGTCCCGCATGCGCAGCGGCGGCTCGCTGGACGACGTCGCGATCCTGGTGCGCGCGCAGTTCCAGACCCGCGAATTCGAAGAGCGTTTCATCGCCATCGGCCTGCCGTACCAGATCATCGGCGGCTTCCGTTTTTACGAGCGAGCTGAGATTCGCGACGCCATCGCTTATCTTCGGCTCGTTGCGCAGCCCGCCGACGATCTCGCTTTCGAGCGCATCGTCAACACCCCCAAGCGCGGTCTCGGCGACAAGGCCATCGCCACGATGCACCGCCATGCGAGGGCCATCCAACAACCGCTTCTCCTCGCGGCCGCAACCCTGCTCGACAGCGACGAGCTGACGCCGCAGGCGCGCCGCTCGCTCGGCAATTTCGTCGCCGATGTCGCTCGTTGGCGGCAGATGTCGACCGAGCTGCCGCACCCGGAACTCGCGCGGATCCTGCTGGACGAGAGCGGCTATACGGCAATGCTTCAGGCCGACCGCTCGGCTGAAAGCGCCGGACGTCTCGAAAACCTCGCCGAACTCACGCGGGCGATGGAGGAATATGGATCCCTCGGAGCCTTCCTCGAGCACGTCAGCCTGGTCATGGACAATGATGAAGCCCGACAGGGGGAGCGCGTCACGATCATGACCATCCATGCGGCCAAGGGCCTGGAGTTCGACACCATTTATCTGCCCGGCTGGGAAGAAGGCGTGTTTCCTTCGCAGCGCGCGCTCGATGAGGGTGGCCTCGCGGCGCTCGAGGAGGAACGCCGCCTCGCCTATGTCGCGATTACCCGCGCGCGGCTCCGTTGTACCATTCTCCACGCCGCCAACCGCCGCATATATGGCCAGTGGACCAGCAGCATTCCCTCCCGCTTCCTCGCCGAGCTGCCCAAGGCCCACATTGAGGAGGAAACCACCATGACCGGCGGCGAGAGCCTGTGGCGCGCCCAATGGTCC
>JBJMVJ010000166.1:0-4111 GCA_045810685.1 Sphingomonas sp.
ATAGCCCGCGGGCACCGGCACGCCATATTTCGCGAGCAGCTCTTTGGCCTGATATTCGTGGATGTTCATGGCCCGCGCCCTTAATCAGAACGACGCCGCTATGCAAAGCAACGAGCGTCCGCTCCGCAAGATCATCCATGTCGACATGGACGCCTTCTACGCGTCGGTCGAGCAGCGCGACGATCCGAGCCTCAGGGGCAAGCCGGTGGCAGTCGGCGGCGGCCACCGGGGCGTGGTGACGGCGGCGTCCTACGAAGCCCGCAAGTTCGGCGTTCGCTCGGCAATGCCGTCGGTGACCGCCAGGCGCCGCTGCCCCGAGCTGATCTTCGTCAAGCCGCATTTCGACGTGTACCGCGCGGTCAGTCAGCAGATCCGCGCGATCTTCGGCGATTACACTGAACTGGTGGAGCCCTTGAGCCTGGACGAGGCTTATCTCGACGTGACTGAGGACCGGCTCGGGCTCGGCACCGCGCGAGCGATCGCCGAGGACATCCGCCGCCGAATCCGCGACGAAACCGGTCTCACCGCTTCGGCCGGCGTCTCCTACTGCAAGTTCATCGCCAAGCTCGCCTCCGACCACCGCAAGCCGGATGGCCTATGCGTCATCACGCCCGACAAAGGCCCGGAGTTCGTCGCCTCGCTCGCGGTGGCGCGCTTCCACGGCGTCGGTCCGGTCACTGCGCGCAAGATGGAACAGCTCGGAATCCTGACCGGCGCCGACCTTCGTGAGTGGAGCCTGCCCGCGCTCCAGGCGCATTTCGGCAGCTCGGCCGATTGGTACTGGCGAATCTGCCGCGGAATCGACGAACGCGAGGTCAAGCCCGACCGGCCGTACAAGTCGGTCAGCGCCGAGCGCACGTTCGACGAGGATCTGCGCGATCCGGACCGCCTCGCCGGCGAGCTGACGAGGATTGCTGGCTATGCGTGGGACCGGGTCGAGCGCGCCGAGGTCGCCGGCCGGACGGTGACGCTCAAGGTCAAATATGGCGATTTCACGCTGATCACGCGGTCGAAGAGCTTCGCCGCGCCGGTGCCGGGCCTCGAGGCGTTCACGATCGCCGGTCAGGCGCTTCTCGCCTCTCTGCACCCCTTATCGAAAGGTATTAGGCTGCTCGGCCTCGGCCTTCATAACCTAAGTGAACAGGCCGCAGAGCCGCCCGCCCAACTCGGACTCGCAATCTAGGGTTCTTTGTGATATAAAATTGTCACACGGGGCCGCGGGCGATTTAGCTGCGGCCTTAAATTTAAGGGACGCCACGAAATAGGCAGCAGAGCCGCGACCGCTCGGTCGTTTTGGGGGACGATGCGAGACGTGTCGGCTCTCTCTGCCGCAATTGGAAAGGTTAGCAATGGCTACTAAGGCGCTTAGCTTCGACGTTGGTGATTATGTCGTGTACCCCAAGCATGGCGTGGGCCGTGTCGTCGAGCTGCAGAGCACCGAAATCGCCGGAACGCGTCTGGAACTCTACGTGCTTCGGTTCGAGAAAGAGAAGATGACGCTGCGGGTGCCCGTCAACAAGGCGGACTCGGTCGGCATGCGCAAGCTGTCGTCGGACAAGACGATGAAGGATGCGCTCGAGACGCTGAAGGGCAAGCCCAAGGTCAAGCGCACCATGTGGTCGCGCCGCGCCCAGGAATATGAGGCGAAGATCAATTCGGGCGACCTGACGTCGATCGCCGAGGTCGTCCGCGATCTGTTCCGCCCCGACGATGCGCCGGAGCAGAGCTATTCGGAACGGCAGATTTTCGAGGCCGCCTCGTCACGCCTGGCGCGTGAGCTGGGCGCGATGGAGCAGATCGACGAGAAGTCGGCGCTGGCCAAGATCCTCGACATCCTCAACAAGGCCGCCGTCATCCATCACAAGGCGAAAGAGCCCGCCTAACTTCACTTGCCTCCCTGCAAGGGAGCAGAATTCCTCCTCGGGGCGCCCTGCCGGGCGCCCTTTCTTTTTGCGCTTGCGGCTGTTCGCTTCGCTGTGTATTGCTATTGTAACACAGCGTAACAGGAGAACCCGAATGCGCATGTCGCTCGCGGCGATGATCGCCGCTTCAGCAGCAGTTTCCGGCTGCCAAATCCATGACAGCGACGGCGAAGCGGCGGTCTCGCGCAACTATCAGGTGGGCAATTTCCAGCAGATCGAGGTCGCGGGCCCGTACAACGTGGAGGTTCGCACCGGCGGCACTCCCAGCGTCTCGGGGCAAGGGGCGCAAAAGCTGATGAACCGGACGGTGGTCGAGGTGCGCGGCGACAAGCTCGTGATTCACCCTCAGGAGCACCGCGGCTGGTTCCACATGGGCTGGGGCTCCCACCGGAGCGCCAAATTCACGGTTACCGTGCCGCAGCTGAGCGGCGCGACCATCGCCGGGTCCGGCGACATCCACGTCGACCAGGTTCATGGCACCAGCTTCGAGGGCACCGTTGCCGGCTCGGGCGGGCTCGGCATCAACACGCTCGATGTTCAGTCGCTCAAGCTTGCGATCGCCGGCTCGGGTGGCGCGAAGGCCTCTGCCGGCCGCGCGCAGAGCGTGAAATATGACATTGCCGGTTCCGGCGACATCGACGCCACCAACGTCCAGGCGCAGAACGCCGACGTGTCGATCGCCGGATCGGGCAGCATCCGCGCTCACGCCAGCGGCACCGCCGAGGTCAGCATCATGGGCTCGGGCGACGTCACCATCACCGGGGGTGCCAAATGCCGCGTCACCAAGGCCGGTTCGGGCAACGCCCACTGCTCTTAAGGTCGTTTTAACCATCGGCTATGAAGGTGCGCACATGCGCACCTGTCTCCTTGCCCTCCTTGCGAGCTCGACGCTGGTGCCGCCGGCGAATGCGGCGACCCGTAATTTCGGCGTCGAGAGCTTCACCAAGATCCGGGTCGACGGACCGTTCAAGGTCAATCTGGCGACCGGTGTCGCGCCCTACGCGCGGGCGAGCGGATCGCCCGCAGCGATCGACCGGGTCGCAATCGACGTGCGCGGCGACACGCTCGTCATCAGCTCGGCCCAGTCCTGGGGTGGCTATCCCGGACAGGACCCGGGGCCTGTGGAAATCAGCGTCGGCACCCACGACCTGTCGAGCGCCTGGCTGAATGGCGCGGGCGGCCTCGTCATCGACCGGGTCAAGGGCCTGAGCTTCAGCCTGTGGATTCAGGGCTCCGGCGCGGGCGAGATCGGCAACGTCGCCGCCGACCAGATGAGCGTCAACGCGGTGGGCAGCGCGAACGTCAGGCTTGCCGGCCACGCCGGCAAGCTGACCGCGCTCATCCGCGGCATATCGTCGCTCGATGCGCGGGGGCTGACGACGCCAAGCGCGGCAATCAGCGCGGACGGCACGGCAACAATTGACGCAACCGTCACTGATACGGCGCGGATCGACGCTTGGGGCCCCGCCACAATCCGGCTCGCCGGGCACCCCTCCTGCACGGTCAAGGTGACCGGATCGGCGAGCGTCAGCGGCTGCCGCTAGTTAAGACTGGCGCGCGCTTCGACACCCGACAGGAAGTTCCATAGCGCGCCGGCAAGCTCCTCGCCCGCGGCAACCGCCTCGGCCTTCTCATCCTCTGCCAGCCGGTCGAGCAGCATGCGGCACACGGCGCTATGCTCGACGTCCGCGCTCTCATGCACGCGGAAGAAACGCAGCGTCTCCTCGTCCTTTATCCCGTAACGGTCGATCAGGCCCTCGATCTTGGCGCTCGCCACGCCAGGAAACTGGCTCTCGTAGGCATAAAGCGCACCAAGGCCGGCAGCATAGGACTGGCGCGACAGGCGGCGGAACGTATCGATCAGCGCCTGTGTCTCGGCATTGAGCTGTTGCGCGCGGACCGCACCCTCATTCTCGCCGAGCCCGCAGGCGAACATCAGCCACAGGCTCGCATGATCCTGCTTGCCGGCCTCAAGTCCCTCTTCCTCGGCGAGGTTCTCGGCCAGCATGCGGCGCCCCTCGCGGTCGGCGCAGGCGCTGTGCACCGCGCTGACGGCGCGCGGAAAGGCCTCGACGTGATGGAAATATTGGCGGGCGTAATCGCGCAGCGTGTCGAGCGGAAGCCGCCCTTCGGTCCACGCCTGGTAGAAGGGGTGGTTGAGCATGGCGCGGTCGGCGACCCTCGAATCG
>JBJMVJ010000167.1:0-7018 GCA_045810685.1 Sphingomonas sp.
CAAAGTCTCCGCAGACGTGGATTGGCGCGAGGTTGCGCGGCTGGTGCTGACCAGCCGGGAAATGGACCGGATCGAGGAGCAGGAGCTCGTCCCGGCCAGGAAGGTGCTCTATCAATTTTCCGCGCGCGGACATGACCTGGCGCAAGTGCTGCTGGGGTTGCAGCTGAAGGATGGCGACGGCGCGTTCGGCTATTACCGGTCGCGACCGCTGCTGCTCGCGCTTGGAGTCCCGCTCGCCGATGCGCTCGGCTCGGGCATGGGGCTGGCGGGCGGCTATTCCGACGGACGCGATATCGGAGTGGTGTTCAATTACCCCAATCCCGGCGGCGCTCACGCGCTGCCGATGTGTGGCGGGGTGGGGGCGCAATATACGCCGGCCGCCGGCTGGGCGCAGGCGATCGACTATAAACGGGGGGTTCTGGACGAAGGACCTGCCGACGCCATCGCACTGGTGCTCGGCGGCGATGCGAGCGCGGCGACGGGTGGATTTTGGTCCGCGCTAACGATTGCGACAACGCAACAATTGCCATTGCTCATCTACATCGAGGACAATGGCTACGGAATCTCGGTTCCCGCAGATTACCAGACGCCCGGCAAGGACATCGCAGCCAATCTCGCAAGCTTCTCGGGCCTCACCATCTTCAACGGCGACGGGACCGATCCGGCAGAAGCGTTGCGGCTGGCGGGCGAGGCGGTTGGCCATGTTCGCACCCGGCGCACGCCGGCGCTGCTCCGGCTGACCGTGCCTCGGCTCGAAGGCCACAGCTTCCAGGACACGCAGACCTACAAGAGCGAAGCGGAGATCGAGGCTGAGTGGACTCGCGACCCGCTGCCGAAGCTCAAGGCGTTCCAGCCGCAGCTTGGTTGGGACGACCTTGAACGCGAGGCGGCGTGGCAGGTCGAGGCGGCCTGCGTCGAAGCCGAGGCTCGCGGCGTCTCGACACCGGAGGAGGTCACGCGCCACGTCTTCTATGAAGGCGAGCTGCAGCAGGTCGGCGGCCTGTGGAACAGCGGCTACGCGCCGCCGCCGGGGACGGAGCAGCCGGCCGGGGCCGGACAGCGCATCAACATGGTGACGGCAATCCGCCGCGTGCTCGAGCAGGAGCTGGAGGCGAACCCGCGCGTGCTGGTGTTCGGCGAGGACGTGGGCCCGAAGGGCGGAGTCCATGCGGTGACGCTGGGGCTGCAGGAAAAGTTCGGACGCGAGCGGGTGTTCGACACATCGCTCAACGAGGAAGGCATCGTCGGCCGGGCCGTGGGCATGGCGCTGGCCGGGCTGATGCCCGTGCCGGAGATCCAGTTCCGCAAATATGCGGAGCCGGCGACCGAGCAGATCCATGACTTGGGGACGATGCGCTGGCGCACCCACAACCGCTTCGCCGCGCCGATGGTGCTGCGCGTGCCCGGCGGCTTCTTCAAGTGCGGTGATCCGTGGCACAGCATGACCAACGAGGTCGAGTTCGTGCACAATCCCGGCTGGCTGGTTGCGGTCCCGTCGAACGCCGAGGACGCAGCCGGGCTGCTCCGTGGCTCGCTGCGCGGCAACGATCCGGTGCTGTTCTTCGAGCATCGGGCGATGCTCGACGACAGCTGGGCGCGGCGGCCGTGGCCGGGGGACGAGTATGTGCTGCCATTCGGCCGGGCCAAGAAGACGCGTGAAGGGGACCAGATCACGATCGTCACCTGGGGCGCCATGGTGCCGCGGTGCGAGGCCGCGGCCGAAGGCATCAGCGCCGACGTGATCGACCTCAGGACCCTTCAGCCGTGGGACAGGGACATGGTCCTCGACAGCGTCCGCCGCACGCGGCGCTGCCTCATCGTCCACGAGGATTTGCGCACCGGGGGCTTCGGCGCGGAGATTGCCGCGGTGGTGGCCGACGAGGGCTTCCTCGACCTCGACGCGCCGGTCGCGCGCGTAACCATGCCGGACATTCCGAGCCCGCATCACCCCAGGCTGATGGAATGGGCGCTGCCGTCGCCCGAGCGCATCCGCGCCGAGATCGACCGGCTGGTGGGGTTCTGAGGTGATCGAAGTCCGCGTCCCCGACGAGCAGGAGGGCACCAAGGCGGTGGTGCGCGCGTGGCTCAAGCAGATCGGCGATGCGGTCGCCGAGAACGATCCGCTGGTCGAGCTCGAGACCGACAAGGTGACGCAGGAGGTGCCCGCGCCGGCGGCGGGGGTGCTGGCTGAGATCGTGCTCGATACGGATGCCGAGGCGGTGCCTGGCGCGCTCCTGGCGCGCATCAGCACGGACGGTACTCCTGCGAAGGCAGGAGCCCAGACCGAGCGCGAAGCGCGAGTTGACGAACGCGGCGAGGAATCGCTCCGCGCGACTGGGCCCGTGCCTTCGCAGGGGCCCAGCGAATCCCGGCTCAGCCCCTCCGTTCGCCGTGCGTGCCTGCAGCACGGGATCGATCCGACGCGGATCGAGGGCACCGGCCGCAATGGCCGGGTTACCCGCGAGGACGTCGACCGCGCGGTTGCGGAGGCGACGGTCGTGAGCGTCGGGCAGCCGGCGACCGCCCAGCCTCGACAATTCTCGCCCCGCGACATCCCGCACGACCGGATGCGGCTGGCGATTGCCGAGAACATGGTGCGCGCGGTCGGCGAGGCGCCGCACGTCACCGCGTTGTTCGAGGCGGATTTCAGCGCCGTCGCGGCCCACAAAGCCGCGATGGCCGAGCGCGGCGTGAAGCTCAGCTACACCGCTTACATCGTCAAGGCCGCCGCAGATGCGATGTCGGTTGCGCCGGCAATCAACGGCCGGTGGGAGAAGGACCGGATTGCCATCTCGCCGACGATTGACGTGGGCGTCGGCACGGCGCTCGGCGAGAAGGGGCTGGTCGTCCCCGTCGTCAAGGACGCGGGCTCGCTCAGCCTCGAGCAGGTCGGCGCAAAGCTGGACGACCTGACCCGCCGCGCCCGCGAAGGCAGGCTCGAGCGCGCCGACGTGTCGGGGGGGAGCTTCACCATCTCCAACCACGGAGTGTCGGGCTCGCTGCTCGCCGCGCCGATCATCCTCCACGCGGGGCAGGCCGCGATCCTCGGCATCGGCAAGCTGCAAAAGCGAGTCATCGTCCGCGAGGTCGAGGGCGAGGACGCGATCGTCATCCTGCCGATGGCCTATGTCACGCTGACGATCGATCACCGGGTGGTCGACGGGCACCAGACCAACGCCTGGCTCAGCCGGTTCGTGGAAATCCTCGAGAACTGGCCCGCGGCCTAGACTTCGATCAGCGCATAGGGCCGTCCGAACAGAGGCTTCACCACGAACTGCGCGACATTGTAGACCGGCTTGCCGAGCGGCGTGCGGCCTTCATAGGTGCCGTGGTGGGCGTGGCCGTGGACCACCGCCTTCACGTGGTCGAAGCGATCGATCGGGTCGCACAGGCGCTGCGAGCCAAGATATTGATAGATCGCCTCGGGCTCGCCTTCGATGGTCCCCTCGATCGGCGAATAATGGAGGACGGCGACGCTTCGCTCAGTGCGAAGGGTGCGCAGCTGGTTTTCGAGCTTGCGCGCCTCGTCGAGCGCCTCCTGGACGAACAGCTTGGCGATGGGCTCGCCGAACGGCGCCAGCTCGCCGCGGCCGTAGCCGCCCATGAAGCCTTTGACTCCGGCAAAGCCGACGCCCTCGATCTCGACCGCCTGCTCGTCAAGCACGGTCATGCCGCCTTCGTGGAGGATCCTCGCGACTTCCTCCGGCTGGCCGCATTCGTAGTCGTGGTTGCCGAGCACGCCGAGGACCGGGACCGTGCACGACTTGATGTCGTCGGCAAGGATCTCGGCTTCCCTGGTCTTTCCGAAATTGGTGAGATCGCCGCACAGCAGCAGCACGTCGGCGTGGTTGGAGACATCCGTGAACAGCTCGCGATAGGGCGCGACGCTGTCCTCCTGCACGTGGAGATCGCCGATCGCCGCTACCCGCAGCAGCCTGCCGTCATTCGCCATATTGCTCTTGGAGATTGCCGACAGCTTCGGAGAAGCCCCATTTGTCGACGTCGATGGAATAGTCGCGCGGGGAGAAGATGCGGCCGCGGCAGACCTTCTTGGCGGGCGGGGCGACGTCGGCCTGGCGCCGGACGCGGTCGACCAGCTCATCGAGCAGCCAGCGCGGCACCACGTCGCGCTCGCTTGGATAGACGAAGCGGAAGTTGAGCACCGCCATCAGCAGCACTTCCCAATAGAGCTCCATGCGTGACAGCAGCCGCTTCCAGTCGATCTGGCTATGGCATTTGAGGATCATGTGGGCGACGTCGGCGCCGTCGTAGCGGTGATGATCCTGAACGAAGATCTTCGACCACACGAATTCCGTTGGGGGCACGAGCCGCACCTTGGCGCCGAACAATTCGGTTTCGGGCGCATTTTCGAACCATTCGTCGGTGACGTGCGTCGAGCTGGTCGGCATGTTGTAGATGATGTCGACAAACAGCTCGCCGCGGGTGATCCGCGCCAGCCAGCGTTCGTCGACAACGACCGTGTCGAAGCCGTGGTCGCGGAAGTAGCTAAGCAGCCGCAGCGCGTCGCCGGCCTTGGCGAACATGTCGACGTCCTTGGTCGGGCGGTCGATGCCGGTGTAGCTCGCCAGCGCGAAGGTCCCGGACAGCAGGGTGGGAATGCCGGATGCGGCGATCAGCCCAAGCACTTCCGTATAGAAATCGCGCGCCGCCGGCGGCGGATCGATCAGGGCGGCCTTGCGCTCGAGCGGGTGCACATTGTCCACGGCGCCTGAACGGGAGGACCGACGCGAGGGTTCCTTCAAACTGGCGAAGGGCAATGCTAGTGCCCCTGACGGGACAGGAGGCGGACATGAGATCAGCGTGGCCGATAGCAGCACTCGCACTTGCCGTCGGAACTGCAGTTGGTGCAGCCCCCGTGCTCGCGCCGCCGCCTGTGCTCGGGCCCGACGTGCAGCCGTTCGTGCACATTCCCGCCGGGCAAATTGCGATCCAGCATTTGCGGATCATCGACGGCACCGGGGCCGCGCCGGTCGAGGACGCGACCTTGCTGATCGATGGAGCGAGGATCGGCGCGATCCTGCCGCCCGGGTCGGCGGTTCCGGCGGGGTACCGGACGCTCGACGGCACGGGCGAGACGGCGCTTCCGGGCCTCGTGGGGATGCACAATCATTTGTTCTACCTGCAGCGGCCGAACCTCGACGCGACGGGTAAGTTCGAACAGCCAATCATCGTCCCGCAAATGACGTTCAGCGCGCCCCGGCTTTACCTTGCGAACGGCGTCACGACGATGCGCACGACCGGCAGCGTTGAGACGTACACCGACCTTGCCCTCAAGCGCGAGATTGATGCTGGCCATCTCATCGGGCCGCACCTCGACGTGACCGGGCCGTACCTAGAGGGCGCCGGTGCATTCTTCATCCAGAACCATGTGATCACCTCGCCCGATGATGCCCGCAAGGAGGTTTCCTTCTGGGCGGATCAGGGCGTGAATGACTTCAAAGCTTATATGAACATCACGCGCGCCGAGCTCGGCGCGGCGATCAAGGAAGCGCACCGGCGCGGGCTGAAGCTCACCGGCCATTTGTGCTCGGTCACCTACCCCGAAGCGGTGGCTTTGGGCATCGACAATCTCGAGCACGGCTTCTTCGTCAACACCCAGCTCGATCCCGGCAAGCAGCCGGACAAATGCTCCGACGGCACCGGCACGCCGACGCTGCTCAAGATGACGCCCGGCAGTGCGGAAGCGAATGCGCTGATCAAGTTGCTCGTTGATCATCATGTGGCGCTGACGTCGACGCTGCCTGTGTTCGCGCAGAGCGTTCCGCTGCACGAGCCGCTTCAAGCGCGGCAGATGGACGTGCTCACCGCGCAGGCGAAGGAAGCCTATTTGTTCTCGCGCAATCTGGCGGCGAGCAGGGTCGGGACGCCGCGCTCCAACGACTTCGCGCAGGCCTACAAGAACGACCTCGGCCTCGAGCGGCAATTCGTCGCCGCGGGCGGCCTCCTGATGGCCGGGCCAGACCCGACCGGCAACGGCGGGGTGATCCCCGGTTTCGGCGACCAGCGCGAGCTGGAGCTGCTGGTGGAGGCGGGTTTTACCCCGGTCGAGGCGGTCAGGATCGCGACCCTGAATGGCGCAACCTACCTTGGCCTTGCGGGCCGCATCGGCTCGATCGCAGCGGGCAAGAATGCCGACCTGATGATCGTCAAGGGCAACCCGGCCTCGGACATCAACGACGTCGAGAAAGTGATCGTCGTGTTCAAGGACGGCGTCGGTTACGACAGCGCGAAGCTGATCCAGTCGGTGAGGGGCCGTTTCGGCCAATACTGATTTCTTTGCTTGCCGCCGGTTAACCCGCGTGTAACGTCGCCGCTTCAGCCGCCGAGTCTCGGCGGCCAGTAATGCGTACGGCTCGGGGGCGTGCTGTATGACTGACGGGGCGGACGGGCGCCGGAGTGGCGCCCGATGATCTTCAACTCGCTGACTTTCCTCGTTTTCTTCGCGATCGTGATGGCGCTTCACTACGCGCCCTTCTTCTCGTGGCACCAGAAGAAGATCAACCTGATGATCGCGTCGTACCTGTTCTACGCCGCGTGGAACCCGCCGTTCGTGATCCTGCTGTGGATCTCGACGGTGGTCGACTGGTGGGCCGCGCAATGGATGGTGCGCGCCAAGCGCGAGCGCACCCGCAAGGCGTGGATGCTGACCAGCGTGGTCGTGAACCTCGGCATGCTCGGCTATTTCAAATATGGCGGCTTTCTGGTCCAGAATTTCGTCACCGTCGCCGCTTCGCTGGGGATCATCTACCACCCGCCGGGCTGGGACATCATCCTCCCGGTGGGCATCAGCTTCTATACGTTCGCGACTCTGTCCTACACGCTCGACGTGTACCTCAGGCGCTCGGCGCCCGCCGGCAGCTTTCTCAATTACGCATTGTTCGTGACGTTCTTCCCGCATCTGGTGGCGGGGCCGATCATGCGCCCGACCGAGCTCGTTCCGCAGTTCGACAAGCCGCGGCAGGCCAAGCCCAACCAGATCTTCTTCGGGCTGGCGCTG
>JBJMVJ010000168.1:0-7065 GCA_045810685.1 Sphingomonas sp.
GATTGCCATTGTCCTTGGCGCACGGATCGGCCGGCGGCTCATGCGGCGGAGGCGGCGGCGGCGGCGGCGTTACGTCGGGCGGCGGTGGCGGCGGCGGTGGCGGCGGATTGGCGTTGCCTTGGCCGCCGCCGTTGCCGTTGTTGCCGTTGCACGGATAGCCGTTGCCCTTGGCGCAGGGATCGCCGGGCGGCTCATGCGGCGGAGGCGGCGGCGTTACGTCAGGCGGCGGTGGCGGCGGCGGTGGCGGCGGATTGGCGTTGCCCTGCCCACCGCCATTACCGTTGTTGCCGCCGCACGGATTTCCGTTCCCTTTGGCGCACGGGTCGCCCGGAGGAATCTTGTCCTGGCCGCCGTCCGCCGAAGGTGGCGGCGGCGGAGGAGGTGGCGGCGGCGGCGGAGGCTGCGTCGGCCGACCGGCATTGCCCTGGCTCCCGCCATTGCCGTTGTTGCCCCCGCACGGATTGCCGGTGCCCCCGGCGCACGGGTCGCCAGGCGTTGGGTTGCCGCTGCCGTTGCCTGCATGGCTGTTGCCAGGGTCGCTGGGTGGTCCCGCGCCGTTGCCGTTGCCTGGATCGGTTGGCGGTCCCGCGCCATTGCCATTGCCGCCGCTATTGCCGTTCCCGTTCCCGTTGCCCGGACCGCTTGGCGGTCCTGCGCCATTCCCATTGCCGCCGGCATTTCCGTTCCCATTGCCGTTGCCGGGCGCTACGGGCGGCGTGATGTCGGACGGCTGCGGGGGCGGCGACGTTGGCCCGCCGCCATTGCCGTTGCCATTAAAGCCGCTGTTGCCGATCCCGGGCGGCGGCCCAACGTCAACCGGCGGCCCGTGAGCGCCGGCGCTCGTCAGTACGATCGCGCCATTTTCGACCTCCACGTGCGTCGCAGCAGGAGGCGCCTGACTGGTGACCAGCATTTGCTCAATTTGAGCAGCGCTGGGCGGCGGCAAATTGGGCGGCAGCGATGCCAGTTGCGCCGGAAGGTCTGGCCCGGGCTTGGTGTCCGCGGGTGGTGCCTGGTCCGATGCCGCCGGGGTCGTGTCCGGCGGTGTCACCTTCACGTCGAAAGTTCCGCCGTTGGCTGTAAGCGGCGGCGGCCCAGCGGCGTCCGCGGCAGGAGCGGCCGGCACGGCGGGCGGACCGTTGCCGTTGCCATTGCCGTTGGCCTTGCCGTTCCCGGGCCCCACAGTCCGATCATCCGTTGCCGCGCCGAGCCCAGCTTGCGGAGCAGCGACAGGCGGCCCGCGCTCGGTGAGCGCAGCGTTGCCGCCTGCGCCGGGCGTCTCATGGTTTGGTGCAGCAAGCGCCGGTTGCGTCGCGAGACCGGCGATGGCGCAGGCGCAAAGCAAGGCCGGCCGCGCATTCGCGCGCCAATTGCCCCGGCCCTCTGACGCCAAACGAACCACAGCGCTCCTTTCGCCCCATTAGGAGACGCGACTCGGCCAAATCGTCGGCTTGACGACAGAAGCGAAAGCATAATTGGTTAACAATGCAAAGCGGATTCGTTAACTCTGCGCGTTAAACTCATATTCAACGAGCCGCCGAAGCGCTCCTAGACGGCCAATCCGCGCTGCGCCGCGGGCGGGACCCGGCCTTGCGTCGCCCAGCCGCCATCCTGCTCTTCAAGCGCCTGCGCCATCTCGGCGATGAGCCATTCGCGGAAGCGTTTTACCTTGGGCACCATGTGGCGCTCGCGCGGGTAGACCAGCCAGTAAGCCCAGCCGCGCGCCGACACCCGGTCGGGAAACAAGACACCCAGGCGGCCGGCGGCGACGTCGCCCTTCCACAACAGCGGCGTCAGCAGTGCAAAGCCCTGGCCGGCCATTGCCGCATGGCCTTCGTTCGCCTGGTTCTCGAGGCGGATTCCGGGGCGCCGATAAACCGCATCGTCGGCCGCCACGCCGTTGTCGGCGAACCATTGCTCCCACCATTCGTCACCGGGACTGATCCGGTTCAGGTCGGGCAGATCACGCGGCTCAAGCTTGCGCCCGAGCTTGCGCTCGGCATCGGCGATGCACTCCGGGCTCGCCATCGGCGTGAAGCTCGATTCGAACAAGCGATGGTGTTCGAGTCCTTCCCAGCCGCCGTTGCCGCCGCGGATGGCGACGTCGGCATCGCCACTGCGCAGATCGCACAGCTCGTTGCTGGTGGTCATCCTGATCGCAAGGTCGTTATGGGCCATCTGGAACCCGCCCAGCCGCCACGCCAGCCAGGTGTTGGCGAAGGTATGAGTGGTGGTGACCGTCAGCAGCGACTCGTCTTCCTCGCGGTGGCTGGCAAACGCCGCCTCGATCGCGTCAAAAGCGCCGGATAGGGCCGGCAGCAGCCGCGCGCCCAGCGGGGTCAGGCGCGCCCGCCCCTTCTCGCGCACGAACAACGGCGCTCCCAAGCGCTCCTCGAGGCTTTTCACCTGATAGGAGACGGCCGCCTGGGTCATGCCGAGCTCGGCCGCAGCGGCCGTGAAATTCTCGGTTCGCGCGGCGGCTTCGAAGGCCCGGATCGCCGCCATTGGAGGAAGCCGCCGCATCGCATCGCTTTCGTTCGAGCTGCCGTTGCCGAAGACCCGCTTCGGCGTCCGCTGTCATAAGGCTGCTTTATGCCCTCTGTCGAGCGTTTGATTGGCGCAACGACCCACCGAATCCTAAATGGGTTTCAAGTCGCCGGCGAGGCTAACCCTCCCCTTACAGCCCATCCTCGCCGGCGGCCACCGACAGATCAGGAGACTTGGCATGGCTTATGGCCTGAGTAGTCGCACGTTCATCGAACACGGACCCGTTGAGCAGGTCGCGAAGGCTGGGGCGCTGCGTTCAACGGCGCGCTCCTGGCGGGCGCTCGACGAAGGCTGCCGGCTGGCGATCGTCGAGCGGGCGCTGACCCCCGCCAACGACCACATCGACAGCTACCCGATCGCGCTTTGAGCGCGCGCTAGCAGAGAGGAAGGAATGGTCACCATGGTCGACGAGATTTTCGATCGTCATTACCGCGAGGGCCGCCACGAGCTGAATGCGGCCATCCTCGACTACGCGAGAAGGTTTGGAGCAACGGTGAGCGAAAGCTCCAAGGTCCTCAACAGGATCCAGTTTTCGCGGCCGTGGGAATCGGTCGAGGACCGCGCAGCACATCACTGACTCCCATGAGGAGGGCGGACTAGCACGCGCCGCCCTCCTCGCTTATAGCGAGCACTCCTTTTCCCACTGACGTTGGAGTGACGCGAACTGTGGCTCGCCGCCGCCAGATTTATGAAGGCAAGGCGAAGATCCTCTACGAGGGTCCGGAGCCGGGCACGCTGATCCAATATTTCAAGGACGATGCGACCGCTTTCAATGCCCAGAAGCGGGGCACGATCAGCGGCAAGGGCGTGATCAACAACCGCATCTCCGAGCATATCTTCACCTCGCTGAGCGCAATCGGCGTCCCGACCCATTTCATCCGCCGCCTCAACATGCGCGAGCAGCTGATCCGGCAGGTCGAGATCATCCCGATCGAGGTGGTGGTCAGGAATGTCGCGGCCGGCTCGCTGTCGAAGCGGCTCGGGATCGAGGAAGGCACCCAGCTGCCGCGCACGATCATCGAATATTATTACAAGGACGACGCGCTCGGCGACCCGATGATCGCCGACGAACATATCGCCTGCTTCGGCTGGGCGACGCAGGACGAGATGAACGACATCGCCGACATGGCGATCCGGGTGAACGACTTCCTGTCCGGCATGTTCGCGGCGATCGGCATCCGCCTGATCGACTTCAAGCTCGAATTCGGCCGGGTGTGGGACGGCGATTATGCGCGGGTGATCCTTGCCGACGAGATCAGCCCCGACGGCTGCCGCCTGTGGGATATCAAGTCGGGCCAGAAGCTCGACAAGGACCGCTTCCGCCAGGACCTCGGCGGCGTCGAGGAAGCCTATCAGGAAGTCGCGCGTCGGCTTGGACTGCTCCAGCCGGAGGAGGAATCAGCGGTGCTGGACCTCGACAGCCACCGCAAGAAGCGGGGCAAGTAACCGGCTTACACCGCGATCGGCTGAAGCGTCGGCACTGCCGTTCGCTCAATCCGATTCCACCGAAGCACCAGCGGAAGCAATACGGCGCAAGCGACCAGCGACAGACCCGCGTCGACCATGAACATTCCCGCCATCCCACCTCGACCGAAAGCCTCGCCGTCGACGGCCTGCATGTAGGTGATAGGCAAGGACGTTGCCGCCTGAAGCAGCGCAAATTGGGTCGCCGCTAGCGGATTGTTGTCGCCGATCGAGCGGAACACGATCGTACATTCAACAACGAATGCGGCCGCTTGAAAGACGTTCTCGCCGACAAGGGCCAGCGCAAAGACAGCCGGTGTCCGCGGCATCAGGATCAGCGACAAAGTGAAGAGCGCGCCGAGACCGCCGATCGCAAGGTAAAGCGGCCGAGGCGAAATTCGCTTCAGGATCAAGGGCACAGTCATGCTCGAAAGAATTGCGGCGAGGGTTACCCCGGTTCCGGCCATCACCGCTACAAACCGCTCCGAGGCCGTAAAGCGTGCGCCAAGGCCGCCCAGCGAGTTGGTCAGCGCAAAGGACGCAGCAGGCAGTCCGAACAGCAAGAGCGTTCGGAGCACGGCCGGCTTGCGGATCAGCTCGCCAATATCGCGAAACAGCAAAGCGAAGCTCTCCTTCACGCCCCGCCTGAGCGTCTGCGACGGTTGAATGAACAGGCACAGCAGCACCGGCATCGCGATCAGTCCTCCGACCGCCACGGCCCCCAACGGCTCGGGGAGCCACCGCATCAGCGTAATGAAGGCAATCGCGCCCGCGCCGAAACCGCCGACGTTCCCAATGGTAAAGCTGGCGCCGAGTTTTCCTTCATCACCCTTGCCGACAATATCGCCGAGCCAGCCGCCGAGCGCGTTGTAGAAGAGATTGGCGGCGAGGAATCCACCGACGAGCAATGCCGTAAAGCGCCCGAGGTTACCTATGCTTACAAGCGCGAGCATCGCTAGCCCGGCGGTGAGCAGGCCGAAGAAGATCGCGTAGCTGCGACGATTGAAGTGCACGTCCAGGATCGGCGCGAGCAGGAAACCGCAGAAAGTTGGAATCATTGCGGTGGCGGTGATCGCGGCAATCGTCGGCTGCGGCACACCCCTCGCCGCCAGCAACTGCGGCACGGTGATCAGGACGGCCGCTCCATAGAAGCCGAACGGCAGGTTCGCGAGGCCTATGATTGCCGGAGCGTGGATATGAAATCGGCGTATTTGTGCTTCGGCCACGCTCGATTCCTCCCCTCGCCGGGTCAGAGACGTATCAGCCCAAAGCGCTGGACCCTAATCGCTTGGTCAAGCGGATCGTCTGGGACGCTGCTTCGCGGAAATCGATTTGATGATCAGCGGCCCGTGTCTGATCGCTGGAAGCGGCGACGCATTCGCGACCGCCGCATCGATCAGGTCGCCGACTTCGGAGCTATCCAGTCGCGAAATTGGCTGCAGCCTGACACTTCGGACGGTCGACCCGCTGCCTTCGAGCAGCCCGTGAGGGTCCGGCAGCACCGTTCCCTTGAGGAAAAAGAGCGTCACCCACCTCGGATACAGCGCCAGCGATAGGATGATATCACCGACCTTGTCGCTAGTGCCGAAACCGACAACCAGCGCATTGTAATTGTCATAGACGAGCTTGGTTGCAGTCGGCAGCCGCTGCTTCACAGCCTGCAGTGCGCGCCGCCCGTCGCTTGCCACCTCCGGCGAATATCGGTCGATGAAAGCATCCAATTGCGCCTGGGCATCCACCCCGCTTCGCTAGCACAGTTCAGACGGCGATTGCCCCTCTGTCCTACAACGGGCCTGCTGTGCTTAAGCGGGCCGATGAGCAAAGCTCGCCACTCGGTGCAACTCGGCGGAGGCGCGCTTCGTCCTCGTTCGTGCGCGCATGCGCGCACGCGTAGGCTCGCTGCATTCGCTGCGTTTCGCGGTCGTTGAGCATGCGCCGAGCCCGCGTAGTGACGCTGAATGCGGCCCTCGGACCGCTCGATTACCGGGTGCCCGAGGGCATGGCGGTCGAATCCGGCTCGATCGTCATCGCGCCATTGGGTCCGCGCCAGTTGCTCGGCGTCGCGTGGGAGGCAGAGCGGCTGCCGACCAACGAGGTCCCGGATTCGCGGCTGCGCCCGCTCGCAGGCGCGGTCGTCATGCCGCCGATTGCCGCGCCGCTGCGGCGGCTGTGCGAGTGGACGGCGGACTATTATCTGGCGCCGCTGGCCTCGGTGCTGCGCATGGTCCTTCCCTCCTCGGCCGCGCTCGATGGACCCCGCCAGCTCACTGAATACCGGCCGACCGGCCACGTTCCAGGCCGGCTTACTCCGCAGCGCGAGAAAGCGCTCGCGGCGCTCGAAGGGCGGCAGGGCACCATCCGCGAGCTCGCCGATCATGCCCATGTCAGCGACGGCGTTCTTCGCGGGCTGGTCAATGCCGGCGCGCTCGAGGCGGTGGCGGTCGATGCCGACCGTCCCCTCGCCTGCCCCGATCCCGAACACGCTCCGCCCCACCTCAACCCCGACCAGCGGGAGGCGGCGGACAGCCTCGCCTCCGCAGTCGGCAAGGGCTTCGACCCCGTCCTGCTCGACGGAGTCACGGGCTCCGGCAAGACCGAGGTCTATTTCGAGGCCATCGCTGAGTGCCTTCGCCAGGGGAAGCAGGCGCTCGTCCTCCTCCCGGAGATCGCGCTCACCGAGCCCTTCCTCAAGCGCTTTGAGGCGCGGTTCGGCTGCGCGCCTGTCGCGTGGCACTCCGACCTGCGCTCATCGCAGCGCCGCCGCGCCTGGCGCGGGATCGCAAGCGGCGAAGCCAAGGTCACCGTCGGTGCCCGCTCCGCCTTGTTCCTGCCCTACCCGAACCTGGGCGTGATCGTTGTGGATGAGGCGCATGAGCCGAGCTTCAAGCAGGAGGACGGAGTCCAGTATCACGCCCGCGACACGGCCGTAATGCGCGGCAAGTTCGAAGACATTCCCGTCATCCTGTCGTCCGCGACGCCGGCCATCGAAAGCCGGCACATGGTGGAAATCGGCCGCTACCGGGAAGTCTCGCTGCCGCAGCGTTTTGCCGGCGC
>JBJMVJ010000169.1:0-29236 GCA_045810685.1 Sphingomonas sp.
CCGCTTGCCCGCTCGCGCGTCAACCAACTGCGCTTCACTGCGGCGCTGTTGCTCGGTGCGCTGATTAGCGTCGGCGGGTCGATCCTGACCGCGCTGCGGCTCGCCGACCGGCTCGTGCGTCCGGTCGGCGAACTGGTTACTGCTGCGGGACGGATCGAGGCCGGCGACTTTTCGGCGCGAGTCCCGGTCACCAAGAGCGGAGACGAGGTCCAGACACTGGCCGCCGCGTTCAACCGCATGACCGAGCGGCTCGAGGAGCAAACCAATGCCCTGCGCGCCGCCAACACCCAGCTCGACACTCGTCGAGCGTTCATCGAAGCCGTGCTGTCGAGCGTGACCGCGGGGGTCGTCGCCGTCGACAGCGCGCTTCAAATCCTGCTGCTCAATCGATCGGCCGAGACCTTCCTGCAAAAGGGCCAGGCCGAGATCGAGGGGAAGGGGCTCGTTTCAGTCTCGCCAGAGCTCGATGAGTTCATGCGCGGCGAGCAGTCGGAGGCCAACGTCCTCATCACCGGCGACGGCGGCCAGCGGACGCTGGCGGTCAAACGCGTGCGCTACCAGGACGGCTCGGTCCTGACCTTCGACGACATCACCGACCAACTGTCGGACCAGCGTCGCGCCGCCTGGTCGGACATTGCTCAGCGCATCGCGCATGAGATCAAGAACCCGCTCACCCCGATCCAGCTGGCCGCCGAGCGGCTGCAGCGACGCTTTGGTCTTCAAGTGACCTCGGACAAGGAGACGTTCGAGCGGCTGACCGCGACAATCGTCCGCCAGGTCGGGGACCTGAGGCGCATGGTCGACGAATTCTCCAATTTCGCGCGCATGCCCAAGCCGGTGTTCCGCGAGGAGAATGTCCACGAGATCGCGCGCCAGGCCTTGTTCCTGCATGAGGTGGCGCATCCGGCGATCAGCTTTACGCTCGAACCACCGCAAGGCGAGTTCCGCATGGTCGGCGATCGCAGGCAGCTTGCGCAGGCGCTCACAAACATCGTAAAAAACGCTGTGGAAGCAATTGAAACAAGGCGTAAACGTGGTGAGCATAGCTTGTCGGGCGATCGCGTTGAACTCAAGCTCCAGCGGGACGATTCGCAGCTGATCATTGACCTGCTCGACACCGGCATTGGCTTACCCGAGGACCGCGAGCGGCTGACCGAGCCGTACATGACGACGCGGGTGAGGGGGACCGGCCTCGGCCTCGCGATCGTCAAGAAGATCGTCGAGGAGCACATGGGCCAGATCGCTTTCCTCGATCGCCCCGGCGGCGGCACGCATGTGCATATTTCCTTCGACACGGCCAAGCTCGCGGCGCTCGCCGCGGCCAGTCCGGCCGCCGACGCCGAACACAATCCTGATAATGATGAGGAAGCTTGATGGCGCTTGAAGTGCTCGTGGTTGACGACGAGGCTGACATTCGTGAGCTCGTTAGTGGAGTGCTGGAGGACGAGGGCTATGCGGTCCGCGCCGCCGCCGACAGCACCCAGACGCTGGACGCGATCGAGGAGCGGCGCCCATCGATGGTGCTGCTCGACGTGTGGCTCCAGGGATCGAAGCTCGACGGGCTGCAGCTCCTCCAGGAGATCAAGCAGCGCGATCCGACGCTGCCCGTGCTGGTGATCTCTGGCCACGGCAATCTCGACACAGCTGTTGCGGCTGTCAGGCAAGGGGCCGTCGATTTCATCGAAAAGCCGTTCGAGGCCGAGCGGCTCATCTATCTGGTCGACCGCGCGACCGAGACCGACCGGCTCCGCCGCGAGAACGAGACGCTGCGGCTCCAGGTCGGACAGGAGGACCAGCTTCAAGGCAATTCGGTCGCGATCAACACGGTTCGCGCGACGCTGAAGCGGGTCGCTCCGACCGGGAGCCGGGTCTTGATTTCGGGGCCCGCCGGCGTCGGCAAGGAGATTGCTGCGCGGATGATCCATCAGTGGAGCCCGCGCGCCCGTGCGCCCTTCATCGTGCTGTCGGCTGCAATGATGAGCCCGGACCGCGTCGAGGAGGAATTGTTCGGCAGCGAGACGGATGGGGTGATGCGCCCGGGACTGCTCGAACATGCCCATGGCGGCACCCTGTTCCTGGACGAGATCGCTGACATGCCGCTGACGACGCAGGGCAAGATTCTGCGCGTCCTCGCCGATCAGAGCTATAACCGGGTCGGCGGCCAGCGCCCGGTCAAGGTCGATGTGCGAGTGCTCTCGGCGACCTCACGCAATCTCCAGGACGAAATCGCGGCCGGACGCTTCCGCGAGGACCTGTTCTACCGCCTGAACGTCGTGCCGGTGAAGCTTCCGCCGCTGAGGGAGCGGCGCGAGGACATTCCCGAGTTGGTCAGTCACTTTCTCGCGCGCATCGCCGCCGAGCGGAGGATGCCGGCGCCGACCATCTCCGAGGAAGCGGTTGCGGCGCTCCAGGCCCACGATTGGCCGGGTAACGTCCGCCAGCTCCGGAACATCATAGAGCGCACCCTGATCCTCGCGCCTGGCGATCGGGCCGCCTCGATCGAGGTCGACCTGCTGCCGCCCGAGATCCTCGACAATCAGAGCGCGATGAGCGGCGCTAACTCCGCCATGGCGATCATGGGAAGCCCGCTGCGCGAAGCCCGCGAATCGTTCGAGCGCGAGTATTTGAAGATCCAGATTCGGCGATTTTCCGGCAACATCTCGCGCACGGCGTCGTTCATCGGGATGGAGCGCTCGGCATTGCACCGCAAGCTCAAGGCCTTGGGTATCGGCGATAAGAGGGAAGGAGAGGAGTAGGAGGTGGTGCAATGGCCCCGCGATCGCTGAGCCTGCAGGACCATTTCCTGAACAGCCTGCGGCGCGCCAAGGTCCCGGTCACCGTTTTCTTGGTGAAGGGCGTCAAGCTTCAGGGTATTGTCACGTGGTTCGACGCTTTCTCGCTCCTGCTGCGCCGTGAGGGCACTTCGCAGCTCGTCTACAAACATTCGGTGTCGACCATCATGCCGGCGGAGACGCCAGCGGACTTCGTCGCCTCTTCCGCAGCCGTCGACGGCGCCAAGGCAAGCCTTCAGGACCTGTTCCTCGCCGCGGCCGCGCGAGAGAGCGAGCGCATGACCCTGTTCCTCGTCAACGGCGTGATGCTTCAGGGTGCAGTTGGCGGTTTCGACCAGTTCAGCCTGGTGCTCGAGCGCGGCGGCCAGGTTCAGCTCGTCTACAAGCACGCGATTTCGACCCTGCAGCCGGCGCATCCGCTGAGCCTCGGCCCAGACGCCGCCGGCGAAGCTGAGGAGGAGCCGTCCTGAACGCGTTCGACGGCAATGGCGCGATCGAGGTCGCGCGCGGCGAGCGGGCGGTGATAGCGGTGCCCGAGCTGCCGCGCGAGGGCTCACGCCGCTCGGCCGACGCGCGGGTCGAGGAAGCGGAAGGACTCGCCGAGGCGATCGGCATCAAGGTCGTGGCGGCGCGGCCGCTGCGGGTCCGAACGGTCAGGCCCGCAACCTTGCTCGGCAAAGGCCAGGTCGAGGAGATCGCGAGCATCGCCAAAGAGCAGGGGGCAGGCCTGCTGATCGTCGATTCCGCGCTCACCCCGATCCAGCAGAAGAACCTCGAGGATGAGGCGGGCACCAAGGTGATCGACCGCACCGGCCTGATCCTCGAGATTTTCGGCGAGCGCGCAGCGACGGCCGAGGGGCGGCTGCAGGTCGAGCTCGCCCATCTCGATTACCAGGCGGGCCGATTGGTGCGCAGCTGGACCCACCTCGAGCGCCAGCGGGGCGGCTTCGGCTTCCTTGGCGGACCCGGCGAAACCCAGATCGAGGCGGACCGCCGCCTCATCCGGGACCGGATGGCCCGAATTCGCAGGGAACTTGAACAGGTAAAGCGGACGCGCTCGCTGCACCGCGACCGGCGGCAGCGCGCGCCGTGGCCGGTGATTGCACTGGTCGGTTATACGAATGCAGGAAAATCCACGCTTTTCAATCGGCTGACGGGCGAAGCTGTATTCGCCGAGAACCTTCTGTTTGCGACCCTCGACCCGACCATGCGCGACATTCGCCTGCCGGGTTTCGACAAGGTGATCCTGTCGGACACGGTCGGGTTCGTGTCCGACCTTCCGACCGAGCTCATCGCCGCGTTCAGAGCGACGCTGGAGGAGGTGCGGGAGGCCGACCTGCTTGTCCACGTGCGCAACATGGCGCACCCCGACCGTGAGGCGCAGCGCGAGGACGTCAATGATGTGCTGACCTCATTGGGGCTCGCAGAAGAAGGCGCTCCGCCGCGGATCGAAGCGTGGAACAAGATCGATCTGTTGCCGGCCGAGGAGCGCGAGCGGCTTGGCGAGGAAGCGAACAGGCGCGATGACGCCGTTCCGATCTCGGCGGTGACCGGCGAGGGTCTCGAGCAGCTTCGCGAGCGCATGGCCGACATGCTCCGCAGCGGCGAGCAGGTGCACCGGATCCGCGTGCCCGCAAGCGCCGGCGAACGGATCGCCTGGCTGCATTCGCGCGGCGAGGTGCTCGACCAGCGCGTCGATCACGACCAGCTCGAGCTGTCGGTGCGCTTGTCGCCCGACAATTGGGCTAGGTTTCAGGCGCTGGAGTCCGCCTGAGCCTTCTTGGCCCGGACCCACAAAGCTTCCTTCTCGTCGAGCGGCAGGTCGGCAAAGCCGGGTTCCAGCTCGATCGCGCGGAAGCGCTGCTCGAACTTGCGGCTGGCTTCCCGAAGCGCAGTTTCCGGCTCGACGTTGAGATGACGTGCGAGGTTGACGACGGCGAACAGCAGGTCGCCGAGCTCCTCGAGCTTGCGCTGGTGATCGGTCTCGGCGTCGAGTTCGGCCAATTCCTCGTCGATCTTGGCGCGAGGCCCGGTTGCGTCTGGCCAGTCGAAGCCGACGCGAGCGGCACGCCGCTGGAGCTTCGCTGCCCGTTCCAGCGCGGGAAGCGCTAACGCAACGCCGGCCAACGCGCTCTTGTCGGGGCTGGCGGCGCGCTCCTCGGCCTTGATCTTCTCCCATAGATGATGGCCGCCATGCTCGGCAGTGCCGAAGATGTGCGGATGGCGGCGCTGCATCTTGGCGGAGATCCGCTCGAGGACCTCGTCGAGCGTGAAAAGGCCGGCTTCCTCCGCCAGTCGGGCATGGAACACGACCTGGAGCTGGAGATCGCCGAGCTCGTCGGCGAGCGCGTCCATGTCGCCGCGCGCTATGGCGTCGGCCACCTCATAGGCCTCCTCGATCGTGTAGGGAGCGATCGTCTCGAACGTCTGGACCGTATCCCATTCGCAGCCGCTGACCGGATCGCGGAGGCGGCGCATGATCTCGACCAACCTGTCCATCGGCTCAACCGGCATTTGGGGCCCCTTGGCTCTGATCATCCGGAAGTATGATAATAGTCATTATGTAAAGTGCATACATAGTCAGGGGACCAGCACCAGCCATCGCCCTTCCACTCCCCAGCGGCTCAACGAGGACAGAAAATTCATGCCGAGGACGTTGAGATCGTCATTGTCGGCGATCTCGAGCCCGACATCGTGCCTGGTGATCCCGCCGACGGTCAGCCTCGCGGCGCGTCCGCTGGCAACGCGGATTACGCCGTTGCCGGTGCGGACATACTGATCGCGCCGCGGCGACATCTCCACGCGCGCCTCCTTGGCGGTCTGGCGATCGACGGTGGTCATGGTCGCGCCACTGTCGACCAGGAACTTGACGTCACGGCCGTTGAGCTTGGCGGTGACCCAGAAATGGCCGTCGATCGCCATCGGGATCCGCGTTTCCCGCCCCTGCTGCACCGGCGTCCCCACCGCTTCGGCCTTGAGCCGCTGCGCAACCCAGCCGAAATTGTCACGGAAGGTGAACAGCACGAACCCCGCGGCGAAGATCGCGACCCAGGCGAGCGCCATGGTGAACATCCTCGCCGCGGGCTCTCGGCGCGCCATCAGTGCCCCGAAGACGAGCATCACAGCCATGAGCAGATAGACCCCACCGAGCATCAGGTCGTTGGTCATCATGAGGCGAACTCGAGCCCATCGTAAGCCGGCGCGGCCCAGTCGGGCAGCTCGGCCACAAGCGTCCGATAGTCGAGGCCGTTCCCCATGTGGACAAGATAAACCTGGCCGACGCGAAGGTCCCGCGCAAAGCCAAGCACGCCGTCGAGATGCATGTGGGTCGGGTGCGGCTTACGAGTCAGGCAATCGGCGATCCACACGTCGACGCCTTCATATAGCGCTGCCATTTCGTCGCTTAAATCGCTGAAATCTATAGCGTAACCGACTGAATATTCACCTTCGTCGAAGCGCAGCCCGAGGGAGGTCGGCCCGCCATGCGGTTGATCGGTAAAGCGCACTCGGGCCTCGCCGAAGCGCAATTCCTCGCCCAGCTCCAGAGCCTCGGCAATGGGGCGGTAGAAGTCCGACTGCTCGAATGCATAAGCGAACCCCAGCCTGAGCTCGTCAAGGACCTCTGCGCGGGCATGAAGCGGCACCGCGCGACCGATCGCCTGCGACACGGGCCGGAGCTCGTCGAGGCCGTGGCAATGGTCCGCGTGGGTATGGGTGATGATGACGCCGTCGAGCAATCCGACCTCCGCCGCGAGCAGCTGCTGGCGCAGGTCCGGGCCGCAATCGACGAGTATGCGCTCGCCGCCGCTTGTGACCAGGATTGACGATCGCAGCCGGGTGTTGCGCGGCTCCGATGGGTTGCACAGGCCCCATTCGTTGCCGATCTTCGGCACGCCGGTCGACGTGCCGCATCCTAAGATCCGGACCTTCACGCTGTCGGCTCTTGGGCTTTCTTGAACAGTCTGAAGAAGTTCGCTGTGGTCGCGTCGGCGAGCTGTTCCGGATCCTCGCCCCTCAACTGAGCAACATAGCTCGCCGTATCCGCGACGAACGCCGGCTCGCACTTCTGCCCGCGGTGCGGGACGGGCGCGAGGAACGGCGAGTCGGTTTCAACCAGCATCTGGTCAGCCGGCAGCCATTGGGCCGTCATCTGGAGGTCGGCGGCGTTCTTGAAGGTCACGATCCCTGACAGCGACACGTAGAAGCCGAGGTCGAGGCCCTTGCGCGCGAGCTCGGCCGAGCCGGTGAAACAGTGGAGAACGCCGGTGACGTCCCCTTCCCTCACCGCAGCATCAAGGATCTCGGCCGTATCGGATTCCGCCTCGCGCGTGTGGACGACCAACGGCAGCCCGGTTTGCCGCGCCGCCTCGATATGCGCCTGGAAGCGGTCCCGCTGGGCGGCGCGATCGGACTTGTCGTAATAATAATCGAGCCCGCATTCGCCGATCGCAATCACGCGCGGGTGGTCCGCGGCCTCCGCCAACGCAGCGGCGCCGAGGTCAGGATGGGCGTCGGCTTCGTGGGGATGGACCCCAACCGTGGCCCAGACGTCCGGATTGCGCTCGGCGACTGCGATGACGTCATTCCATTCACGCTCGCGGGTCGAGATGTTGAGGAAGCCAGTCACGCCGCGTTCGCGCGCGTTCTCAAGCACTTCGGCCTGGCGCTCGACGAGGCCCTCGTAATTGAGGTGACAGTGGCTGTCGATCAGCCTCATGCTGCCTCCTCCTCGTCCTCCGGCAGCTCGAGCCGCGGGAACAACGGCACCGGCTGCGCGATCGGCGCCCCCCCCTCGCCCGCGTCGATCAGCGTCATCAGCTTATCGGCAGAGTGTGGGATCACAGGCGCGATTGCGCGCGCCAACTCGCGCACGGCTGCAACGAGCGTTCCGAGAACCGCGGCCATCCGCTCGGGGTCGGTCTTGCGCAGAGCCCACGGCGCCTGCGTGTCGACATATTGGTTGCAGGCGAACACCGCGCGCAGCCAGGCTTCGATGCCGACCGAGAAAGCGAAACGGTCGAACGCTTCGGGCACGTCCTTGCGCGACGCCTCATGCACGAGCCCGAGCAATTCGAGGTCGGCACCGGCCTCTCCCGGTGCTGGAAGAACACCGCCCAGATTCTTGTGAACCATCGACAATGTGCGCTGCGCGAGATTGCCGAAGCTATTCGCAAGCTCGGCGTTCGCGCGGTTGACGATTGCCTCAGCGCTGTAACTGCCGTCCTGCCCGAACGGCACTTCGCGGAGCAGGAAGTAGCGCAGCGGATCGACCCCGAAGCGCTCGGCCAGAGCGATCGGATCGACGACATTGCCAACGCTTTTCGACATCTTCTCGCCGCGGCTGAGCAGGAAGCCATGGCCGAACACCTGCCGCGGCAGCGGCAGCTTCGCCGACATGAGGAAGGCCGGCCAATAGACCGCGTGGAAGCGGACGATGTCCTTGCCGATGAGGTGGACGTCCGCAGGCCAGTAGCGTTCGAACTCATCCTGCTCGTCGGGATAGCCGACGCCGGTCATGTACGTCGTCAGCGCGTCGACCCAGACGTACATCACGTGGCCGGGCGAGCCGGGCACGGGCACGCCCCAGTCGAAGCTGGTGCGCGACACGCTGAGATCTTTCAGTCCACCCTCCACAAAGCGCAGCACCTCGTTGCGCCGGGTTTCGGGGCGGATGAACGCCGGATTGTCGTGATAGAGGTCGAGCAGCGGCTGCTGATATTTGGACAGGCGGAAGAACCAGGTCTCCTCGGCGGTCCATTCGACCGGCGTTCCTTGCGGCGACAGTTTCTCCCCGCCCTCTCCCCCGATAAGCTCGCTCTCGTCGTAAAAGGCTTCATCGCGAACCGAATACCAGCCTTCATAGCGGTCGAGGTAAAGGTCGCCTGCGGCCTCCATCGCTTCCCAGATCGCGATGCTTGCGCGCTCGTGGCGCGGCTCGGTGGTCCGTACAAACGCGTCGTACGAGATATTAAGCAGATCATACATATCGCGGAAATAGGCTGACATTTCGTCGGCATATTCAAGCGTATCGCGGCCCTCCGCGCGTGCCGCCTGGACCATCTTCAGGCCGTGTTCGTCAGTCCCGGTGACGAGCTTCACGTCGCGTCCCTGGCTGCGGCGGAACCGGGCCATGGCGTCTGCGGCGATCGCTTCATAGGCGTGGCCGATGTGCGGCGGCCCGTTGGGGTAGCTGATCGCCGTCGTCATGTAGAAGGGCTCGGCCATGTGCCCCGCACCTAGCGGTGCATGTCTAGCGCTTCAAGGAAGCCGGCGGCGCGACCTCGGCGAGGATGCCGCCGATCTGGAACACGGTGGCCGCGGGGTCGAGCGACAGGCGCGGCGCGATCGCGGCGAGCTCTCGCGCCTTGGCGTAGGAATCGAGTGCACGTTCACGCGGCGCACCCTCCAGCCTGCGCGCTTCCCGGGCGATCAGCGACGGTGCAAGGTCGAGGAAGGCGGAGTAGCGGTCGGCCGCGCCTTTCTTGCCGAGCTCCTGGGCGAGGTCCGAGCGCCGCGCGTTGGTGGGATCGCCCTGACGAAGGATCGCCAGGGCCGCATCCTCGAGCTTGGCTAGGCCGAGCTCGGCGAAGGCGAGCGCCCTTCCCGCCGACCCGCCCGACATAGCGATGATCCGCCGCCGTTCCGGCTCGCCGAGCTCGGGCGCCTTGTCGATCAGGATTGACGTCATGGCGTCATCGCCAAGGTTTGAGAAATCGAGGCGGCGGCAGCGCGAGCGGATGGTCGGAAGAAGGCGCCCCGGCGCATGGCTGACGAGGAAGAACAGGCTGTTCGGCGGCGGCTCTTCAAGCATCTTGAGCAGCGCGTTGGCACCGGACGGCTCAAGCTCGTCGACGGTGTCGATCACCGCGACCCGCCAGTCGGACATCGACGGGCTGAGGTCGAACAAATCGGCAAGGCTCCGAACCTGGTCGACGCTGATGTTACGCGCGAGATTGCCGGTCTTCTCGTTCACCAGCCGCTCGAGCCAGCGCATGTCGGGGTGGCTCCCGGCTTGGACGAGCTTGACCATCGGGTGATCGCCGGCCGTGCCGAGCCCAGGCATGGCGAACGGCGGGCCCGCGGCCTCGGCGAGCACGCGCTTGGCCGCGGCAAACGCGAAGCTCGCCTTGCCGACGCCCTTCGGCCCGGCAAGGAGCCAGGCGTGGTGTAGCCTGCGCGAGCTCCAGGCGCTTGCGAATTGCTCGATGGCGTCCTGACCGACGATCACGGCAGCAGATCCTCGATTGCTTCAAGCAGGCGCTGCGTGACGGTGTCGGGCGCTCCCGAGGCGTCGATCAGCCTGACGCGTTCCGGCTCCTCGGCGGCGATGATGTGGAAGGCCGCAGCGACCTTGCGGTGATATTCGTCGGCTCGGCTGCCGATGCGGTCGCTGCCCTCACTATCGCGCGAGCGGGCGCGGTCGGCGCCTTCCTCGAGCGTCAGGACCAGCGTGCGGTCAGGGAAGCAATCGCCGATGCCGAAGGCGTTGATCGCGCGGACCGCTTCGATAATGAGCCCGCCGGCTCCGCCCTGGTATGCGAGCGAGCTGTCGATGAAGCGATCGGAAAGAACCCATCGCCCCGCCTCCAGCGCCGGCCTGATGACTTTCTCGACATGATCGGCGCGCGCGGCGGCGAACAGCAACGCCTCGGCCTGCGCTCCCCAGCGGTCGTCGCTTCCGCTCAGCAGCAGCTCGCGGATCCTCTCGGCGCCCTCGCTGCCGCCAGGCTCGCGGGTGACGGTGACATCAACGCCGCGTGCCTCGAGCGCCTCGGCGAGCGCGCGGACCTGCGTGGACTTGCCGACCCCTTCCCCGCCCTCGAGGCTGATGAACCGTGCGCTTGCCGTCACGCCATCCCGAACAATTGCTTGAGCCCGAGCCAGACGCGGCCGAAGAATCCCGCACGGCCGACATCAGCGCCGGCGACCAAAGGCACGACCTGCGGCGGTGTGTCCGGCGTCGTGACGACCAGCTGCGCCACTTCCTGCCCCTTGGCGATCGGCGCGACCAGCGGCCCTTCGTAGCGGATCCTCGTCTGGATCGGGCCGTTCGACAGGCCTGCGGGCACGGTCACGGCGAGATTGCGCGGCGCCACCAATGGCACTTGGCTCGAGCTGCCCATCTGGACCTTGGCGGTACCCACGTTCGCGCCCTGCGCGAACAGCGGCTTCGCGGTCCACGCGCCGAAGCCCCACTGGATCAGCCGAGTCGATTCCTGGACGCGTGCGTCCCAGCTCGGCAGGCCGGCGACGACTTCGATCAGCCGGCGTCCGTTCTGGTCGGCCGAGCCCGTGAAGCCGTAGCCGGCTTCGTCGGTGTGGCCGGTCTTGAGGCCGTCGGCGCCGGGCACGTGGCCGAGGATCGGGTTGCGGTTCTGCTGCGTGATGTCCTGGTTGGAGCCGAGCGTGTGCCCCCAGGTGAAGCTCGGGAGCGAGTAGAATTCCTTGTAGAGCCTCGGGTGATGTTCGATCGTCGCCCGGGCGAGCGTCGCGAGGTCGCGCGCGGTCACGTAAGTCACGCCATTGTCAGGCCAGCCGTTGGCAGTGCCAAAATGGCTGTTGTTAAGGCCGAGCTTCCGCCCGAGCGCGTTCATCTGGTCGGCAAAGGCCGGTTCGGTGCCGGCGATGCATTCGGCAAGCACGACCGAGGCGTCATTGCCCGACAGCGTGACGATGCCCTTCAACAAATTCTCGACGCTGACCTGCTCGTTGGGAGACAGGAACATGGTCGATCCGGCGGCGGGCCCGTGCCACTTCTGCCAAGTCTCCGGACGCACCGTGCACATCTTGTTCAAGGGCAGCTGCCCCTTGTCGATCAACTCGAACGCCACCTCCGTCGTCATCATCTTGGCCATCGATGCCGGCGGCATGCGCGCGTCCGGGTTCTTTGCGTAGAGCGTTGCGCCGGACGAGAGATCGATCAGATAGGCATATTTTGCCGGTGTATCGAACTGCGGCGCCGCAGCCGGAGCGGCAGTGGCGGCAAGCAGAGAAGCGGCGGCGGAGGTGAGTGCAAAGCGGCGCATGTAAGGGACCAGAATCCTTGGGCTTGGGGCGGGGAATCCCTGTCTATCGCCCAGCAATCGCGTCCGCCAGCAGCCCCACCGAAATCGCGTAAAAATTCGAGCAATTGTAATCGAGGATGGCGCGATAGTTGGTGGTCAGCAGGAAGGCCGTCGCGTCGGGGCCGTCGGGCTCGATCAGGCTCGCCATCTCGCTGTCCGGGAGCGAGCGGCCGAGCGGAGCGATGCCGAGCGAGCGCCATTCGCGCATGGTTAGCCAGCGGCTGTGCCGACGATAGACCTGAGGGCAGCGCGGCGCCGTCGTCCGGCTGACGATCGCGGCGCGGTTGAGATTCACGGGAGTTCGCACGCGGATTCCCCACGTCGTATTCGGCTTCCACCCCGCATCTCGCAGATAAGCGGCGATCGAGGCAAGGCCATCGAGCTCGTTTGACCAGATGTCGGAATAACCGTCGCCGTCGCCGTCGGCGCGGAGCCTCAGCACAACCGACGGCATGAATTGCGGATAGCCGGTGGCGCCGGCCCAGCTGCCCTTGAGGCGCCAACGCGGTACGCCCTGGTCCATCAGCTTGAGCGTCGCAACGAACTCGCTTTCGAACAAATCGCGGCGGCGGCCGTAATAGCCGAGGCTGGCGAGCGCCTCGAGGAGGTCGGTGCTGCCGGTGACGGTGCCATAGCTGGTCTCGACGCCCCAGATCGCGATCAACACCGCAGGGTCGACGCCATAGCGTGCGTCGATCGCCCGCAGCGCATCATAATGGTCGGCATAATTGTCGCGCCCGCGGCGGATCAGCGAGCCGGTGACATGGGATCGCAAATAAGGTTCGAGCGCGCCGACCACACCGCCGCTGCTGTGGGCCGTGGGCTCCGTCCGCTCGAGCTCGGTCACTCGCTCGTTCTTGCTGAGGCCCGGCACGTTTGCCTGAATGGTCGACTCGCGCACGCCCTGCTGGCGCGCCAGCGCAGCAAGGCGCAGCTTGTAGCCGTACCAGGGATCCATCGCGGGCGCGGCCTGGCTGTAGGCGGGTTCGAGGCCGCTTGCCTGCGCCAGCTGGACCGGCGGTGCATTGGTCGAGAGGTTCACGCTCGTCGCCGCGGAGCTCAGCGATGCCGCCGCCAAGCCGATGATTCCCCACCCGTTCAAGCCCAACGCGTCCTCCTCAATACAACCGAGGCTAGGGCAGAACCCGCATAGCGCCAGCTTGGTTCACCCCGCGCCTTGCACGGCTCGGCTCGACGGGCGATAGCCTCGCCCACGGATGGGTGGCCGAGCGGTTTAAGGCACCGGTCTTGAAAACCGGCGACGTGCAAGCGTCCGTGGGTTCGAATCCCACCCCATCCGCCAAGTGCACGGACATTCATCTTGCATTCACGCTACAAATGTAGCACTGCTTCTGCCTGAACGCGGCGCACCTGTCGCTCGAGGGGAAAAGAATTGCTGAGCAAGCTGCCGCCGCGCGAACGCCAGATCGTCGACATCCTGTATCAGCGGGGCGCGCTCCCCGTCGCCGACATTTGCGCGGCGCTGCCGGTGCAACTCAGCGGGTCCGCGGTCCGTGCAATGCTCAAGCGGCTGGAAGACAAGGGCTTCGTCCAGCGCACCGAATCGGACCGCGGCTATGTCTACAGCCCGGTCGTATCCGGCACCGTCGCCAAGAAGTCGGCGCTGAGCGATATCGTGCGGGTGTTTTTCGACGGCTCCGCGGCAAGCGCCGCGAGTGCGCTTCTCGGCATGTCCGATAAGCTCAAGGAAGAAGAGCTCGACGAGCTCGAGCAAATGATCGCCCGCGCACGCAAGGCAAAAGGGGGCAAGTGATGCATGTGCTTGTCGAGATCGCGCTGAAATCGCTGCTGATTACCAGCCTCACTCTCGGTCTTCTGCGTCTGATGAAGACCCGCTCGGCGGCGGAGAGGTCATGGGTTGCGCATATCGGCCTGCTTGCGCTCGTAATCATGGCGCTCGCGCCTCTTGCGCTGCCGAGCTGGAGGGTCGAGGCTCCTGCGCTGCTGGGTAGCAGCGCCGAGACGGCTCCCCTCGTTCAGACGTCGCAGAGAACAAGCGTTGCCAAAGCTGCCACGCCGATGGCTTCCCCCGCGATTGCGGTCGCTTCGAAGGCCTTGCCCGTGCGGCCCTCGCTGAGCCCCGTCGCGGCCGCGACGGCCATCTACGCGCTCCCCGCAGCGATCCTGCTGTTCATCACCCTCCTCGCATGGGCGCGGCTCGTTGCGCTTCGCGCCCGCGCCGAAGTGCTGGTCGACGGGCATTGGCTGAGCGCCCTTGCCCGCGCCCAGCGCCGCATGGGTTTCAAGCATGGGACCGCACTGCTCACCAGCGACGACCTCGCTTCGCCGATCAGTTGGGGGCTGATGCGCCCGGTGATCCTGCTCAATAGCCGCGCCGTTGAAGCGACGAGCGAGGCCGAGGCGATCATCGCCCACGAGCTGGCGCATGTCGCACGCATGGATTGGCTGAAGCTGCTGCTGGCGCGCGTTGCGACCGCTCTATTCTGGTTCAACCCCTTGGCCTGGGTGCTGGCCCGCGAGGCGCACCAGCTACGCGAGGAAGCCGCGGACGACAGCGTGCTCGGAGCCGACATCGCTGATACCGATTACGCCCAGCTGCTGGTCGGTGTCGCGCGCCACGAATGTCCCGGGCTGCTGCTCGGAGCACACGGCGTCGCGCCCTCCAAGAGCTCGCTCGCCCGGCGCGTTGCGCGCGTGCTCGATGGCCAATTGGTGCGTGGCCCCGCCGCCCGCCCGTTCACCCTTGGCGTGTTTGCCGGAGCGGTGCTGGTGGCGGCGCCGCTGGCAGCGCTGACGGTAACTCCAGGAGCGGCTAAGCCGGCCAAATGGGCTGCATCGCCGGCGCTTCCCAGCAGAGCGCCGGCGGTTGCGCTCGCGGTGGCCGCCGATGTGCCTGCAGACTTGCCGCATCTTATTGCAAAAGGCGTCTCGACCTCGGTTGCGAGCGCGGTTGCCAGCGTTGCTCCCCGCCCCGCCGATGAGGCGTTCGTCGCTCCCAATGGCGCGACTTTCGTGACCAACAACGGGACCACCGTTGCGAGCGCTCCCAGCGGCGCGGTTGTGACGTTCTACGCGCCCGACGCGCAGGGCCGGAGGCGGATGGTTGCCCAGGCGCCCAACGGCGCGATCGCGGTGGCGTTCGCGACTGCCAATCAGTTCGCACATTCAACCGTCGCCGGAAGCTGGTCGCGGGACCCTGACGGCGAACGGATGGTGGCGATGAAAGCTACCGGATTGTCACCGGAATTTGTCGCTGCGGTGCGGGCCGCCACGCCATCCATGCGCGAAGCCGGTCTCGACGACCTCGTGGGAATGCGTGCCGTCGGCGTCACTCCGGACTACATCCGCAGCTTGGCTGCAGCCGGTCTGCCCAATCTCGGCGCCGACGAAATCACGCAGGCGCGCGCTGTCGGTCTCACGGCCGACTATGTGCGGGGAATGTCCGCGACCGGCTTCCGCGGAACCGTGGACGACTTCATCGAAATGCGCGCGGCTGGAGTGACCCCTGAATATGCCGCGCGGGTTCGCAACAGCGGCATGAAGCTGTTCGGCGCCCATCAGCTGATCAAGCTCAAGGAGCGTGACGCCGAGCCTCGGTCGGGTGATCCCGACGGCGGTTAGCCCGCGGCCCGACTAGCCGCACTTATCCTCGTTCAAACCAGCCTTACGCCGCTCTTCACCCGGCGAACGGGCGAACCTTGCCCACCCTCCAGCCACGGAGATCGATATGAACCGCTATCTCGTCTGTGCCGGAGCGACGCTTTTCGCGTTCGCGACTGTAACCTCGGCATCCCTCGCGGCCTCTACTGACGGGATCCATTTTGCCCTCGATCAGCGCGGCGGCAGCGATCGGATCCAGGCGCACTTCCGTGACGACGCTCATGGCAAGCATGACGACAATTGGTCGGCGGGGCTCATGCCATCCGACCTCATTGGGTTGGAGGTGTCCTCCTTTCGCGGCTCCGGCACGCGGCCGATTCGGTTCGCCATAGTGCGCGACGCCGGACGGCTCGATTGCGCCGGTAGCGGCGGCAAGCAGCATGCCACCGGCAATTGCCGCTTCAGCGACAATCCCGCCTTCACCCAGCTGCTGGTCAGCCGCGGCATCGGTCGGCCGACCGAAGGGCAGTCGTTCGGGCTGATGGCCGTCAACGCCCGCCGCGATCTGATCGAGGCCGTGGCGGCGGCCCGCTACCCGGCACCTACAATCGACGACCTGATGGCGCTTTCCGCGCTCGGCGTCGACGGCGCCTACATCAGCCAAATGGCCAGCATCGGCTATCGGCCGCGCTCGATCGAGACCCTGATCCAGTTCAAGGCGCTCGGAATCACCCCGCAGTGGCTCGCCGGCTTCGTGCGCGTCGGCTATGCCAACGTCCCCGGTGACGGTCTGATGCAGATACGCGCGCTCGGGATCACGCCGGAGTTCATCGCCGGCTACCAGCGAATCGGGTATCGCAACCTACCGGTCCATACCCTCGTCCAGCTCAAGGCCCTCAACATCACGCCTGAATTCGTCCGTTCCACCGTGGGTCCTCGAGCGCCACTGCCTCCAGTCGATGAACTGGTCCAGATCAAGCTGTTCGGAAAGCGGCGCTGACGCCGGTCCGCCGTTCGTGGACCGACGCGCGGCTATTGGTAGAATCGTTGGCCGATTGATCGACCGCCGCTCGCTCCAAAAATCACCCTCCCCTAGCCGCCGATCGACAGGATCAGGGGGCCTTGGTGGCACGATTATTGTTCCTCGCGACAACCGGGGCAGCGGCCTTGTCGCTCGGCTCGGCCGTCGCGGCCCAGCCGGGCGCAGCCGTGGCGCCGGCCGTAGTCAGCCGCACGACCGTTTATGACGCGGCGTTCTTCAAGCAATACGCCCCGCGCAGCGCGCTCGACATCGCGCAACGAGTCCCTGGCTTTGCGCTGGACCTCGGCAATAGCGACGTTCGCGGATTTGCCGGCGCTGCCGGAAATGTCGTGATCAACGGCCAGCGGCCGAGCAACAAGTCGGAAGGGCTGGATCAGACCCTTGCGAAGATTCCGGCCGACCAGGTCTCCCGCGTCGAGGTCGGGCCCGGCAATCTCTACGGCGCCGATTACGCGGGCAAGAACCAGGTTCTCAACATCATCCTTGCAGCCGGCCGCAGCGGGCGGATCGAAGGCAATCTGACCGTAGCCGCCCGCCGCTTTTTCATAGGCGGCCTCAATCCGACGGCCAGTGGTTCCGTCGTCATCCAGCGCGGCCCGTCGGTTTTCAACCTGTCCGCCGGCTTGGGCAACAATGACAATTATCAGGACGGTCCCGACCAGGTGTTCGTGCCCGCCGACGGTCCCCTGGTCGAGACTCGGTTCAAGAGGAACCACTTCTATAATCGCCTGCCCTTCGCCGCGTTGAGCTGGGCGCTGGGCTCGGATGCGGACCGCACGGCGCACCTCAATCTGCGCTACCAGCGCGGGCGGACCGGTGTGTTCCAGGTCAATCAGGTGACGCCCGTGGCGTCACCCGCCCACGTCGATCATTTGATCCAGCACTATCTCGATCCCTCGCTGGAGGTCGGAGGCGACGTATCTCGGCCGCTGGCAGGCGGAGCGGTCAAACTCGTCGGCCTCGCCACTCGCCGCAAACGTGATTACGACGACAAATACATTGGCGGGCCTCCCGCCACCGGCGGCTTTCATCAGGTGCAGAAGGCCAATCAGGACGAGACGATCGGCCGGCTGAGCTGGACTCGCGCGAACCTTGGCGGCTTCTCGGTCGAGGCCGGCGGTGAAGTCGCTTACAACAGCCTCGACAACCGGTTGAGATTGGACCTGATCAATCCGGACGGAAGCGCAACGCCGATCAATCTGCCGATCGCCAACGCGACCGTCACGGAGCGCCGCGGCGAAACCTACGTGGCGGTTGGCAAGCAATTGAGCTCGACCCTCCACGTCGACACAGGCGTCCGCTGGGAAACCTCGTCCCTGAAAGTCCGCGGCGATGCCAGTGCCGAGCGCTCGCTGAGCTTCTGGAAACCGAACTTGGCGTTCGATTGGAACCGGCGCGGCTGGCATTCGCGCCTGTCGCTGCGGCGGACGGTCGCGCAGCTCGACTTCTACGAATTTATCAGCGCCGCCGACCTGTCGGCGGGGCACGTCAACGGCGGCAATGCCAACCTCGTGCCGCAGCAGACATGGGAAGCGCGCTTCACCCTCGAGCACCCGCTGCTCAAGACAGGCCTTGCCAAGCTCGATCTTGGCTACGACCGCGTGAATGAGCTGCAGGACCGCATTCTCACTCCCGCTGGCTTCGATGCGCCGGGAAACCTCGGGACCGGTACCCGCTGGTTCGCGATGCTGACTCTCGATGCGCCGCTCGATCGCCTTGGCGTCAAGGGTGGGCGGCTCAAGTTCAACACGATGATCCAGAATACCCGCGTGATCGACCCGAGCACGCATCGGCAGAGGCACTGGAGCGACCAGTTCGACCAGTGGCCGACTTGGCAATGGTCGATCGATTACCGGCAGGACCTCGGCCGCTTCAGCTATGGCATGAGCGTCAGCGACCAGGCGCGTTACTGGGTCTTCCGGACCGACGAGGTGAATGAGTTCGGGCAATTGAGCCCCTACGGCAGCGCCTTCGTCGAATTTCGGCCAAATGCCCGAACCACGATCACGCTCGACGTCGCCAATCTTCTCGAGACCCGTAATCCGTGGTTCCGGACCTTCTTTTCACCCAACCGCTCCAACCCGGTGCCGTTCGAGCGCGAGAACCGCGTCCGCAACCAACATGCGAATGTCGGCCTGACCATCAAGCGGACGTTCTAGGCGGCGGGGTGGCGCGTATCTGCCGGCACGGCTAAGAGCCGCCGCAGCTTCATTCATTAGCCGAGGTTTTGCAGTGGCCGAGCCCGCCATTCTGCCGTTCGACTGGCAGGATCCGTTCGATCTGAATCACCAGCTCACCGACGAGGAGCGTCTCGTCCGCGATACCGCTGAGGGCTATTCGCAGGAGAAGCTGCAGCCGCGGGTCACCTCGGCATATCTCGACGAACGGTTCGACCGCGAGATCCTGAGCGAAATGGGCGAGCTCGGGCTGCTGGGCGCAACCATCCCGAACGACTATGGCGGCGCGGGCCTCGGCTACGTCAGCTACGGGTTGATCGCGCGGGCGGTCGAGCGCGTCGACAGCGGCTACCGCTCGGCGATGTCGGTCCAGTCGAGCCTCGTCATGTACCCGATCTACGCCTACGGCTCGGAGGAGCAGCGGCGCACCTATCTTCCGCGGCTTGCGAGCGGTGAGATTGTCGGCTGCTTCGGCCTGACTGAGCCCGATTCCGGGTCGGATCCCGGAAGCATGCGGACGCGGGCACAGAAGGTGCAGGGCGGATATGTGCTCTCCGGCACCAAGATGTGGATCACCAATTCGCCGATCGCGGACGTGTTCGTCATCTGGGCCAAGTCCGACGCGCACGAGGGGAAGATCCGCGGCTTCGTCCTCGAAAAAGGAATGGCGGGGCTGTCCGCGCCCAAGATCAAGGAGAAGCTCAGCCTTCGCGCGTCGATCACCGGCGAGGTGGTGATGGATGGCGTGGAGGTCGGCGAGGACGCGCTGCTGCCCAACGTCGAGGGTCTAAAAGGGCCGTTCGGCTGCCTCAACCGTGCGCGTTATGGCATTGGTTGGGGCTCGATGGGCGCTGCCGAGGCCTGCTTTGCCGCGGCGCGGCAATATACGCTCGACCGCAGGCAGTTCGGAAAGCCGCTTGCGGCCAACCAGCTGGTCCAGCTCAAGCTCGCCAACATGGTGACGGACATCACGCTCGGCCTGCAGGCGGCGCTTCGCGTCGGCCGCCGGCTCGAGGCCGGCGAGCTGATCCCCGAGACGATCAGCCTGATCAAACGCAACAATTGCGGCAAGGCGCTTGAGATCGCGCGTATCGCCCGCGACATGCACGGCGGCAACGGGATCTCAGCGGAGTTCCAGGTGATGCGCCACGCGGCGAACCTCGAGACGGTCAACACCTATGAAGGGACGCACGACGTGCACGCTCTCATCATGGGCCGCGCGATTACCGGCCTCAGCGCCTTTTGATCAGGTCCAGGCGGGCCGGCGGAGAACGATTGTCGGGCTGTCGTGATAGCTGACTTCACTCACTCGATCGAAACCGAGGCGCTCGGCGAGCTTCAGCGATGGCTCGTTTGCCGGAGCGATGATCGCCCATAACGGGGTCGGCGCCAGATTGGCCTTCGCCCACTCGAGCGCGGCCGCGCAGGCCTCGGAGGCTATCCCCTGCCCGTGCGTGTCGGTGTCAAAGATCCATCCCATCTCGGGCTCTTCGCCGAACTCCGGTTCGATCTCGCGCCAGGCCGTGAACAGCCCGACGTTGCCGATCAATCGCGCGTCCGGCTTGTGTTCGACGGCCCAGGTCCCGAACCCGTTGAACTGCCAGTTGCCAACCGCTGCCGTCAGCCGTCGCCAGCAATCTTCCGTCGTCGCGGGCTGAGGGCCGAAATGGCGGTAAACCGCAGGCTGGCGGAGGATCGCGTGATACGGCCGAAAATCCTCCTTGCGCCAGTGGCGCAGGACCAGCCGATCCGTTTCGATCCGCGGCGCTTCGCGGATCAAGGCTTATTTTTTACCTAGCGTCAGCCCGCCGAAGCGCTTGTTGAAGCGCGCGACCTGGCCGCCCGCGTCGAGCAGCTTCTGGTTGCCGCCGGTCCAGGCCGGGTGAACCTTGGGATCGATGTCGAGGTGGAGCGTGTCGCCTTCCTTGCCCCAGGTCGAGCGGACCTGGAACTTGGTGCCGTCGGTCATCTCGACGTTGATCATGTGGTAATCGGGGTGGACACCGGACTTCATCTGATATTTCCTTGGTTTAGCCGCTGGTTTCCGACCAGCGGCAGCAAGTTTGAGCGGCGCCTTTATCGGCAGTCCGGAAAAGTTGCAACCAAGCCGCGGCTCAGGCGGGTTGCGGCCGCCCTGCCCTCAAGCGCGGAACCAGGCGCTCGGCGAGCGCGAAGCCGCCGAACAGCAGCGCCGTGTAGAAGAGGTCGCCGGCAAGCGTATTCTGGAAGAACGGGATGGCGGCAATGTAGCAGGTTACGAGCCCGGCCGAAGTGTGCGGATACATGCCGCTCAGCGCCCAGACGCCGAAATTGCTGAGAAGGAAGAACAACACCGAACTCGCCAGCGCAGCCCCGGCAAGGCGCGGGACCGAGACCCGCGTCAATACGGCCCAGGCAATCACGACGATCAGCGCGACCGCCAGATATGTCACCCACATGCCCGTATAAAATCCGATCACCGCGTCGCTCACCAGCAGCGCGGCCAAGGGCGCGACGAACGCCACCGGGCGCCTGCCGAGATTGGCCCCGCTGAATAGCGCCATCGCACCGATCGGCGTGAAGTTGGGCGGGTGCGGCACGAGCCGCAATGCGGCGGCAGCAAGGATCCCGGAAAATAGCGCAACAAGGCGGCTGTGATTGGTCGTCATTGCGCCTCAATAGTGCCGCGCGAGAGGATTTGACAGCCCGTCCGGGCCGCGCCTAGCAAGACGTTCGACCAGGGTGCCGCCCACGAGCTTCGGCTCGACGGGGGCGGTTCAAAGGGAAGCCGGCGAAATTCCGGCGCTGTGCCCGCAACTGTGAACGCGAGCTTTGGCTTGCGAAGTCAGGAACCTGCCTTGGTCCGTCGTCCGTTTCCTCGGCCGGGTCCAGCCGCGGGGCGTGGGCCCTGCTGCCGTGAGGCGGCGATCCCTCTGTGACGACAGGTTCGTCAACAGGAGGATTCCATGCCCGCATTAGCTATCGACACCAACCAGATCGTCATCACTGCCTCGCGCGCGCCGGAAAGCCAGGCACAGACCCCGGCGAGCGTCACGATCATCGACCAGCAGCGGATCGACCGGCTCGATGAGCCGCTGGTCAGCGCGCTGCTGCGCCTGACCCCTTCGGCGGCGGTCGCAACGTCGGGGCCTGCGGGTTCGCTCACCGAAGTGCGCATCCGCGGCGCCGAAGCCAATCACACCTTGCTGTTCGTCGACGGGATCAAGATCGACGACCCCGCATCGGGCGACACGCCCCGGTACGAGATCCTCAACGCGGACCTCGTGTCGCGGATCGAAGTCGTGCGCGGTCCGCAGTCCGCGCTGTGGGGATCGGAAGCGATCGGCGGAGTGATTGCCGTCAATGGCGTCGACGACTCTCCTGGCGCGACCGGGAATGCCGAGGCCGGCTCATTGGGCCTGTTTCGCGCCAGTGCGTCGGACTCGCTCGTTGCCGCCAATGCGAGTCTTGCAGGTGCTGTCGGGTTCCAGCGCGCAACCGGCATCAACAGCGTGGCTGGCCCCGGCGATCGCGACGGCTACCGCAATCTGTCCGGCCGCCTCCGCGGCACCTGGAACGCGGCACCTGGGCTCGAGCTCGGGGCCTCCGCGCTCGCGCTTAGCGGGCGGTCGGAGTTCGACGGCTTCGACTTCCTTACCGGGGCCCATGCCGACACGCTCGACAGCAGCCGCAACCGGCTCGCGGCCGGGCGGATATGGGCGGTCGCTGGCAACGATGCGTCGCCCTGGCGCGGTCAGGTCGCCGGGACATTGCTTGGATCGTCGAACAAGAATTATCTCGCGGAGGTCGAGCAGAACCGGACGCGGGGAAGTCGCCGCAATCTCGCTGCCCAGCTGGAGCGGCGCTTCGCAACCGGACACGTCTCGCATCGACTGATCCTCGCCGCCGAAGCGGAGCATGAGACCTTTCATGCGCGGGACACGGCGTTCGGCGGGTTCACCAACCAGGACCGAACGCGCGATCACCAGTCGATTGTCGGGGAATGGCGAGCCGATACCAAGACTGTGGACGCCGACGTCGCCGTTCGCCGCGACCTGTTCAACCGCTTCAAGGACGCCACCAGCGTCCGCGCCTCCCTGCTGGGCCGGCTCGGCGGGGGCTTTTCCCTCGCCGGCTCTTATTCCCAAGGCATCGCGCAGCCGACCTTCTTCGACCTCTACGGTTTCTTTCCCGGGAACTTCACCGGGAACCCGAACCTCAAGCCGGAAAGCTCACGCGGCTTCGAACTGTCGTTACGCTTTCGCCGAGGGCCGTTCGGGGCGTCGCTCACCGGCTACCGCCAGCGCCTTCACGACGAGATCGTCAACAACGCGACGTTCACCAGCGTCCTCAACGCGCTCGGCAGCAGCAGACGCGCCGGCGCTGAGGCGACCGTGGAGTGGGCGGTCGGCGACCAACTCACGCTGTCGATCGACTATGATTATCTCAAGGCGACGCAGCCGGACACGGCTACCGGCCGGCAGATAACGGAGACGAGGAGAGCGAGCCACCGCGGCGCAATCGTGGCTGACGGCTCAGCGGGGCGCTTGAGCTACGGCGCTTCGCTCGCGTTCGTCGGGCGGCACCTCGACAATCGCGACACCTTCCCCTTCGCTCGCGTGACGCTCGGCTCCTATGTGCGGGCTGACGCGCGTGTGGCTTATGCTCTGCGCCCCGGGGTCGAGCTGTTTGTTCGCGGGTCAAACCTGCTCGATCAGCACTATGAGGACGTGTTTAGCTATCGCACCGAAGGCCGCGGCCTGTTTGCCGGGATCAGGCTGGCGGATCGGCGATCATTGCGGTGAAGCTGGCTTCGGCGGCGAGCTTGCCGTCGACCGTCGCACGCCCGGCGAACTTGCACACGCTCGCGCGCTTCTGGACGAACTCGACATCCAGCCGGAGGAGCACGCCGGGCTCAACGGGCGTTCGGAACTTGGCGCCCTCGATCGCCATGAAATAAACGAGCTTGCCCGAACCGGCGAGGCCGAGCGCTTCGACTGCGAGCACGCCCGCCGCCTGCGCCAGGGCCTCGACGATCAGCACTCCCGGCATGATCGGCCGCGCCGGGAAATGTCCCTGGAAGAACGGCTCGTTGATCGTCACCGCCTTGATCGCCACGATGCCCTTCTCCGGATCGAGGCTTTCGACCCGGTCGACGAGCAGCATCGGGTAGCGATGCGGCAGCGCCGCCATGACCGCCTTGATGTCGAGCGGACCCATGACAGCGCCTGCCGGCGGCTGGTTCATCGAGGCTTAGCGGCCTTGGGGCTGAGTAGCCGGAGCGACCGCCGGAGCGGTGGTCTGGATGGTCGGAAGCACCGCGTTCAACGCAGCGACAACATCGCGGGTGACGTCGAGGCCGCTGGTGCTGGCGAGCGTCTGGCCGATCTCGACCATCAGATTGGCGCCGCGCCGCTGCATGATCTGCGTGTAGATCGGGCCGAGCTTATCGGCGACCTGCTTCTGCACATATTGCTGGTTGCGCTGGATCTGCTGCTGCTGGCGCTGCAATTCTGTCGCGGCTTGCTGCTGCTTCGCTTGGAATGCGCCGGCACGCGCCTTGAGCGCGGCATCGGGCTCCTTGCCGGCGAGTGCGTCGACCGCGGCCTGGATCGACTTGCCCTCGGTCTGGAGCGGAGCGGCAAGTGCATTCTCGCGGTTTTGGTAAGCCTGGACCTGCGCGCGCAGTGACGCGGACGCAGTCTTGCAGGCGTTGCAGTCGGTGGTCACCTTGTCGAGGTCGACGACGGCGACGACGGCCGGCGGCATCGCCTGGGCCTGAGCGGCCGAGGGGAGCATCGCCGAGGCGGCGAGCGAAGCGGAAATGAGCAGTCTTTTCATCAGAATTGGGTTCCTACGTTGAAGCTGAACAATTTTGTGTCATCGCCCTTCTGCTTGATCAGCGCCTTGGCGAGATCGATGCGCAAAGGTCCGAAAGGCGAAACCCAGTTTACGCCGATGCCGATCGAAAGACGCGGCTTGGGCGAGTTGCCAAGGAAGATTTCCTTGAAGCCAGGGCTTGAAGTGAAGTCTGTCGGCACGTGTGGGACGCCCTCCGTATCGACATGGCAGTCTGCCGCCGGGCTCGCGAAGCTCGTCGCCGTCGTGGCCGTTGCAACGGATGAACAGATGAACGGAACGTTCTGCAGATCCGGTTGGGTGATCTTCCACAGCGAGCCGACGTCGATGAATGCCGAGGGCCTGAGACCAAGGCTCTTGAGCCCGGAGCTGGTCGGGAACTGCAGCTCCAGCCGCCCCATGTAATAAGCCCGGCCACCGATCGCGTCCGTGGTCACTCCCTTGTCGCTCGCCAGCGTTCCGTCGGCGTTATAGGGCACGCGCTGGATACGCGGACCGATGCCGCGGATGTCAAAGCCGCGCAGGCCAGGGTCGAAGAAGCGGTCGGTCAGGCGAACCGCGTCGCTGCCCTCCTTCGGCGATTTCTGGAGCGGCGCGATATAGCCACCTTCGCCATGGGCGGAGAGTACCCAACCGCCGCCGATCGACTTGAACTTGGTCGCGTCGAGCCTCGTGCGAATGTAGCGGACGTTGCCACCGAGACCGGCGAAGTCTTCGGACCAGGTCAGTCGTTGGCCACGGGTCGGGTGAAGTCCGTCTGTGTCGTCGTAGACCGTGGAGAAGCCCACCGCCGAAGTCAGCCGCTTGCCAATTTCATCGCACAAGTAGCGGCCGGCGAGGAACGGATCGCATTCCAGGACGCCTGGATGTTGCCGTTCAGTGTAGAAGCTCGCCTTGTCGAGTGAAATCCGGTCGGTCTGGAGCGTGTAGCGACCGCCGAAGCTCCAATATTCGGTGATTGGGAAGCCCATGCGAAGCGCGCCGCCGGTGCTGACCTGCGAATAGGTCGTGTTGCGCTGGGAGCCGATGAAATTGAAGTTGCGGTAGTCACGGCGGAACAAGCTTCCGCCGAACAGGATCGGTTTGTCGAGGAAGTAGGGATCGACGAACCCGAGCTCGACCGACTTGGAATAGACCGACCAGTTGACCGAGGCGTCGACGGTTTGGCCCTTGCCCATGAAATTGTTCTGGCTGACGGCGAGCTGGACGACGAAGCGCTCGAGACTCGAATAGCCGCCCGACAGCGACAACTGACCGGTCGGCTTTTCCTCGACGTTGACGCCAAGCACGACGCGGTCGGGGGCCGAGCCTTCGGTCTGCTTGATCTCGAGCTTCTCCTGAAAAAAGCCGAGGCTCTGGATGCGATCCTGACTGCGCTTCACCTTGAGGGCGTTGAAAGCGTCGCCCTCATTGAGGCGGAACTCGCGCCTGATGACCTTGTCGCGGGTCGACGTATTGCCGGTGACGTCGATTCGCTCGACATAGACCCGCGGCGTCGGCGCGACTTTGATGGTGAGGTTCATCACCCTCTTTTCGGGGTCGCGATTGTAGGCCGGGTTGATGTCGGCAAAGGCATAGCCGAGGTTGCCAGCCGCTTCGTTGAGGTTGGTGACGGCGTCTTCGACCAGCTTGGCGTTGAACCACGTGCCCGGCTTGATCTTGGCCAGCTGCAGGATTTGCGCGTTGGGGAAATCACGAAGCGCACTGTCCGCCTCAACGGTGCCGAATTTGTAGCGCGGACCTTCTTCAACGACGTAGGTGATCACGAAATCGCGCCGGTCAGGCGTGAGCTCCGCGAGCGCGGAGACGACGCGGAAGTCGGCATAGCCCTGGGTCAAGTAGAACGACCGCAGCTTTTGCTGGTCCGCGGCAAGCCGGTCGGGGTCGTAGGTGTCGTTGGACTTGATGAACCCGAGGAACCCGCCCGCCTGGCGCGTGTACATTTCCTTGCGCAGCCGGTCGGCCTTGAAATGGGTGTTGCCGAGGATGTTGATGGCGCGGACCTTGGCGAGGTCGCCCTCGTAGATCTCGAACACCACGTCGACCCGGTTCTGGTCGAGCTGGACAATCTTGGGATCGACGCGCGCGGCGAAGCGACCTTGGCGCCGATACAATTCGAGGATCCGGTCGACGTCGGCCCGTACCGCGCTGCGGGTGAAGATCTGGCGCGGCGCGAGCTTGATCTCGGGGGTGATCTTGTCATCCTTGAGGCGCTTGTTACCCTCAAGGATGATGCGGTTGATGACCGGGTTCTCGCGCACGTTGATGACGAGGTCGCCCGTCTCTGCGCCGGTGATCGTCACGTCGGCGAACAGCTGCGTCGCGTAAAGGTCCTTGAGCGCCTGATCGAGAGTCTCGGCGGTATAGGTCTGGCCCGGCGAGAGATTGGCGTAGGCGCGGATCGTCTCGGGCTCGAGCCGCTGGCTCCCGTGCACCGCGATTGAGCGGATCGTGCGCACCGCGGGAGCGGGCGCGACAGCCGGCGTTGTCGGCGCCGGTTGCGCCGCCTGGGTCGCAGGGGTTGCGGCGGGCCGCTGCGGCGGGGGTGCCGGGGGAACTTGCGCGAGCAGCGGCGCAGCCGAGCCGCCCAGCATCGTCCCAACCATCAGCAGCGCGCCGGCACGCCGGCTAAAACTCTTCGACCTTGAAATCACGCGTCCCCGCCTTGTGTGCCAATGGTGCAGCGGCGCGCTTCGCCGCAAAGCCCCGTTACTGCCCTGCCCCAAGCGTCCTAGCCAATCAAGCGCTGTAGCCGGTCCCAAAGACCAAGCGAGCCCAAATCATTGACGGTCGTGAAGAGCACCAGCGCGAGAAGAACGGCAAGACCGCCGCGAAATGCCCACTCAAGCGCCCGGGCGCTAAGCGGGCGGCGCCGGACTGCCTCCACTGCATAGAAAAAGAGATGGCCTCCATCCAGCATCGGGACTGGCAAGAGGTTGATGAATCCGAGATTAATTGAAAGCAGCGCGACCAGCTGGACGAACGGCAATGCGCCCAGTGACGCGCCCTGCCCGGCGATCTGCGCGATCTTGATCGGTCCACCGAGTTCCTTCGTCGACACCTGTCCGCGGAACAGCTGGACAATACCGTCAATCATCGAGCGGGTGATCATGAAGGTGTAGCGAGCCGCTTCCGGGACGGCTTCATAGACCGGCAGTCGCTGGAGCACGCTCGACGTCGGGGCAATGCCGAGAAGGCCGCGGTTGAAGCGCTCACCAAAGGGATCGGTCACCGTGTCGGATTTGAGGTGCACCGCGATTTCGCGAATCTCCCGCCCGCGAGCGACCCGCAGCGTGACGGTCTCGTTTGGGCGCATCATCACCACCGAGCGAATGTCGTCGAAGTTCGGTGTGTCGCGGCCCGCCACGGAAAGAATCGTATCGCCCGGTTCCACACCGGCCTTGGCCGCGGCGGTGTTCGGGATGACCTCGCCGACGACATTCGTGCGCGGTGCACCTAGCGTCATGAAGAAGGCCGCGAAGATCACGATCGCCATGAGGAAATTGGCGACGGGCCCGGCGAGCACGACGAGGAAGCGCTGCCACACCGGGCGGACCTGGAACGCACGGTTGCGCAGGTGCGGCGGAATGCTGTCGAGCTGGGCGGGATTGCTCGCTGGACTCATGTCGCCGACGAACTTCACGTAGCCGCCAAGCGGCAGCCACGCGACTTTCCAGCGCGTCCCCTGCTTATCGGTCCAGCCGATCAGCTCGCGCCCGAAGCCGATCGAGAAGGTCTCGGCCGGAATTCCGAACAGGCGCGCGACCAAATAATGGCCGAGTTCGTGGATGAAGACGATCGGCCCCAGCGCGAAGACGAACGCGACCAGCACGAGCCAGAGGGGCGGTTGGGGAAGCATCTTAAGCGCAGCTCGCTTTCATCATGGCCCGGGCGCGCTCGCGCGTCACGCGGTCTATCGCCATTACATCGCCGATTGCGCGCGGGGCGTCGAATCTTGCTGAGGCGAGCGCCTCTTCGACCACCCGTGCGATGTCGGAGAAGCGGATCTCGCCGGCGAGGAAGCTCGCCACGGCAACCTCATTGGCGGCGTTGAGGACCGTCGGAGCAGCCCCGCCCTTCTCCAGCGCTTCGCGGGCGAGCCGCAGCGCTGGAAAGCGCTCCAGGTCAGGGACCTCGAAGTCGAGGCGGGCAATGCTTGCAAGATCGAGCCGCTGCGCCGGCGTCGGCATGCGCTCGGGCCAGGCGAGCGCATAAGCGAGCGGAATGCGCATGTCGGCGCTTCCGAGCTGCGCCAGCACCGAGCCGTCGACGAACTCGACCAGCGAATGCACCACCGATTGCGGATGGATGACAACGTCGATCCGTTCGGAAGGAAGGCCGAACAGGTAATGGGCTTCGATCAGCTCGAGGCCCTTGTTCATCAAGGTCGCGGAATCGACGGAGATCTTGGCGCCCATCGACCAGTTCGGGTGGGCGACCGCCTGGGCTGGCGTGGCGGCGCCGATCGTCTCGGCCGAGGAGGTGCGGAACGGGCCCCCGCTAGCGGTCAGGATGATTCGTGAGATATCTTCACGACGACTTCCGGCAAGGCATTGAAAAATAGCATTATGTTCGCTGTCGACTGGGAGCAGGATGGCTCCGCTTGCAGCGGCGGCATCGATCATCAGGGCACCGGCCGTGACCAGCGCCTCCTTGTTGGCGAGCGCCACGGTCTTGCCGGATTCAACCGCTGCCATGACCGGCCGCAAACCCGCACAGCCTACGATTGCAGCGATGACC
>JBJMVJ010000170.1:0-6110 GCA_045810685.1 Sphingomonas sp.
ACCTCCTGCACCGGCTCGCGAAGGGTCGAGGCGACGTCGGGCGGAAGCCGGCGCAGGACGTTGGTGACGGTCAGCATCGCGTCCTGGCCTGGGCCAAGCAGGTGGGCGACGGCTGCGGCGACGATGAAGAAGGGGAACAAAGCGACGATCGACAGATAGGCAAGGTTGCCGGCGTGGATGAACCCGTCGTTGTAGACGCCGATCGCGACACGCTTGACCACCTCCCAGGCGGTGAGCCGCGGCTTGAGCTTTTCCTCGACGTCTGTCCCGAACGCCGCGCGCATGCTGGCAAGGCGCTTGCGGCGGGCTTCCGGCGATTGGGGGGAAATGTCTCTCATTCAGGGCTTCAGCTAAATCCCAAGATTCCCGCGAGGGTTTCCCGGAGCGTCCCACTGTTCGGCGAATTTCTGCAGCTCGGGATCGTCCGCGGGAACGTCGATCTCGACACTCACCAGCTGGTCGCCGCGTTTGCCGTCCTTGGCGGCGAAGCCGCGCCCCTTCAGCCGCAGCACCTTGCCCGAGGTGGTGCCCTTGGGGATCGTCAGCACCACCGGCCCCTCCGGCGTGGGCACCTTCACCTTGGCGCCGAGCACAGCCTCCTTGAGCGTCACCGGCAAGCTCAGGCGGATGTTCGTGCCGTCGCGCGTGAAGAAACGGTGCGGCGAGATCTCGATCGTGACGATCGCGTCGCCGCGGCCGTCCGGCCCCTCCTCGCCTTTTCCGCTGAGCCGGATGCGGGTGCCGTCCTCCAGCCCCGGCGGCAGCTTGAGGTCGATCGTCTTACCATCGGCAAGCGTGATCCGCTGCGGCTTCAGCGCCACTGCGTCCTCGAATGGAATCTTGAGCCGGTAGGCGACGTCGGCCCCCCTCTGCGGCATGCGAGCCCGCTGGCGGAAACCACCGAACCCTCCGCCGGCCTTACGGCCGCTTGTGGCGCCCCCGAACAATCCCTCAAACAGGTCGCTGAGGTCGGCTGCGTCGCCGCCGCTGAAATTGAAATTCTCGAACCCTTGCGGGCCGCCCGGCTGCGGCCCACCCGCACCCGGTGAATATCCGCCGAAGCCGCCGCCGAAGGGCATCTTGGGATTACCCTCCTCGTCGATCTCGCCGCGGTCATATTGCGCGCGCTTGTCCTTGTCCGACAGCAGGTCATAGGCGTGCGTCACCTCGGAAAAGCGCCGCGACGCGTCCGGCTTGTCCTTGTTGCGGTCGGGGTGAAGCTGCTTGGCGAGGCTCCGGTACGCCTTCTTGATCTCCGCCTCGCTCGCGCCCCGCTTGAGCCCTAAGCGCTGGTAGAGGTCGAGTGCCATATTGCTCCCATGCCGCAGTCGTTCATCGCTGACCAGATGGGTTGCGGCAATCGGGAGGCCAAGCCTAAGGCGCCGCTGTGACCGATCCAATTGCCCAGTTCGACGAGTGGTTCGCCGAGGCGCGCGCCGCGGAGGTCAATGATCACGAGGCCATGGCGTTGGCGACCGCGGATGCGGAAGGGCGCCCTGCGGTCCGCATCGTGCTGCTCAAAGGCCATGGCCCCGAAGGCTTCGTGTTCTACACCAACGAGCAAAGCGCGAAAGGCGAGCAGCTGGCAGCAAACGCGCGCGCGGCCCTGCTCTTTCACTGGAAATCCCTCCGGCGGCAGGTCCGTATCGAAGGCGCGGTGGAGCGAGTGCCGGACGAGGATGCCGACGCCTATTTCGGTAGCCGCGCGCGGGATTCGCAGCTCGGCGCCTGGGCGTCCGACCAGTCGCGCCCGCTCGATTCCCGTGCCACCTTCGAGCGGCGTTTCGCGGAGGCACAGCGCCGCTTCGAAGCACAGGAGGTGCCGCGCCCGCCTTACTGGGGCGGCTACCGCGTCATTCCCGAGCAGATCGAATTCTGGACCGATCGGCCCCACCGGCTGCACGAGCGGCGCCTGTTCACCCGCGAGCGTGGCGGGTGGACCGAAGGGCTGCTTTACCCATGACCACTGCCAAGCTCGCCGCAGAACATTCGGTCCATTCGACACGCGCTGCGCTCGCCAGCGTCTCGGTGGCCCTGATCCTGCTCGTCGCAAAGGCGTGGGCCGCCTACCAGACCGGCTCGACGGCAATGCTCGGCTCGCTCGCCGACACGGCGCTCGACGTGATCGCCAGCCTGACGACCCTGGTCGGCGTGCGCATCGCCGCCATGCCCGCCGACCTCGACCATCGGTTCGGCCACGGCAAGGCCGAGGCGTTGGTGGCACTGGCGCAGGTCGCGCTGATCACGGTCTCGGCCATCGGCATTGCCTGGCGCGCCGCCGAGAGGCTGATCAACGGCGCGCAGACGCAGGCCATGGGCGACGGCATCGCCGTCTCGCTGCTCGCCATCGTCTGCACCTTCGCTTTGCTTTGGTACCAGCGCCGGGTGATCGCGCGCACCGGGTCGGTCGCGATCAAGACCGACAATGTCCATTACAAGTCCGACCTGTTCCTCAACGGCTCCGTCATCGTGGCGCTGGTGCTTGAACAGGCCCTGCACATCGCCCGCGCCGACGCCTTGTTCGGCATCGGCATCGCGCTGTGGCTCCTGTGGGGCGCGTTCCGCGCATCCAAGGAGGCGATGGCCCAGCTGATGGACCGCGAATGGCCCGAGGATGAGCGTCAGTCATTCCTCGACGCCGCCGCCGCCTATCCCGAGCTGGAGGGCCTCCACGACCTCAGGACCCGCAAGAGCGGGACCTTGCGCTTCGTCCAGTTCCACGTCTGGGTGCCGGCCGAGTGGACAGTCCAGGAAGCGCACGATCGTCTCGACCGCGTTGAGGAGGAATTGCAGCAGCGCTTCCCTGGCACCGAGATCCTGATCCACGTCGACCCCGAGGGGCAGACGGATCGCGAAACCCTCCTCCCCCAGGCGATCACCGAGCAAGCCACGTGAGGCCGCTACGATGACCACGATCCCGTTCTTCCAGGTCGATGCCTTCGCCGAGCGGCCGCTGACCGGCAATCCAGCGGCGGTGATGCCGCTCGAACGCTGGCTTGACGACCATGTGATGCAGGCGATCGGGACGGAGAACAATCTCAGCGAAACCGCCTTCACCGTGCCCAGGGAGGACGGCGAAGCCGATTTCGACCTGCGCTGGTTCACGCCCACCGCGGAGATCGACATGTGCGGCCACGCGACCCTTGCCGCAGGTCACGTCTTGATGACCGGTCAGTCGGTGCGCTTCGCCACCAGGTCGGGCGTGATGATCGTCACCCGCCGCAACGATCTTCTCGAGCTTGATATGCGAGCGGCGAACCTGACGGAGGTCCACGAACCCGAATTGTGCGCGGCCCTTGGACTGGCAGACAGCCCGGTGTGGCTAGCGGACGGCTATAACGACGCGGCCATCATCGAGCTTGCCGACCAGGCCGCCGTGCTCGCCGTGCAGCCCCACTTCGCCGCGCTGGGCGAAATCCACCGGATGGCGGTCGTCACCGCGCGCGGGACTGACGAAGACATCGCCAGCCGCGTGTTCGTGCCTTACCTCGGCGTCGACGAGGACCCGGTGACCGGCTCCGCCCATGCGGCGCTGGTGCCCTATTGGGCAAAGCGTCTTGGGCGAAATGAATTCACCGCGCTCCAGGCGAGCAGGCGAACCGGCGTGCTGCAATGCCGGTTGAACGGCGACCGGGTGGTGCTCGGCGGTCATTGCCACACCGTCATCGCCGGTCAGTTCCAGCTCTAGCGGCGAAACTTCTCCTCGAGTGCATCGAGCAGTGGCAGCTGGCTTGGAAGCATCATCGAGCGAGCTTCGGCAAGCGACATCCAACGCGCCTCTGCTGCTTCGGGAAAGCGCTCCCGCCGACCACTGCGCGGCGGCCATTCGACCTCGAACTCATTCGAACTGATCGTGCCAGCGTCGATGTCGCCTTCGACCGCGAAGGCTTCGACCAGCTTTCCGCCGGCCTGACGCACCGTGGCGAGCGGGAATGGAACCGCGCTGAGCACCGTTCCGGTCTCCTCCGCGAACTCGCGCAAGGCGGCCTCCGCGGGTATTTCACCCGGCTCGACCCCGCCCTTGGGGATCATCCATGCCCCCGCGTCCTTATTGCGCCAATAAGGCCCGCCGGGCTTGATCAGCAGGACCTCGCGGTCGCCGCTCCGCTCGCGGAACAGCAGGATCCCCGCGCTATGCGGCGGCGGCATCCAGCAGGCTCGCAGCCGCCGGTGCGGTGTCGGAGATCGACCCGCCGCCGAGCAGCCGGGTGCCGTCGTACAGCACCGCGGCCTGGCCGGGCGCGACGCCAAATTCGGGCTGGTCGAAGGTGATCGTCTCGCCGTCGCGGCGGGCGGGCACCGCGGGCGCGAGCGAGCGAACCTTCACGGCGACATCCCGCTGGTCCTCGGCGAGCCAGTTCCAGTCGGCAACGCGCAGCGCCTCGACCGCAAGCGCACTGCGCGGGCCGACCACGATCCGCGCTGCGTCCGGCTCGATCCGCACAACGTAGAGCGGCTGCTTCTGGCCGCCGATCTCGATTCCGCGCCGTTGGCCGACAGTGAAATGAACGACACCGGGGTGGCGACCGAGCACCCGGCCATGGAGATCGACGATGTCACCCGGCGCCTCGGTCGCCGGCCGCAGCCGCTTCACGAGCCCGGCGTAATCGCCATCCGGAACGAAGCAGATGTCCTGGCTGTCCGGCTTCGCCGCAACGTCGAGGCTGAGCTCGGCGGCGATCCTCCGCACTTCGTCCTTGGGCAGGTCGCCAAGCGGAAAGCGAAGGAAGTCGAGCTGCTCGCGTGTCGTTCCATAGAGGAAATAGCTCTGGTCGCGACGCGGATCGGCACCCTTGTGCAATTCGATCCGTTCGTCGTCGATGACCCGGCGGACATAATGGCCGGTGGCGAGGCAGTCGGCGCCAAGCTCTCGCGCAAATGCAACCAGATCGACGAACTTCACCCCTTGGTTGCAGCTGGCGCACGGCACCGGCGTGCGGCCGGAGGCATATTCGTCGACGAAGCGATCGATGACGCCGCCGCGGAAGCGGCTCTCATAGTCGAGGACATAGTGGGCAATTCCGAGCCGGTCGGCGACCATCCGGGCGTCGTAAATGTCCTGCCCGGCGCAGCAGGCGCCGGAGCGGCGCACCGCCTCACCATGGTCGTAAAGCTGGAGCGTGACGCCGATCACTTCCGCGCCGGTCTGCGCGGCGAGCGCGGCCGTGACGGAACTGTCGACGCCGCCCGACATGGCGACGACGATTCTGGCCTCGCCCGGAGGGCGGCCGAGCTGAAAATTGATCCGCATCTGAAGGTGCTTTCTGCGCTCTTTACCCGAATTTCACTCCTCGCGGCTAGACCGCAGCGAGGAGAGGCAGTCGAGGGGGCAGCGTTGGCGCGTCACGAGGGTGAATTTCGTGGTGCGCCGCAGCAGCCGCTCAGCGTCGAGGAACTGCTCGCGCTTCTGGGCACGGCCGCCGCTGGCGACCGTTGCTCGAGAGAGGATGCGATCGCTTGTTACCTGTCGGGGAGCGATGGCTGGCGCGAGGCGGTCAGGCTGCTCGGCGGGACCTTCGCTGAAGGAGAGTCAGGGTTAAAGGGACGTAAGGCGGATTGACCGGGATATTAACCAGCGCGCTTCAGAATGTTTTCAACGGCTGCGCATTAAAGACTGGCCAGTAGCAATGATTAAGCAGGTGTGACTCAACAATGCTCGAGAACCAGAAGATTCGTCCGGCCCAGGTCATCGGCCCCCTTGGGGAGCCGTTGACGCTCGACTCGTTGCCGCCTGCCGCCACCACTCGCTGGGTGGTTCGCCGCAAGGCCGAAGTCGTCGCCGCGGTTTCCGGCGGGCTGCTCAGTGTCGATGACGCCTGCAAGCGCTATTCCCTGAGTCTCGAGGAATTCACCAGCTGGCAGCGTGCGGTCGATCGCAGCGGCATGCCCGGCCTGCGAGTCACGCGAATCAAGCAGTACCGCGACCAGTACGAGCGCCAACAGCGCTACTGAGTGGCCGGCGAGCCGCTCCGCCGGCTCGTCACGGACAGTTGGAAATCAAGCGTTTAGGCTGCTTGTTAACTCACTTCCTAGACAGACCCTTCCGAATCCGGAACAACCGGCAGGCATCACGCGTCTGTGATGCCGGAATGGTCGTCGCGCTGGCGCGG
>JBJMVJ010000171.1:0-25049 GCA_045810685.1 Sphingomonas sp.
CATGTCCGCGCCGTTTCCGGCGATCCGCCAGCGCGAAAGGTCGAAGCGGTCCGCGGCGCGGGTCTGCGAGCTCATCCGGCGCGAGCAGATGTCATAGCCGAAGGTCGGCGAGTAGCTCACCGTTGTGCCCGGGTTGCGGGTGATCATGTCGAGCCAGGCGAGCGGGCGGCGGGCGAAATCCTCGGTCTTCAAATAATCGACCGACATCTGCAGTGACATGGGCGAGAGGAAGCAGCCGACCAGGCCCATGTCATGGTACCAGGGCAGCCAAGAAACGCAGCGGTCGGTCTGCTCGATCTGGAGGCCGATGCCGTGCGCGCGCAAATTGTCGAGCAAGGCGTGGTGCGTGACCGCGACCCCGTGCGGGAAGCGCGTCGAGCCGCTCGAATATTGAAGATAGGCGATGTCGTCCGGGCTTGCGGTCGGCAGTTCGCCGGCCGCGGGTTCGGCGGCATTCAGCGTGTTCCAGTCGCGCGACGTGATGCCGGCCTGATCGGCGGCCGCCTTGCCGAAGTCGGCGAGCTCGGGCGGATAGAGGAGCAGTGCAGGGTCGCAGCTCTTCAGCTGAACGGCGAGCTGATCGACGTAGGCGTCCCGCCCGCCGAAGCTGGTCGGCAGCGGAAGCGGCACCGGCCAGGCGCCCGAATAGACGGCGCCGAAGAACACCGCGGCAAACTCCGGACCGGTTTCCGCAACCAGCGCGATGCGGTCGCCCGGCCTGATGCCGAGCGCGACGAAGCGGCGGGCCGCCTGAAGCGAGTCCGTGCGCAGCTCGGAAAACGGATAGGACCGGGCGAGCGTCCCGCGCGCGTCGTGGAAGTTGAGGCCGCGCTTGCCTTGGGCGGCATAGTCCAGCGCTTCGCCGATCGTGCCGAAATCAGCCAGGCGGCGCGGCAGCTCGTCGAGCGTCGGAGTCGCGCCGGCGGGCGCGAGTTCCTTGGTTACCGAGACATTTCGCTCGAGCACGCCGTCCATTCCCCCGGCCATTTCCATTTGTTTCCGGCCGCAGCCCGTGCAGCCGCTTTCCTCTTGGCGAGCGACTGTGGCACAAAAACGGCGTGAAGCCAGTGTCGAAGCCCCGCCGACCGCCGCCCCCGCTCAATCCGAGCCGGCTCGGCGAGCTCGCGCTGCGTTATGTCGGCAAATATGCGACCACGCGGGCCAAGCTGCGTGACTATCTCACACGCAAGATTCGCGAGCGAGGCTGGGATTCCGCCAGCGAGCCCGGCCTGGAAGCGCTTGCCAATCGCTTTGCCGAACTCGGCTATATCGACGATGCCGCCTATGCGATGGCCAGGTCTCGAGCTTTGAGCGCGCGGGGCTATGGCAAGCGGCGGCTCGCCGACAAGCTGCGGATCGCCGGCATTGAGGAATCGGACAGCCTTGCTGCCAAGGAACATGCCGACGACCATGCGGTGGATGCCGCGTTGCGGTTCGCCGAGCGGAGGCGGCTGGGACCCTTCTCTGCCGAGGCTGCCGATCCGCGCAAACGGGAAAAATGGATCGCGACGATGGTCCGCGCCGGGCACCCATTCGCGCTTTCGAAGGCGATCGCAGGCAGCTCCGGGCACGCCCTGATTGACATAGATCAGCTTCGAGAGCGTCTTCGGTCCATCGACGCGTAAAGTCGGTTTGCCGACACTGACACCCATGATAATGGGGCCTGATGGTGCGTACAGCTTTGCAACGGGCCGAAGGGGGCAACCTGGCCGAAATGGAGTCGTCGGACAGCTCAATTCAACCGCAGCCGCAGCCGCAGCCGGAGCCGGAGATGGAAGCCATCATCGGCCGCGTGAAGTGGTTCGACGCCACGCGCGGCTTCGGCTTCCTGGTCAGCGAGCAGATCGAGGGCGACGTGCTGCTGCATTTCAGCGTGCTTCGCGAGCATGGGCGGCGGAGCGTGCCTGAGGGCGCAATCATCGAATGCGTGCCGGTGCGGCTGGATCGCGGACTGCAGGCCAAGAAAGTGCTGTCGATCGACACCTCCTCGGCCTTGCCGCAGCAAATGCGCTCGTCCATGCCTGCGGGCGAACGCTCGGACCGCAAGGCGCTTGCCGAATCGGCCGGTGCGTTCGAGCCGGTGGAGGTCAAATGGTTCAACCGCGTTCGCGGCTATGGTTTCGTCAAGCGGCCCGAGGAGGTCGGCGGCGAGGACGTGTTCGTGCATATGGAGACGGTGCGCATATCGAATCTCCCGGAACTCCAGCCGGGACAGCGGCTCGAGGCCCGAATCGCGCCGAGCGGCAAGGGCCTGACTGCAATCGAACTGCGCGCATCCGGGGAGTCGGAGCTGTAGCGGCCGCGCTGTTCGCGCTGATCGCGTGCAGCCCGCCCGCTCCCGCCCAGAACGCCTCCACCGAAATGAGCGCTGCCGACCCACGCGCGCAAACCGGGCTTCGTGAAGTGCCGCTGACCATCCGATCAAAATCCGGCATCCACCATTTCGAGGTCGAGGTCGCCGCCACTCCGGGGCAGCAGGAGCGGGGGCTGATGTTTCGGCATGCCCTGGCCGGCGATCAAGGCATGATTTTTCCGTATGAGCCGCCGCAGGACGTGGCGTTCTGGATGAAGAACACGCTCATCCCGCTCGACATCATCTTCATCCGCAAGAATGGGACGATCGCGCGGATCACCAATGCCGAGGCGATGTCCCTCGAGCCTCTGCCTGCCGGAGAGCCGGTCGCTGGGGTGCTGGAGATCCGCGGTGGCCGGGCAGCCGAGCTCGGCATCAAGGAAGGAGATGTTGCGAGCTGGGCCAAGTAGCGCGCTTGCGCTTGCCAATCGGACGGGGCACAGGCGCTTCGCGATGGGTTTCTGGTCGAGAACATTCACCTGGTGGGACGGCGCGACGTGGGGAACGGCGTTGTTCACACGCCGCTTCGGTAACCAGGTCGGCCGCGACGATGCTGGCAGCATCTATTACCAGGACAAGAAGAATCCCGCCCGCCGCTGGGTAGTGTACGCCGGCGCCAATGACGGCAGCCGCGTTCCGCCTGAGTGGCAGCTATGGCTGCGCGGCACCATCGACGACCTCCCGGACAAGGCGCTGCCGCCCGTCCGCAAGTTCCAGACGAAGGCGACCCCCAATTTGACCGGCACGATGGAGGCCTTTCGGCCCGACGGTGCGCTTGGGTCGGGCAGGCTGCGGCCGGCATCGACCGGGGATTACGAGCCCTGGATCCCCGAATAAGCGTGTATCGGACCGCTGCACCATTGTTGATGGCGCTCGCGCTCGCATCGTGCGGCAAGGGCAATCGGCAGCCGAGCGCGACGGGTCCTGCCGGGCGGCAGGTCGCATCCACCGCCGCGGGCGAAGGCGGGGTCACGCCGATGGCGCAGCGCGTCGCCGTTCTCGGCATCCTCAACAAGCGCAACGGCATCGTTCAGAACGTCGCTCTTCACCCCGGCCAATCGGCGCGGTGGAAGGATGTCATTGTGCGCCTGCGCGCCTGCGAGACGACCGCGCCGTGGGAGGAAGAGAAGCTGACCGGAGCCTTCGTTCAGGTCGATGTGCAGCAGCCGGACAAGCGCTGGAGCCGCGTATTCTCGGGCTGGCTGTACAAGGAATCGCCGTCGCTCAACGTCGTCGAGCACCCGGTCTATGATGTCTGGCCCAAGAGCTGCGAGATGACATATCCGGCAGGTCCGGCGGCGCCGGCCGCGCCGGCAAGCTCCAGCAACCTGTCAAGCGCGAGAAAATCCGGCTCGGCCGAAGGGGCGCGGCCGAGCGCTTCGACCAATGCGCCGGTGGCGGGAGCCCCGACCGCAGCACCGCCGCCGAGGGCCGCCGAGAGCAACGCGACGTAAGTTTCCCTGGGCACGCTGATCGCCCCCAGCGAGGCGAGATGCTCCGTCATGAATTGGCAATCGAGCAGTGTGAAATTGCCGACCTGGAGCCGCGCGACGAGCCACGCGAGCGCAATCTTCGACGCATCGCGGGCGCGGCTGAACATGCTCTCGCCGAAAAACGCACGGCCGAGCTTCACCCCATAGAGGCCGCCGACAAGCTCGCCGCCGCGCCATACCTCGATCGAATGGGCATGGCCCGAGTGATGGAGCGTGAGCATCGCGCGCTCGAGCTCGGCGTTGATCCAGGTTTCCTCGCGATCGGCGCAGGCGGTGATGACCGCTTGAAAATCCCGGTCGTGCGTCACCTGCAACCCGCCCGAGCGAAGCGCCCGCTTGAGCGACCGCGACAAGTGAAAGCGGTCGAGCGGGATGATCGCGCGGTTGCGCGGCTCGACCCAGAACAAATCGTCCGCGTCACGGCTGTCCGCCATCGGGAAGATGCCGGTCGCATAACCCTGGAGCAGCAAGCGCGGGTCTAGGCGACTCATGCGCCCAGAATATCCTCCTCATCAAACATCGGGAAGGATTAGAGAATCTCGCGAACCACTTCTTGCGGGCGGCACAGGCGAACGCCCTTTGAGGTCTCCACCAGCGGGCGGTTGATGAGGATCGGATGCTCGACCATCGCATCGAGCACCTCGTCGTCGGTCACGTCCGGACGGTTGAGCCCGAGCTCGTCGGCGATCGGCTCCTTGGCGCGCAATCCCTCGCGCGGCGTGATGCCGGCACGCTGATAGAGCCGCACCAACTCATCGCGCGTCGGTGGGTTCTTGAGATATTCGTGGACCCACACGTCGCAGCCCGAATCGCGCAACAGGTCGAGGGTCTTGCGCGAGGTGCCGCACATTGGGTTGTGATAAATTGTGGCTTTCATGCTGTCGCTGGTTCCCGATCAGTTTCAATTGGTTGAACAAGGATTTAACGCCCTTCTTGAACGGACGGAGGCTTGCATCGTCGCGCGTGCGGAACGATGAGCGCTGATCGTCGTTCCTGCGCTTGTAACATGCACCGTCGACGGCGGTTGCGTCGGGATGTGCGCATGTTCCGGCAGTTCAATAGAACGGGAGAAAGAGCGATGCGTAGATCAATTCTAGCACTGACGCTTGCAGGTACCGCCGCGCTTGGCGCGTGCGCGACGAATTCGCGTATTGCGCAGGACGCCGCGCTCGGTGCGGCTGGAGGCGCAGTCGTCGGCGCAGTGGTTCCGGGCGTGAGCACGATCGAGGGCGCCGCCGTAGGCGCGGCGATCGGTGGTCTCGCGGGCGCGGTCTGGGCCGACACGAATAATGACGGCTATGTCGACGGTTATATGTACAACGGCCAATATTATCCGGGCACGCCGACCGGCTATGACCCGACTACCCACGCCGTTGCCGTGGGCGCCCTTGGCGGCGCGGCCCTTGGTGCGGGCGTCGGCGCCCTCGCCGGCGGCTCTGTCGGAAGCGCGCTGACCGGCGCGGTCATCGGCGCTGCGGTCGGTGGTCTTGCCGGCGCGGTGTGGGCCGACCGCAACAATGACGGGATGGTGGACGGATACGTCTACAACGGGCAATATTATGCCGGTGCCCCTGCCGGATATACCGGTACTGCCGTGATGGCGCCGGCCCCGGCTCCGATGCCGGCTCCGGCTCCCGCGCCTGCCGGCGAGCGCGGCTAATCCGGACCCATCAAAGCGGGTCTTTGATGGGAATGTGATTGGAGAACGCGTGGTTGCTTTGCGTATCGAGTGCACCGGCCGCTGGCCGGTGCACTTTTTTGAGAAGATTGTCGCCGTTGCCGCAGCACTGCTTGTGGCGGGACTCCCGACGTGCGCGCTGGCGGAGGCGGCGGTACCCGCAGCAGTCCAGCAGCCGGCGCCCAGCGGGCAAGGCATTGCCGATTTCTATCGCGGCCGAGCCAATTATCCGCTGTGGCTGTCGCCGGCGGCCGGCGATTCCGCGCAGCAGCTTGTCGGGTTGCTTTCGACGGCGAGCATCGACGGCCTCGATCCAGCCCGGTTCCAGGTCGCCGCGTTGCAGCAGGCGCTCGACGCGGCCAAGACCGGCAAGCGCAAGCGAGTGGAGGAGGCGGATCAGCTGCTTTCGGTAGCCTTCGTCTCTTATGTCGACGCCCTGAAACAGGACCCGGGGGTCGGGATCACCTATGTCGATGCCGGCCTGAGGCCGTTTCGACCGACGCCGCTCGCGGCGTTGCTGAGCGCAGCCGCGGCGCCGTCGCTGTCCGACTACGTCCACTCGATGGGCTGGATGCATCCGATCTACGCGCAGCTTCGCGAAGCGCTCGCCAATCACGATTATTCTACCGACCAGCAGGGCGAGCTGCTCAAGGTCAACCTGCAGCGCGCGCGGGTGCTTCCCGCGGGCAAGCAGCGCTACGTGATCGTCAATGCCGCCCAGCAGCGGCTGTACATGTACGACGGCGGCAAGGCGGTCGATTCGATGGTGGTGGTCGTCGGCAAGCCGAAATGGCCGACGCCCATGCTGACTGCCTATATCCGCTACGCCGCGCTGAATCCTTATTGGTACGTGCCGTCCGACCTCGCCGGCGAGGACGTCGGCCAGTTCGTCCTCAAGCAGGGCCTCGGCTATCTCGACAAGATGGGTTACGAGGTGGTCGACGACTGGACGCCCAACCCCACGGTCATCGATCCCAAGACGATCGACTGGAAGGCCGTGGTCGACGGCAAGGTCGACATCCTCATCCGCCAGAAGCCGGGACCGCAGAACTTCATGGGCCGCATGAAGTTCATGTTTCCAAACGCGTTCGGCGTTTATCTGCACGACAATCCGCGGCGCGAGCTGTTCCTCAAGTCGGCCCGCTATTTCAGCGGCGGCTGCGTGCGGCTCGAGGACGCCGCGCGGCTCGGCCGCTGGCTATTCGGCCACGATCTTGACTGGCAGTCGGCGGGACCCGAGCAGCCGGTGCCGCTGGCGCAGCCGGTTCCGGTCTACATCACATATCTGACGGCGATGCCCGACGGCGCCTCGATCGCTTATTATGACGACGTCTATGGGCGGGATACGCCCAAGCTCGCGGCGAGCAAGACCGACCCGAGCTCCGTCGCGAGCCGCTAGGGCCGCCACCAATTGGGGAAGAAGGTGACGTCCTGCGCCACCGGCCGGCCGTAAGGGTCGCGCGCCGGTTCGAAGCGGATGTAGCGCAGGGTCAGCTGGCACATCAAAGCATCGATCGACCCGTCGCCGCTCGAGCGGGCGACGCGGCAGTTGGTGACGCTGCCGTCCGGGTTCACGCGGATGGTCACCCCGACGCTGCCGCTCTGCAGGCCGCTGGCGGCGAGCATCCGATATTCGCGGTCGGGGATTTTCGAGATCCGACGCGCGGGCGTGAAGCGCGAAAAATCCCCGCCGCCGCCCACACCATTTCCGGAGGCGCCGGCACCAGTGCCATTGCCTGCAGCGGCCGCTCCCGATGTCGCGGCGGTGCCGGTGCCGGCGATCCTGGACGCGAGGACAGGTGACGGGGCAACCAGCCTGGGCTGAGGAGCGACGACCGGCGAGGCCTCGGCTTTCTTTGCAGGGGCGCCTTCCGGTTTCTTCATCGCCTGCGGCTTGGGCGCGGGCTTCGGCGGCGGCTGGACCGGCGGAGGCGGCGGCGGCTGGTTGATATTGATGGTCGTCAGCTGGTCGACCGTGCGGCGCATCATTCCGACGTTGAGCCCGGACAGGATGAGGAAGGCGAGCGCGACGTGCACGGCGACGACTGCGGCGACAGCTTTCGCCTTGTCGGTCCTGGCTGCGGTTCCGCGGTAGCTGGACACGTCTGTCCTCCGCCCGACAAAACGCGTGGCGCGAGCGGAAGTTTACCCTAGCGCTGGAGGTCGCCCACCAAGAAGTCGGCGTTCTTTCGTTCGGGGCCGATTGCCGTCCAGATGGCGATCGCGACGGCGGTCACTGCCGCGACAAGCGCCAGCGCGAGGCCATAATTGCCCCCGTGCTGCGCGGCGAACCATGCCTGGAACGGGCCGTTGCGCGAAGCGATGAGGTTGCCGAGCTGATAAGCGAACCCGGGGAAGAGCCCGCGGGCCATCGCCGGTGACAGCTCGTTCAGATGGACCGGGACGATTCCCCAAGCGCCCTGGACCGCGACCTGGATCAGGAAGGCGCCGAGCGCGAGAAGCACGGGGGTCGACGAGAACGCCCAAAGCGGGATGATCGGCAGTGCGAGCAGGCTCGCGATGATGATCGCTTTTCTGCGGCCGATCCGCTCCGACCAGATGCCGAAGGAAATGCCGCCGACGATCGCGCCGACGTTCATGATTGCGGTCAGAGTCCCGGTCAGGTGCGTGTCGAAGTGATGCTGCTTCTGAAGGAAGGTCGGATATTGGTCCTGGGTGCCGTGGCTGAAGAAATTGAACGCCGTCATCAGCACCACGAGATAGAGCGCGATGCGCCAGTTGCGGGCAATCTCCACCAATGGGCTGACGCGCGGCTTCGCCGCCATCGCGAGGTGGATCGGACTTTCCCGCACATGCATCCGGACGAGGAACACCAGCAGGGCGGGCGCGATGCCGACGAAGAACATGCCGCGCCAGCCGATCTGATCGAACAGCAGATAATAGACGAGGCTGGCGAGGAAGTAGCCGGTCGGATAGCCGGACTGCAGAAGGCCTGAGACGAACCCCCGCAGGCGAGGCGGAATGGTCTCCATCACCAGGCTTGCGCCGATGCCCCATTCGCCGCCCATCGCGAAGCCGAACAGCGCGCGGATGATCATCAGCTCGGCGAAGGTTCGGGCAAGTCCGGACAGCGCCGAGAAGGCCGAGAAAGCGAGGATGACGATCATCAGGATCGGCCGCCGCCCGAAGCGCTCGGCGAGCCAGCCAAAGAAGAAGGCGCCGAACGGCCGCGCTGCAAGCGTCAGGAAGAGCAGTTCCGAGACTCGCGTATCGCTCACGCCGAACTCGCGGCCGATGGCGGTCTTGAGGAAGACCAAGAGGAAGAAATCGAACGCGTCGAGGGTCCAGCCGAGATAGCTCGCCCAAATCGCGCTTCGCTGCGACGGCTCGAGCGATTTCAGATCGGCGATGAGGCTCATCCGACGGCTCTCCCTAGAAGAATCATCTCGTTACCTCGGAACCGCGGCTCCGCAAAAGGATCGTCGAGCGTCAAGAACTTTGGATGTATCCATTCGTAAATGCTAAGTTAACCACGACTCGCCTCCGGACTCATCCTGCGGGGGCCGTTGTATCCGGGGGAGCTCTGCCATGAAAAAGATGCTGTATTATTGCGCCGGCGCCCTTGCGCTTGTGACCATTCCAGCTGCCGTCAATGCAACAACTCTGCTCGACGAGACCAATTTTTCGGCGACGAATTTGGCAGTGACTTTGACCTTCACCGCAGGCTCTACTTCTACCACTGTGGGCATCGGCGGCTACCAAATCCCGTCCTGGTCGAGCGTGGACGATATCTATTTGGTTGTGACCGGAGACTCACCGACGACGAATCTTTTGGGAGCCAACTTCGATTTCACGGCAGCCGCTGGCGCTTGCAGCACTGCGTGGGTCGGACCCCCTGGTGCATATGGGACCGAAGGCTTGAGATTCGGCGGCACTTGCGAGGGTGTCTATGACATCTTTTCACAGGCGATCAGCACGACCGTCGACGTTTCGTACACGCTGGGCTTCATCGTTTCGAACCCCAACATCGGCGATATTCCTTCAAACATCATACCAAGCGGATTGCGGGTCACCGCGAGTGATGCGACCCTTGCCGGCGTCCCCGAGCCGTCGACGTGGGCATTAATGTTAATCGGCTTCGGAGCGATTGGATTTGTGATGCGATTCCGGCGCCGCGCGACGGTTGAGGTGCCTGCAACTGGACCCACTCGCTAGCAAGAAGATGCGAGACTATTCCGAAGTCCTTGCCAGCCACGATTCGAGCCACTTGATCGTGTAGTCGCCAGCCAGGAAGTCGGGATCGCGAACCAGGTTTTGGTGGAGCGGGATGGTGGTCTTCATCCCTTCGACGACGAACTCCTCGAGTGCTCTACGAAGGCGGCGAATGCAGCTGTCGCGGTCGCGGCCATAGACGATCAGCTTGCCGATCATGCTGTCGTAATAAGGCGGCACCCGATAGCCGGTGTAGAGCCCGCTATCGACGCGGACGTGCATGCCGCCCGGCGCGACGTAATTCTTCACCAGCCCGGGTGACGGCGCGAAAGTCACCGGGTCCTCGGCATTGATGCGGCACTCGATCGCATGGCCGTGGAGCCGGACCTCATCCTGGGTGCACGACAAGCCCTCGCCGCAGGCGACGCGGATCTGCTCCCGGACCAGGTCCATATCGCTGATCATCTCCGTCACGGGATGCTCGACCTGGAGCCGCGTGTTCATCTCGATGAAGTAGAATTCGCCGTCCTCATAGAGGAACTCGATGGTGCCGGCGCCGCGATAGCCCATCTCGGCCATGGCATTGGCGACGGTGGTGCCCATCGCAAAGCGCTGCTCGGCCGTGATCACTGGCGAGGGCGCTTCCTCAAGCACCTTCTGGTGGCGCCGCTGGAGCGAGCAGTCGCGCTCGCCAAGGTGGATTGCGCGGCCCTCGCCGTCGCCGAAGATCTGGAACTCGATGTGCCGCGGATCGGCCAGATATTTCTCCATGTAGACGGTGTCGTCGCCAAACGCGGAGCGCGCTTCGGTGGCCGCCTGGCTGATCAGGCTTTCGAGCTGGTCTTCGCTTTCGACGACCTTCATCCCGCGCCCGCCGCCGCCGGACGCCGCCTTGATGAGCACGGGATAGCCGATCTCGTCGGCCAGCGTCTTGGCCTGCGCCACGCTAATGATCGGCCCGTCGGAGCCCGGGACCAGCGGCAGGCCGAGCTTGGCCGCGGTTCGCTTGGCCTCGATCTTGTCGCCCATCGTCCGGATGTGCTCGGGCTTCGGGCCGACCCAGATGATGTCGTGGCTTTCGACGATCTCGGCGAACTGCGCGTTCTCCGAGAGGAAGCCGTAGCCGGGGTGGATGGCATCGGCGTGGACGATTTCGGCCGCCGAGATGATGTTGGGGATATTGAGGTAGGATTCGGTGGCCGGCGGAGGACCGATGCACACCGTTTCGTCGGCGAGGCGGACATGCATCGCGTCGGCGTCCGCGGTCGAGTGGACCGCGACGGTCTTGATGCCCATCTCGTGACAGGCGCGGTGAATCCGAAGCGCAATCTCGCCGCGGTTGGCGATCAGCAGCTTGTTGATCTGCATCAGCCGATGATCACCAGCGGCTGATCGAATTCGACCGGCTGGGCGTCGGCGACCATGATCTTCTTGACGACTCCGCCCTCCGGCGCGGTGATCGGGTTCATGACCTTCATCGCCTCGACGATCAGCAAGGTGTCGCCCGCCTTCACCGGTGTTCCGACCTCGATGAAGGGACCGGCGCCGGGTTCGGGCGACATGAAGGCCGTGCCGACCATCGGCGACTTGACCGTGGTACCGGAGATTTCCTCGGCCTGCTGGCCGATGTCTTCCTTGCCGTGCATCGGCGGACCGGTCAGCGCCGGCGCGGCGGCCTGGGGAGCAGCGCTGAGCAGCGGTGCCGGCTCACGGCTGACCTTGATGCGGCGGTCGCCGTCAGCGACTTCGATCTCGGTCAGGGCATTGGCGGTAAGGAGCTCGGCGAGCTCGCGCACCAGCGCCGGGTCGATGCGCATCGCGCTCTTATCGCCGGAGCCGGTGGGGTCCTTCGGTGGAGCCATGTTCTTTCCCTGTCCCTTGTGGCGCAGGGCTCTGTCAGACAGCGCCGTTACAGTCCACCCTGAACAGACTTGGCGGCCCTTGCGCTGCCTCGTAAGTGCGTGCCCGCCATGAGTCTCGACAATAGCCTCAGCATCCGCGTCAACGGGGAGCACCGCCGCGTGCCGGGCGGCATCAATATTATCGAAATGGTGAACGGCCTGGGCCTGGATCCGGCGCGGGTCGCGGTCGAGCGCAACCTCGAGATCGTACCGAGGTCGAGGTTGCGCGAGGTGTGCGTCGAGGACGGCGATGATTTTGAGATCGTGCATTTTGTCGGAGGCGGGTGAGTGACGGCGCAGCAGCACGTTCAGGCCGACACGTGGAGCGTCGCTGGGCGAACCTTCACCTCGCGGCTGATCGTCGGCACCGGCAAGTACAAGAGTCTCGAGGAGAACGCAGCGGCGGTTGAGGCGTCCAGCGCCGAGATTGTGACCGTTGCGGTGCGGCGGGTGAATATTTCCGATCCCAGCCAGCCGCGGCTGACCGACTTCATCGACCCGGCGAAGGTGACGTACCTGCCCAACACCGCCGGCTGCTTCACTGCCGAGGAGGCGATCCGCACGCTTCGGCTGGCGCGCGAGGCGGGCGGCTGGAACCTGGTCAAGCTTGAGGTGCTGGGCGAAGCGAGGACGCTCTACCCCGACATGCGCGAGACGCTGCGAGCGACCGAGGTCCTCGTCAAAGAAGGTTTCGAGCCGATGGTCTATTGCGTCGATGACCCGATCGCGGCGAAGCAGCTCGAGCAGGCGGGCGCGGTCGCCATCATGCCCTTGGGAGCGCCGATCGGCTCCGGCCTCGGAATCCAGAACCGGGTGACGATCCGCCTGATCGTCGAGGGCGCGGGCGTGCCGGTGCTGGTCGACGCCGGCGTCGGCACCGCGAGCGATGCGGCGCAGGCGATGGAACTCGGCTGCGACGGCGTGCTGATGAACACCGCGATCGCCGAAGCCAAGGACCCGCTGCTGATGGCGCGCGCCATGAAAGCCGCGGTCGAGGCTGGCCGGCTCGCTTACCTCGCCGGCCGCATGCAAAAGCGGCGGTATGCCGATCCTTCGAGCCCGCTTGCGGGATTGATCTAGCAACGCGACTCGAAGCCTATGCGTTTGGGGCGCATGAGCATTCTCGCGATGGATTTGACCCGCGAGCGCCAGGACATGGTCGAGCGGCACCTGAAGCGCCGCGGGATCAAGGAAGCGCACATCATCGACGCTTTTCTCGCCGTGCCGCGCGAGGCGTTCGTCAGTCCCGAATATGAGCATCGGGCCTATGGCGATCACCCGCTTCCGATCGAGGCGGGGCAGACCATCTCGCAGCCCTACATCGTCGCGCTGATGATCCAGGCAGCCGAGATCAAGGAAAGCGATCAGGTGCTCGAAGTCGGCGCGGGCTCGGGCTATGCGGCGGCGGTGATCAGCCGCATCGCGGCTCGCGTGATCGGTATCGAGCGGAAGCATGACCTGGTCGAGCTCGCTCGCGAGCGGATGCAGCGGCTCGGCTATTGGAACGTCGAGATCGTCGAGGGCGACGGCACGAAGGGTTGCCCTGACTTCGCGCCCTATGACGCGATCCTGGCTGCGGCGAGCGGAAGCCATGTACCGAAGTCGCTGATCGCGCAGCTGTCGCCCGGCGGGCGCATCGTCATGCCGCTCGGCGATCCCGGCTCGGTGCAGCAGCTGATCAAGGTGACCAAGGGGCAGGAAGGCGCGCTCGAGCAGGAGAATCTGGGCGAGGTGCGCTTCGTCCCGCTGATCGGCGAGCAAGGCTGGACCCATGCTTGAGATGGACCTCGACAGCCTGCCGCGGCTGATCGCCGAGGCCGCGGAGCCCTTGCCCGACATCGATGACCGGACGTTCGGCGAGTTCTTCGCCCGCTTCGGGGACGCGCGCGTCGTGCTGCTCGGCGAGGCGAGCCATGGAACGAGCGAGTTTTACCGCGCGCGGGCGGCGATCTCGCGGCACCTCGTCGAGCGCCACGGATTCAACATCATCGCGGTCGAGGCGGACTGGCCGGATGCTGCGACCATCGACCGCTATGTGCGGCACCGTCCCTGGCGCGAGGGCGAGCTGCGCGCATTCGAGCGATTCCCAACCTGGATGTGGCGCAATCGCGAGTTCGACCACTTCATCCGGTGGTTGCGCCAGCATAATGAGGCCCGGCCCTATGAGCAGATGACGGGCTTCTACGGGCTCGACCTCTATAATCTTTCCGCCTCGATGCAGGCGGTCATCGACTTCCTCGACGACAAGGACCCGGAGCTCGCCCGGCTCGCGCACCGCCGCTACGGGTGCCTCGAACCCTGGGCCGACAACCCGCAGGCCTATGGCCGGCACTCGCTACTGGAAGGCTATGCCCACTGCGAAGTGGGCGTCGTGCAGATGCTGCAGGACCTGCTGCAACGCCAAGTCGATTGCTTCGCCGAAGAGTGCGACGAATGGCTGGACGCGCGGGCCAATGCGCGGCTCGTGAGGGACGCCGAGGCTTATTACCGGGTCATGTATTACGGCTCGGCCGAGAGCTGGAACCTGCGCGACACGCACATGTTCGACACGCTCAACATGATCCTCGACGCGAAGGGCCCGCAATCGAAGGCGATCGTCTGGGCGCACAACAGCCACATCGGCAATGCCGCCTTCACGGACATGGGCCGGGAGCGCGAGGAGCTGAACATCGGCCAGCTGGTGAAGGAGAAGTTCGGGCGTGAGGCTCGGCTGATCGGCTTTGGCACGCATGGCGGCACGGTCGCGGCGGCGGACGACTGGGACGAGCCGATGAAGATCAAGCGCGTTCGGCCGTCATTGCCGGAAAGCTACGAGCGGCTGAGCCACGAGAGCGGAGTCGAGCGCTTCCTGCTCGACCTGCGTGGCGGCGACGCCGGAGGGGAGGCGAGGGAAGCCCTGATGGCGCCGCGCCTCGAACGCTTCATCGGCGTCATCTACCGGCCCGAAACCGAGCGCTGGAGCCACTACAGCCATGCGATCCTGCCCAAACAGTTCGACGGCTGGGTGTGGTTCGACGAAACCAGCGCGGTCACTCCATTGCCGGGCGAGGTGCGGCCGGGCGAAGCGCCGAGCGTCGAGGAAACCTATCCGTTCGGACTGTGAGGCACGACCGCAGCGCATCGTCGGCGCAATTCGAATCAGTGACTCTCATGTAATCAGGCGTGTCGAATCAAAGGGTGAAGGAACTACTTCTTCGCCTTCTCGCGCAACCTGGTGATCGTCGTACCATTGCTGATCTGCTCGACGTCCGTCTTGAGGTGGAGGAGGCGAATGCCCTTGCGCTTCATCGCCTCATCGAGCGCGGGAGCGAAATCTTCGGTGCGCTCGACCGTCTCGGCCCAGCCGCCGAAGGCTCGCGCCAGTGCAGCGAAATCGGGATTGTTCAGATCGGTTGCGCTGATCCGCTCGGGATATTCGCGCTCCTGGTGCATGCGGATGGTGCCGTAACTTTGGTTGTCGACCAGCACGACCAGCAGGTCGGCGCCATATTGCGCGGCGGTTGCCAGCTCCTGGCCGTTCATCAGGAAGTCGCCATCGCCGGCGATCGCGACGACCCGCCGGTCCCTGAAGCGCAGCGCTGCGGCGACCGCGGCGGGCACGCCATAGCCCATCGTCCCGCTGGTCGGCGCGAGCTGCGTCGGCATTGGCCCGTAGCGCCAGTAGCGGTGCCACCAGCCGGAGAAATTGCCGGCGCCGTTGCAGATGATGGTATTGTCCGGGAGCCGCTCGCGCATCGTCGCGACACACGGGCCGAGGTCGAGCTTGACCCCCTCTCGCGGCTTTGGCTCGGACCAGTCGAGCCATTCGGCGTGGGCCTGCTCGCCGCAGGAGAAGCGGACCAAATCGGGGTCGATCCACTGATCGAGCATGTCGGCGAACTCGCCCATGTCGGCGCAGATCGGCAAATCGGCGTGAAACACGCGGCCGAGCTCGTTGGGATCGGGATGGACGTGGACCAGCATCTGGGCCGGGTGGTCGGGAGTGATCAGCCTGTAGCCGTCGGTGGTCGCCTCACCCAGGCGCGGCCCGACGGCGAGGATCACGTCGGCATCACGGATGCGCTGCTGCAGCTTGGGGTTAGGGCCGTAGCCGAGATTGCCGGCATAGACGCCGCAGCTGTTGGGGATCGCGTCCTGACGGCGGAAGGCGGCGGCAACCGGGATTCCGTAGCGAAACGCGAAATTGGCAAAATGGTGCGAAGCGCGCGGGCTCCAATCGGCGCCGCCGACGATCGCAACCGGCGAGGCGGCTTCCTTCAGCAGCTCCAAGAGCGCCTGCACCGCGCCCGGGTCGGGGGCTTCGGCGAGCGGCGGAACGCAGGGACGGTCGGCCACTTCGACCTCATCGCGAAGCATGTCCTCCGGGAGCGCCAGGACCACGGGGCCGGGCCGGCCGGCAGTCGCTACGCGGTAGGCGCGATAGACATATTCGGGAATTCGCCGCGCGTCCTCGATCCGCGCCGCCCATTTCGCGACGGGCGCGAAGAAGGCCGGGAAATCGATTTCCTGGAATCCCTCGCGATCCCGGTCCGAGCGGGCGACGTCGCCGATGAACAGGATCATTGGCGTTGAGTCCTGGAACGCCACGTGGACGCCTGCGCTGGCGTTCGTCGCGCCGGGACCGCGAGTGACGAAGGCGACGCCGGGGCGCCCGATCATCTTACCGTCGGCGTCTGCCATGTAGGCGACGCCGCCTTCCTGCCGGCAGACGATTGTCTCGATCCCGGGCGTATCGTGCAGCGCGTCCAGCACCGCGAGGAAGCTCTCGCCCGGAACGGTGAAGATGCGGTCGCAGCCCTGGATCCTGAGCTGGTCGACGAGGATGCGTCCTCCGCTTCTGGCCGCGCTGCGCTTGGTCATCCGCGGGCATGTAGCGAGCGGCGGGGGCCGCGTCATCCGCCGCGCCCACGGTTAATGCAGGTCAATGAAAAGGCTTTGAATTGCAGATAGATGGACATCGAGCGGGGGGCGAGATGACAGACACCGACTACCGATATTTCCAGCGCCGCGCTGCCGAAGAACGTGCGGCAGCGGCATCGGCGGTGCATCCGGTGGCGCGCCGCAGCCACTTGGAACTGGCCGAGCGTTACCGCCAGGCCGCCGAGCTCAGTACCGCGACGATCCTGCGCATCGGGGCCGCGAGCGGCCGCTAGCCAGTTCGCTTCGACTTCACCGCCGAATGAGTCACCTGCACCGCGTCCTCGAACGCGATGCAATGGACGATTGCGCCCGACGCATCCTGCACGTCGATATTCTGGTCGAGGAACACGTGCCCGTTGCGTGCGTCCGCGGAGATGATCGCCCGCGCTTCGGTTAGTGCAGCTTCGGCGATGTTCCCGCTGTCGAGCTCGCGACCCTCGGGATCGAGCAGAACGTCGACGCCGTCGCGGAGATGAAAATAGTAAAGTGCCATGGGGACGCTCCTGGGGCGGGAGCGCATGTGTCTCTCAGCCGCCGAGGCCCGAACGTCGATCCGGCGATTTCGCGCTTATATCAAATGACATGCGCCAAATCCATGTTTGTATTGAGATTTCTAACGCATGTGGTGTTTGTAATTCGCAGACTATGTTATAGTCCGCGTATCGCCAGCCGGGTAGCTATCGGGCGTTGGCGACTGAGAGAGATTTCGTGCTCCCGCCCCAACCGCGGGAGACACTCAAGTGGACATGGTCCGAGAAAATCCGCTCGACCTGCTCCTTCGCAAGATTCGGACGCACCATCCGCTGACGCTCGAGGACCAGAAGCGAATACTCGAGCTGCCGTTCAAGATCCGGACGCTCGAACCCCAAGCCTATACGATCCGCGAGGGCGATCGGCCGGACCGCTGCGACGTGCTGCTGTCCGGCTTTGCTTTCCGCCACAAGCTGACCGGCGACGGGGCCCGTCAAATCATGGCCATTCACATTCCCGGCGAAGCGCTCGATTTCCAGAACATGTTCCTCGAGGAATCGGACCATAATGTTCAGATGCTGACGCGCGGGCTGGTCGCCCAAATTCCGCGTGACGCGCTCGAGAAGCTGGTGCTGGAAAACCCGAACGTGGGACGGGCGGTCCTGGTGTTCACGCTCGTCGAAGCGTCGATCTTCCGCGAATGGGTGCTCAACATCGGCCGGCGCGACGCGCGCAGCCGGATCGCGCATCTCCTGTGCGAGTTCGCCTTCCGCATGAACGCGCAGGGACTCGCGCCGAACGGAATCTATGAGTTGCCGATGACCCAGGAGCAGCTGGCGGACGCGACCGGGCTGACACCCGTCCATGTCAACCGCGTGCTGCAGGCACTTCAGCGCGCCGGCCTGATGGAGCGCGACCGGCGGATCATCCGCTTCATCAACTGGGATGGAATGCGCGAGGCCGGCGACTTCAATGCGCGCTACCTTCACACGCGCGAGTTTCAGGGGGCCGGGGGGGGGTAATTAACCTCGGTTAATCGCCGCGACTCTAACATCCGTGAATGAAACGAGCCGTTCGCGAAGTTAGCCCAAGGCAGTCATCGTCGGGATCGCAATGGACCAATCTTCCTTCCTCGATCCCGTGTTTCGCCGGTGGCGCCGCACGGTCAATCTGACGGATCAGGACAAACAGGCAATGGCCGCGCTTCCCTGGTCGAGGCGCGTCTACCCGCGCGATGCCTATCTTGCTCGCGAAGGCGAGCCGACGTCGATCTGCACCGTGCTGCTCGGCGGCTTCGCCTTCCGCCAGAAGCTGGTCAGCGATGGCGCCCGGCAAATCATCTCGTTCCACATTCCCGGCGAGTTCCTCGACCTTCAGAACTGCCTGCTCGACGTCGCCGACCACAATGTGCAGGCGCTCAATCGCGCGTCGGTCGCGGCCATACCCAAAGCGGCACTGCTCGACCTCATGGGCACGCGAGTGAACATCCGCCGAGCGATCTGGCTCGACACGTTGATCGATTCATCGATCTTCCGGGAATGGGTGGTGAACCTCGGCCGGCGCGACGCGCGGGGCAGGATCGCGCATCTCCTGTGCGAGCTCGCCGACCGGTTGCGGGCGGCGGGCATTTCCGACGGCGAGGCTCATGATTTCCCGCTGACCCAGGAGCAGATCGCCGACGCCACGGGCCTCACCGCGGTTCACACCAACCGGACTCTCCAGGCGCTTCGCAAGGACGGAGTGATCAGCCTGACCTCGAGCAGGCTCGTGATCCTCGACTGGAATCGCCTGGTCGAGGTCGGCGACTTCAACGAGCGCTATCTGCACCACGCCGTGTAGAGGCTCGCATCGGCTCAGCGGAATCGAGATCGAGCGCTTGCCGATCATATTCGTCGGCCATCGTGTTGAGGATCAGCCGGAGGCGCTCGTCGGCCTGGCTGTCGGCGAGTGTCCGGCAATGCTCGGCGTGACGCCGAAGCCCCAGTGGAGTGGAGTCCACGGGAGACGAGACTCATCTATGTTAGTTTCGTTCCGGACAATTTCCGGCCGGGTCCGATTTATCGAGCGGCAGCGGCAATCCGGTCAGAGCCTCATCGCGCGCTAGGCCTGGTGGATCGCCTTCACCACCTGATAGCTCTCCAGCCCCTCTTTCCCGCCTTCAGAGCCAAATCCTGAGTCCTTCACCCCGCCGAACGGCGCGTCGGCGGCGCTGATCGCAAAGGTGTTGATCCCGACCATGCCGCTTTCGACGAGGTCGCCAATGAGGTTGGCGCGGCGCGCGTTTTCGGTGAAGGCGAAGGCGGCGAGGCCGAAGGGCAGGCGATTGGCCTCACCGATCACCTCCTCGAACGTGTCGAACGGCCGCGACACCGCGACCGGGCCGAACGGCTCCTCATTCATGATCTCCGCCTCGTTGGGGACATCCGCGAGCAAGGTCGGCTGGAAGAAGAAACCGGAATCGCCGCGCTCGCCGCCGGCGAGCACGCGCGCGCCCTTGGCCTTGGCATCGGCAACCATCGACTCGATCGCCTGCGGTCGGCGCGCGTTGGCCAGCGGACCCATGCGCGTGCTTTCCTCCAGACCGTTGCCGATCTTCACCTTGGCGGTGCGCTCGGCAAAGCCCTTCACGAAGGCGTCGTAAACGCCCCGCTGCACGTAGAAGCGGGTCGGCGACACGCACACCTGGCCGGCGTTGCGGAATTTCTGCGGCACGACCATGTCCAGCGTCTTCTCGAGATCGCAGTCGTCGAAGATCAGCACCGGCGCGTGGCCGCCGAGCTCCATCGTCACGCGCGTCATGCTGTCGGCGCACAGACGCATCAAATGCTTGCCGACGGCGGTCGAGCCGGTGAAGCTGACCTTGCGGATCACCCGGCTGCCGATCAGCGTGCGGCTGATGAGGTCGGCATCGCCGTGCACCAGCTGCGCGACGCCGCGAGGAATGCCGGCATCGGCGAGCGCGCGGAACAGCTCGGTCGTGCAGCCCGGCGTCTCGTGGGGCGGGCGTGAAATGACCGTGCAGCCGGCGGCGAGCGCGGCCGAGACTTTCTTCGCCAGCAGGTAGATCGGGAAGTTCCACGGCGTGAATGTCGCCGTCGGGCCGACCGGCTGCCGGACGACGCGGCTGAGCTGGCCCGCGGGCCGGACGAGGGTGCGGCCATAGTCGCGCTTGGCGTCCTCGGCATACCAGTCGAACAGCTGGGCCGAGCCATAGACTTCGGACTTCGCCTCGGGAAAAGGCTTGCCCTGCTCCTGGGTCATCGTGCGCCCGATGAGGTCGGCGCGCTCGCGCAGCAGCTCGGCCGCTTTGTGGAGGATCGCGCCGCGCTTTTCGACATCGGTCGAGCGCCATTCGGGCCAGGCGCGGTTCGACGCTTCGAGCGCCTCCTCGAGGTCAGCCGCGGTTGCATAAGGCACTTCGGCGATCGGCTTGGCGTCGACCGGATTGACGACGGCGTGAGCATCGCGGCCCTCGCCCGCTTTCCACACGCCGTCGATGAAGAGCTTGAGGTCGGTTTCGTATCCCATGCGAGCGCAGATAGGCCTGCCTTGAAGCCGTCGCAACGGGCGGCTAGCACTACTGACAAAGGAGAAAGCAGGCGATGACCAAACAGGAGCTGGTGGAGCGGATGCAGCAGGGCCAGGCGTGGGTGCCCGGCAAGCGCGTGAAGATCGATTTTGGCGGAAGCGAAGGCGCGATCCTGCTCGACGGAGCTGCCGGCCAGGTGAGCGAAGACAACGGCGCGGCCGACACCACGATCAAGGTCGGCTGGGACGATTGGCAGCAGATGGCCGCGGGGCAGCTCGACGGCATGACGGCGTTCATGATGGGCAAGCTCAAGGTCGAAGGCGACATGGGCAACGCCATGCAGCTGCAGGGCGTGCTCGCGAAGCTGCGCGCCTGAGCCTATCAACCGGGGCTTGTCCCAGGCCCGAGACCGAAGCCGCGATCGTGCGGCGATGCGCGACGGCGAGGGCCTGGTCGCTGTCCTTTCGGTAACGCTAGATCGGACAAGCGCGGAACCGCTGGTCCGCCAGCTCCATCGCCACATTCGCGAATTGGTCCTGACGCAGCGGCTTGCGCCGGGTGCGCGCCTGCCATCGACGCGCGGTCTGTCGCGCGACTTGCAGGTGTCGCGGACCGTGACGCTCGACGCCTTCGCGCAGCTGACCGCCGAAGGATTCCTCGAATCGCGGGCCGGCGCCGGCCATTTCGTCGCGGCGTTGCGCCTCACTCCGATGGACGTCGCGCCGAGCGCTGCAAACATGTCGGCGGAGCCGGGCGCGCCGCTGGCGAGCCCAGGCGGGCGGCCGTTCGACCCGTCCTGGCAGGCGGTGGATATCTTTCCAGCGCAGGCCTGGGCGCGGATGCTCGGGCGGGGCTGGCGGCTGCACCAGGCGGCGGCGATGGAGCGGCATTGGGCCGGCCTTCCGGTGTTGCGCGCCGCGCTTGCGCAGCATCTTCACGCGCTGCGCGGCCTTCCGCTAGACGCCAGCCGGATCATCGTGACGTCCGGCAATGCGGACGCGTTGAGCTTGATCGCGCGTTCGTTCGGATCCGGCTCTCGCGCCTGGGTGGAAGATCCAGGCTACGCTGGATCGGCCCGAGTATTTGGCGATGCGGGACTCGCGGTCGTTCCGATTCCAGTCGACGCCGAGGGGCTCGAGGTCGCCGCGGGCGAACAGCAAGCTCCCGACGCGGGACTGGCGCTGGTCACCGCAACGCGGCAATTCCCGCTGGGGATGCCGATGTCGCTCGCCCGGCGCCTCGCGCTTCTCGACTGGGCGCGGCGCAGCGGATCGATCATCGTCGACGACGATTACGACAGCGAAATTCGGTTCGCCGGGCGGCCGTTGCAGACGCTCGCCGGGCTCGATCCGGCAGCGCGGGTGCTGACGATCGGCAGCTTTTCCAAGCTGACGTTTCCGGGTCTTCGCCTGGGCTACGTCGCCGGGCCTTCGGAGCTGATCGCCGCGCTCGCCGACTGCCGCCGCGCCTCGCAGGCGCTGGTTCCAACCAGCACTCAAGCCGCCTTTGCCGAATTCGTCACGATCGGCCGTTTCGCGGGCCATCTGCGGCAGCTTCGAAGCTATTTGCGCAGCAGGCGCCACATCCTCGTCGAAAGCTTGCGCAGGGAGATCGGCGATCTCGTCGAGGTGCTGCCGCAGGAGGTCGGCATGCATGTCACCGTGCGACTTGCGCCGCGAGTTACCGAGCGCATCGGCGACAGCGGCCTGGCCGAGCGCGCAAACGACGATGGGCTGGTGCTCCTGCCACTGTCCGAACAATATTTGAGGGCCGATCGGAGCCACGGTTTCCTCCTCGGCTATGCCGGTTGGAGCGAAACCGAGTTGCTGGGGGCAATCGGCAAGCTGATCGCGCTGCTTCGCGACGCCGCAGATGCTTGAACTGGTTACCTGTTAGCCGCGCAAAAGTGGCTATTGGAAAATACCCCTTGAGAATCGTAGCAAGCTCGCGAGGCCGGTAGCACCGGCACCCAAGGGGGCGTCGACGATGTTGATCCGGTTCCTCGCCGCACTTGCTGCGGCTCAGTCGGCAAGTGCGGGCGCAAGCGCGGCGGCACCGCCCCCGAATGCCGCCGCGCCTTGCGCCGATGCCGAGCATCACCAGTTCGACTTCTGGGTCGGTCGTTGGGACGTTTACAATCCCAAAGGCAAAATGGTCGCGCACAGCCTGATCGAGTCGGTTTACGGCGGCTGCGGCGTGCGGGAGAACTGGATGCCGCTGGCGCAGCCCGGCGGCGGCAGCCTCAACATCTACGTTCCCGAGGAGAAGCACTGGGAGCAGTTCTGGATCGATTCTGGCGGATCGCGGGCCATGTTCATCGGTGGATGGAACGGCAACGCGATGGTGATCCAGGGCAAATGGGCTGGCCCACTGGTGCGCATCACCTACAGCAAGAATGCCGATCGTTCCGTGCGTCAGTTCGGTGAGGCTTCGAAGGACGACGGCAAGACCTGGGCGCCCTCGTTCGACCTGATCTATCGCCCTGCGGCGAACACGAATCCGTGAGATGATTGGCGGCTTGCTCGCGCTCACCAGCGCGTTCCTGGCACATGCGGTGGTCGCCGCCGCGCAACCGCCAGGGTCTGCGACACCGCCGTGCCGGGCGACCGAAATCTCCCGCAATCTCGATTTCTGGGTCGGCGACTGGGACGTTTATGTCGGCAGCGAGCTCAACGGGCGGGATACCGTCGAGCGCCTCCTCGGCGGCTGCGCGATCGTCGAACGCTGGCATGGCGGCGCCGGCGACGAGGGCATGAGCCTCTTCGCCTATGACGCGCGCAAGGATTTGTGGACTCAGAACTGGATCACCGAAAACAGCGCGCTGCCGGGCGGCATCAAGGTCAAGCTCCTTCGCGCCCACACGCCGACCAGCACGACCTTCGAGGGCGAAATCGAGGGCAAGACCGGCGCCGTCTATTATGACCGAACGATCCTGACCGCGCTGCCCGGCGGACGGGTGCACCAGGAAATCCAGGTTTCGCGCAACGGCGTGGCGTGGCGCACAGGCTTCGATGCGATTTATGTGCGGCATGGCGAGCGACTGTAGGACCCGCAGCCTCAATCGTTCGCAACAGCCGCTGGACCGCTGGTCGAATCGAAATAGCGCTGACGACCGCCGCCTTTCACGGAGCCTCGCAATGCGTCGTTTTTGCCTCGCCTTGCTCCTTCTCGGAGTCTCCGCTCAGGCGCAGCCGCAATCGGCTACATCGCTGGACGCGCGCGCGGCACAGGCGATCGTCGCCGGGTGCGTGGCGCAATCGACACCCAGGATGCAGAGCCACGCGATCGTGGTCGTCGATACGGGTGGGCATGTGATCGCCGCGCTACGGATGGACGGCAACGCCAGCGGCATCTTCGATTTCGCGCTAGCCAAGGCGCAGGCGGCGGCGGCGTGGGGATTCTCGACTGCGCAGATGGTCGAGGCGGCCAAGGGCACGCCGGGGTTCGCTTATGCGCCGCATGTGGTGACGGTACCCGGCGGAGTGCCGATCTACTCGGCGGACGGCCGCGCGCGCATCGGAGCAGTCGGCGTGTCGGGCGACGCGCCCGCGGACGACGCCGCCTGTGCCGAAGCTGGAATTCGCGCCGCCGGTTTTAGGTCGGCGCGTCCGTAGTCGAGTCTCGGCAGCGAACCGCCAACGCTCATCGGTTGACCGCGACCGCCGCGCTTCTATTGGGCGGCGCATGCAGAAAATCTATTCCACTGCCGACGCTGCGCTCGACGGCCTGCTGTTCGATGGCATGACCATTGCGGCAGGGGGGTTCGGGCTGTGCGGAATTCCCGAGCGCTTGATCGACGCCATCCAGGCGAGCGGGGTCAAGGACCTCACCATCGCTTCGAACAACGCCGGCATCGACAATGAGGGCCTCGGCAAGCTGCTGCGCACGCGGCAGGTCAAGAAGATGATCTCGTCCTACGTCGGCGAGAACAAGGAGTTCGAGCGGCAGTATCTGGCGGGCGAGCTCGAGGTGGAATTCTGCCCGCAAGGCACGCTCGCCGAGCGGATGCGCGCCGGCGGCGCGGGGATTCCCGGCTTCTACACGAAGACCGGCTACGGGACGCAGGTCGCCGAGGGCAAAGAGGTCAAGCAGTTCGACGGCGAGGACTATATCCTCGAGCGCGGCATCCGCGCCGATTTGAGCGTGATCAAGGGCTGGAAGGCGGACGAGAGCGGAAACCTCATGTTCCGCAAGACCGCGCGCAACTTCAACCTGCCGGCCGCGACGTGCGGCAAGACCTGCGTCGCCGAGGTCGAGGAGATCGTTCCGGTCGGATCGCTCGACCCCGACTGCATCCATTTGCCATCGATCTACGTCAGCCGGCTGATCGACGGTTCGCCGTACGAAAAGAAGATCGAGTTCCGGACCGTGCGCGAGCGGGAGGCCACGTGAAGCGGTTCGGGGTTGTTGGTCCGCGCGCTGCGTCGATGGCGCTCAGTTTCGCGCTCCTTGCCGCCTGTGCGAGCCCTGAGGCGCGGCAGCAGCGGGTCGTCAACGGCCTGGTCAACGACAGCATGCGGCGAACGTACCC
>JBJMVJ010000172.1:0-10696 GCA_045810685.1 Sphingomonas sp.
AGGAGCTGAGGCAAATCACTTGTACAGTTCTTACGCTTTATTACTTGAACTGTTGCTGCGTCGCATCAGCGATTTATCCGGATCGACCGGATTTACGTTATACTTGTGTGATTGTCGGATTTATTAAATGAAAAATGAATCAAAGGGACTTAATGAGCCTCGCTCCACCGACTGATCGAACCGGTCTCTCCACTGATGCGCGCTTTGCACGCCGGGGATGCCGGAAATACGTACTCGATATTGTGAGCCGGAGGCGGGGCGCATGTTGCGCGGTCGCAACAGCGGAATCAATTCGCGTCACCCGGAGGGAACTCATCCCGGCGATCCGCGTCTTGCGCATGGTCCGAATTCACCGCCTAAGCTGCTGAGCAGAGGAGAAAAGTGGCAATTTGTACTGCATAACCTCCGTCCTCGATCAGTTTCGCTTTCGAAAACGCGACGACACTGGTATTGGAACGGACGTGCTGCTTGGGAATTAAGCAAAAGGCGGAACTTAAAGCCGAATTTACTTTAATATAAAAATGTAGTTCACAAGAAAGGGGTACAGCATGAGGCAATTGCATACCGGCGCTCTTTCGGCGCTTGCACTGGTCATGGGCCTGTCCGCCACGCAGGCGGACGCGCAGGGGCTGAGAGGCTTCCGGGCCGAGGCCGATGTCGGAATCAGCAGCTTCCATTCGGAAGGCGCCAGCAAATCTCGGATCGGCTGGGGCGGCGCGGTCGGCGTCGACGCATATGTCGCCAACGGTTTCGTTCTTGGCGCCGAAGGCACCTTCTGGTGGGCTCCGATCGACAACCGCGGCGTCCGCGATGGCGGCGGCATTGCCAACCACAAGACGTTCCAGGAGTGGGGCCTTGCGGCTCGCGCCGGCGTTGAGGTCGCCCCGGGCACGCTGGTCTATGTGAAGGGCGGCTATGTCCGCAACGAGCAGCGGAAGGAGTTCATCTCTTACCCGCCGTTCGGCACCTGCGCCGCGACCGGTCCGACGGACCCGCGTTGCTATTACTACGATCACCGCACCGTCGGTGGTTGGGTCGCTGGCGGCGGCATTGAGCAGAAGCTCGCCGACATGTTCTACGTGAAGGCCGAGGGCCGTTACTCGCGTTACAACAACCACACCCATACGCTGACGGGGCTCATCGGCCTTGGCGTGCTGTTCGGTGGAGCGACTGCGGAAGTGCCTCCGCCGCCTCCGCCGCCCCCGCCGCCTCCGCCGCCGCCTCCGGCGACGCAGACCTGCCCGGACGGCAGCGTGATCCCGGCCACCGATACGTGCCCGGCTCCGCCGCCCCCGCCGCCGCCTCCGCCGCCTCCGGCGCAAAGGGGTGAGCGCGGCTAAGCGAGAAGATCATCTTCTACCAATTTTGGGGCGGGCCTTCGGGTCCGCCCCTTTTTTTTGGAAGTCGCCGCGGCGGGCGCGCTAGTCGGGGACTGGCTGGGGCGGCAGGATTCGAACCTGCGAATGCCGGTACCAAAAACCGGTGCCTTACCACTTGGCGACGCCCCAGCAGGCGGCCCGTTGCGGGGAAGCGGCGCTTATAGCCGCGAGCGAGCGCAACGGAAGAGGCGAGCTGCCGCCCTCCCATTCGTCGAATGAGCGGTTGAACTCGGCCCTTGCTCCGCTAGCGTGCGACGACTGAGCCGGGACGAGGGGACGGAAATGAACAAGCTTACCGCTGCACTTTGGATCGGGGCTGCGGCGCTCGCCGCGCCGGCGTTAGCGCAGGGGGCGGCAACTGGCCCCTTTTACAAGCCATCCGGATTGGACCTCACCGCGTACGATCGGACCACCCGGCCCGGCGACGATTTCTTTCAATATGCCAATGGCGCCTATCTCGCCCGCGCCGTGATCCCCGCCGACCGGCCGGCCGTTTCGCGCCGGCTCGAAATGACCGACCGAATGGAGGCTCAGCTCCACCAGCTGCTCCAGCAAGCCGCCAGCGGCGTCGGCGAGCAGCCGGCGGACGTCCGCGGCAAGGCCGGCGCCTTCTACTCATCGTTCATGGACGAGGCGCAGATCGACCGGCTCGGCATCGCCGCGATCGCGCCCGAGCTCGATGCGATCCGCTCGGCGTCGAGCGCGTCCGACCTCGCCGCGCTGATGGGCCGGTCGGATTACGGCTTCTTCCCGGCGATCGTCGCCCCGGCCATCGACAGCGATCTCAAGTCCCCGGACCGCTACGCAGTCTACCTCGGCCAATCCGGCCTCGGTCTGCCCGACCGCGATTATTATCTCGAGCCGTCGTTTGCGGCGCAGCGGCAGGCCTATGCCGACTATGCGACCAAGCTCCTCGGGCTGATCGGCTGGCCCGAGCCCGCGGGCACGGCGGCCAAAATCATCGCGTTCGAGACGGCAATTGCGCAGGACAGCTGGGACAAGGCCAAGCTCCGCGATCCGACCACCCAATACAATCCGATGTCGCCGGCCGAGCTTTCCGCACTCGCGCCGGGGCTCGACTGGCACGCATTGCTCGCTTCAGCGAAGGTGGGTGACCGCGACCGGCTGGTCGTCGGCCAGCCCGATGCATTCACGCGCCTCGCCGCGACCTACGCGGCGACCCCGCTCGACACGCTCAAGGCGTGGATGGCGTTCCGCGTTGCCGATGCCGCGGCGCCTTACCTGCCCAAGGCCTTTGCCGATGCCAACTTCGAGTTCCGCGGCAAGACCCTGCTGGGCCAGGCCGAGCAGCGTGCGCGGTGGAAGCGCGGCATGCTCGCAGTCTCCGGCGGCGATTGCGGAGCCGACCCGGCGAGCTGCTTCGGGACGTTCAACTGGGGGGTCGGCCGGCTCTACGCCGACCGCTACTTCCCGCCCGAAACCAAGGCGCAGATCGAGGCGCTGGTTGGAAACGTGAAGGCGGCGTACCGCAACCGCATCGAGCACCTCGACTGGATGAGCCCGGCGACAAAGCTGGAGGCGCTGAAGAAGCTCGACACCTACACCGTCAAGGTCGGCTATCCCGACAAATGGCGCGATTATTCGAACCTCGTCATCCGCCGCGACGACCTCGTCGGCAACGTCCGCCGCGCCGCCGAGGCGGACTGGCAATTCTACGTCGACCGAAGCAAGGGCCCGGTCGACAAGGGCGACTGGGGCATGACCCCGCAGACCAACGACGCCTACAACGGCTCCCTGCGCGATATCGTCTTCCCTGCCGGCATCCTCCAGGCGCCGATGTTCGATGCCGCTGCCGACCCGGCCTACAATTATGGCGCAATCGGGGGCGTGATTGGTCACGAGATGACCCACGGCTTCGACGACCAGGGTCGGAGAATCGACGCCGCGGGGGCGCTGCGCGACTGGTGGACACCCGCTGACGCCGCCGAGTTCAAGCGCCGCGCGGACATACTCGGCGCGCAATATGCCAAGTTCGAGCCGGTCCCCGGCGTCCACATCAAGCCCGCCCTCACGATGGGCGAGAACATCGCGGATCTCGGCGGCCTGACGCTGGCGCTCGACGCCTATCGCGCCTCGCTCCATGGCGCGAAGGCTCCCGTCGTCGACGGCCTGACCGGCGATCAGCGCGTGTTCATGGGCTGGGCTCAGGTCTGGGCCGGCAAGATGACGCCGGAGGCGATCCGCAACCTCACGACCAGCGACCCGCACAGCTATCGGAAGTACCGCGTCAACGGCGTCGTGCGCAATGTCGACGGCTGGTATTCGGCGTTCGCGATCAAGCCCGGCGACGCGCTTTACGTCGCGCCGGAGAAGCGCGCGCACATCTGGTAGTCAGGCGTTCGGAATGCGCCCGTGAACGACGTCGTCATAGTCCTTGATCAGCTGGCGGGTCAGGTCGCTCACCTCGAAGTTCCACGGCCCGGCTGATCGGACGGGCGTGATCTCGACTGCCGTGCCGGTGAGGAACATCTGCTCGAAGCTTTCGAGCTCCTCGGGCCAGATCGCCCGCTCGAACACCTCGACTCCGCGTCGCTGCGCGAGGTCCATTACGGTGCGCCGCGTGATTCCGTCGAGAAAGCAATCGGGCGTTGGCGTGTGGAGCGCCCCGTCAGCGACGAAGAAGACGTTTGAGCCGGTAGACTCGGCCACCCTGCCGCGCCAGTCGAACATCAAGGCGTCATTGTAGCCGCGCTGCTCGGCATGCTGCTTCGAGAGCGTGCAGATCATGTACAGGCCCGAAGCCTTGGATTCGGTCGGCGCAGTGTAAGGCGCCGGGCGGCGCCACGGGGCGATGTCGAGCCGGATGCCGTCGGCCGAGTGGCGCTCGTCATAATATTTGCCCCACTCCCACGCCGCGATGGCGAGGTGCGGCTTGGTCGATCCTGGGGCGACGCCCATCGATTCCGAGCCGCGCCACGCAACCGGGCGCATGTAAGCGTCGGTGAACCCGTTGACCTTGAGCACCTCGATGCACGCCGCATTGATCTCGTCGACCGTCCACGGCAGCTCGAAACCGAGCAGCCGCGCGCTCTTGTGTAGCCGCTCGCTATGCTCGCGCAGCTTGAAGATCTCGCCATTGTAGGCGCGCTGCCCCTCGAACACGGAGGACGCGTAATGGAGCGCATGGGTCAGGACATGGACGCGCGCGTCACGCCACGGGACCATCTCGCCGTCGAGCCAGATCCACCCGTCGCGATCGTCGAACGTGGATTGTTCCGGGCGAGCCATGAACTCGCGCCTAGTGCAGGCGCGCCGGCTCTTCAAGCGAGCGAGCGACTAGCTCGGCTGGACCCGGGCGTCTGAAGCGAGCTCCCTCGCCAGCTGGGCGATCTCCTCGCCGCGCCGCGCGGCGGCGTCGATCGTCACCCCGATCAGCTGATTGAGTACCTGGTCGCGGTCGAGCACGGCGAGGCCCGCCTCGGTCGTACCTTTGGGACTCGCGACCCGCCGCGCAATCGACTCGACGTCTTCACCCGTCGTTGCCGCCATCCAGGCGGTGCCAAGCACGGTCTCGCGCGCGATCACCGTGGCGATCTCCGAGCTGAGGCCGCGGTTCTCGCCGGCCTTCGTCAGGGCATCAATGAAGCGCGCCACGTAAGCCGGGCCCGCCCCGGCGACGGAGCCCACAGCGGCCAGCTTGGCTTCGTCGGCCATCCACATCGCAAAACCGAGCGCTGAAAACAGATTGTTGGTCATCCCCCTCGCATTTTCGTCGATGTCGCTGCTGTAAAGGCCAACCACTCCGCGGCGCACGGCAACCGGCAAATTGGGCATTGCCCGAACGATTGGGCCGACATCCGGAAACCGCTGACGAAGGGTCGCTGCTTCGACGCCCGCGAGGATCGACACGAGCACCGTCTCGCTCGTCAGCAAGGGACGCAGGTGTCGTACGATCTCATCGAGCTTCTGCGGCTTGACCGCGAGCACGACGAATTTGGGCGGCGGTCCCGCCTCGGCGAGGCTGGTGGCGGTGCGCGTTCCCTCCACCGGCGTGCCGCTCGGGCGGATTACCGTGACGCTGCCGAGGTCGAGCCCGGCGAGGCGCCAGCCGTCGAGGATCGCCCCGCCCATGTTGCCGCAGCCGACGAACCACATCGGCCGGGGAAGCGAAAACGGCCCGGTCATGCTTCGCCGCCCCTAAGCCTCGCCATGGGTGTCGATCAGCGCGGCGGCGATGGCTTCGCCGGGCGATTTGCCGCCCCACAGCACGAACTGGAACACCGGATAGAAGCGCTCGCACTCCTCGACCGCGGCTTCCGCGATGGCTTCGGCCTGCTCGAGGCTGAGGCCCTCGCCCTCGCGTGCGTCGAGGATGGTCGAATGGCGGAACACGACCAGGCCCGAGCCCGACCACATCTCGAAATGGCCGAGCCACAATTGCTCGTTGATCAGGCTCAGCGCCTCGTAGATCGCGGTGCGCTTCTCCGGCCCGACCTTGATGTCGGGGAAGGCGAGGAACTGCAGCACCTGGTCCTCGGGCCGCCACACGCCGCGAAGCTCGTACTGCGCCCAACTCCCGGTCGCGGAAGCGACGATCTCGCCCTCGGCGCTGCGCTCGCACGCCCAGCCGCGCGCCTCGAAATATTGCTCGAGCACCTCGATCGGCGCACCGTCGTCGCGCTCTTCCTGGATCTCTTCCTCGCTCAGGATCACGCTCCCGGCTTCGCCTTGGGGCCGCGCTTCGCTCCCGCGGCCGGGCCTGCGACCTTCGCTTCGAGCGCGGCAATGCGCGCCTTCAGGATCTCATTCTCGTCGCGGGCGGCGGCGGCCATCGCCTTCACGGCCTCGAACTCGTCGCGGCCGACGAAATCGCTTCCCGCCATCCACTCGCGGAACTTCTCGCGAGCCGACGCCTCGGCTTCGCGGCCCATGCCGGCAAAGGTCCCGGCGAGGCCGTTCACCATCTTGACCATGTCGTCGAACATCCTGTTCTCGGACTGCATCGAAACATCTCCCTTTCGGCGCGGAAATAGGGGCTCGCGGACCAATCCGCCACCCTGGGGCGCGGACCTATCCCCAAGTCCTTGAGCTGTCCCCAGTTTTCTCCGCTCCCAGCAGAAATTCGACATTGCCCTCGGGCCCGGTGATCGGGCTCGGCGTCACGCCCAACACTGTCCAGCCCTGGCCTTCGACCCAGGCTCTGGCCTCGGCGCAGACGCGTTCGTGAACGGCGGAGTCGCGGACCACCCCGCCCTTGCCAACCTCCTCGCGCCCCGCTTCGAACTGCGGCTTCACCAGCGCGATCAGCTTGGCGCCGGGCTTGGCGAGCGTCAGCGGCGCTTCGAGCACCTTCGCCAGCCCGATGAAGCTCGCATCGCAGACAATGATGTCGATGGGCTCGGGGATGGTGGCGGCGTCGAGGCTGCGCGCATTGGTTTGCTCATGGACGATGACGCGTGGGTCCTGCCGCAGCTTCCATGCCAGCTGGTTGGTGCCGACGTCGACCGCATAGACCTTCGCCGCGCCGCGGCTCAGTAGCACGTCGGTGAACCCACCGGTCGAGCTGCCGACATCCAGCGCCACCGCGCCGCTCACATCGAAGCCGAAGTGCGTCAGGCCATGATCGAGCTTGATGCCTCCGCGCGACACCCACGGATGGTCCTTGCCCCGAACCTCCAGCGCCGCGTCATCGGCCAGCATCTCGCCGGCCTTCGACAGCTTCGTTCCACCGCTGAACACGACGCCGGCCATGATCAGCGCCTGCGCCCGCGTCCGGCTCTCCGCCAAGCCGCGACTGACCAGCAGCTGGTCTGCCCGCAGCTTGGCTACGCCCGCACCTCCTCGACGCCGGCGCTGTTCACGCGCAGCGCCTTCAGCACGGTCTCGACAATGTGCGGCGCGTTGAGGCGCGCCTCGTCATATTGCTTCTCGGGCTTGTCGTGCTCCAGGAAGGCGTCCGGCAGGCGCATGGTGCGGATCTTGAGACCGGCGTCGACGAGCCCCTCGTCGCTCGCCAGCGTCAGCACATGCGCGCCGAGCCCCCCGATCGAGGCCTCCTCGACGGTCACCGCAACCTCATGCGTGGTCAGCAGCTTGCGGATCAGCGCGCTGTCGAGCGGCTTGGCGAAGCGCAGGTCCGCGACCGTGGTCGACAGCCCCTTGGCCTCGAGCTCGTCGGCGGCTTTCTCGGCCTCGGCGAGCCGCGTCCCCAGCGACAGGATCGCGACCGTCTTACCCTCGCGCACGATCCGCCCCTTGCCGATCTCCAGCGCCTGCGCCTTAAGCGGCAGCGGCACTCCCGTGCCCTCGCCGCGCGGATAACGCACCGCGATCGGCCCGCTGTCGTGCAGCGCCATCGTATGCACCATGTGGCACAGCTCGGCCTCGTCGGCCGCCGCCATCACCACGAAATTTGGCAGGGTGCAGAGGTAAGCGAGGTCGAACGCGCCCGCGTGAGTCGCGCCGTCGGCGCCGACCAGCCCGGCGCGGTCCATCGCGAACCGGACCGGCAGGTTCTGGATCGCGACGTCGTGCACCACCTGGTCGTAGGCGCGCTGAAGGAAGGTCGAGTAAATGGTAGCGAACGGGCGGTAGCCCTGCGCCGCCAGGCCGGCGGCGAAGGTCACCGCATGCTGCTCGGCAATACCGACGTCGAACACGCGCTCCGGGAATTGCTCCGCGACCTTGTCGAGCCCCGTGCCCGACGGCATTGCGGCGGTGATCGCGACCACCTTATCGTCGCGCGCCATTTCTGCGCCGAGCGCCTTGGCATAGACGGCGGTGTAGCTCGGGGGCCCGGCCGCGGCCTTGGCCTGGACGCCGGAAACCACGTCGAACTTGACCACGCCATGATATTTGTCGGCGGCATTCTCGGCCGGCGCGTAGCCCTTGCCCTTCTTGGTGACGACATGGACCAGCATCGGCCCGATGTCCGCATCACGAACATTCTCGAGCACCTCGACGAGCGCCCGCACGTCATGCCCGTCGACAGGCCCGACATAATAGAAGCCGAGCTCCTCGAAGAGCGTCCCGCCGGTCAGCCAGCCGCGGGTATATTCCTCCATTCGCCTGAGGCCGCTATGCAGCGGATCGGGCATTGCCCGCGCGAGCTTCTGCGCCAGCTTGCGCGGCGTCAGGTACTTGGTCGACGAGACCAGCCGCGCGAGGCTGTTGCGCATCGATCCGACCGGCGGGGCGATCGACATGTCATTGTCGTTGAGGATCACGATCAAGCGGTTGCCGGCGGCGGCGGCGTTGTTCATCGCCTCATAGGCCATGCCGGCGGAGAGCGCGCCGTCGCCGATTACCGCCACCGCCTTGCCTGGCGCGTCGGCCAGTTTGTTGGCGATCGCGAAGCCGAGCGCGGCCGAGATCGAGGTTGAGCTGTGCGCCGCTCCGAACGGGTCATATTCGCTCTCGGCACGGCGGGTGAAGCCGCTGAGGCCGCCGCCCTGCCGCAGCGTGCGGATCCGGTCGCGCCGGCCGGTGACGATCTTGTGCGGATAGGCCTGGTGCCCGACGTCCCAGATCAACTTGTCCTCGGGGGTGTCGAAGACATAATGGAGCGCGACGGTGAGCTCGATGACGCCCAGCGCTGATCCCAGATGGCCGCCGGTGACCGACACGGCCGAGATGATCTCCTGCCGAAGCTCATCGGCAAGCTGCGGCAGCTGCTCCTTCGCCAGCGCGCGAAGGTCGGCAGGGAGGCCGACGCTGTCGAGCAGCGGAGTGTCGGGACGGTCGCTCATCGCTTGGCGGCATTACCCGCGCCCGCAGGGCCTGTCACCAATATGTCAGTCGGGCGCGCAGTCGCCGCAGGTGCCGCGGACCTCGATCACCGGCCGCGGGGCGGAGAAGCCGGCGCTCTTGGCCGCGTCGCGAACGCCGCTGGTCAAGCGGTCATCGTCGATGTGGATTGCCTGCCCGCAGCTGTCGCAGATCAGGAAGATGCAGTCGTGCAGGCACGCCGGGTGGCGGTTGGCCACATAGGCATTCGCGCTTTCCACCCGCCGCGCGAGATTGGCGCCGACGAACAGGTCGAGGATCCGGTAGACGCTGTTCGCGGCGATGCGACGCCCCTGGGAATTCGATACCGCCTCGGCAACGTCGTAGGCGCTGGCCGGCTTCTCGAACCCGGCGAGCGCCTCGAACACGGCAGCACGCATGTCCGTCCACTGCTCGCCCTCGCGGGTCAGCCGCTCGCGCGCCGCTGTCGTCAGCGATTCCCCTTCATGCAGCTGATGATCGTGGCGAGCCATTACGCGTCAGAGATAATCCGGCCGCCGCTTGTGGACAAGGAAGTCAGAAGCTTTGCCGCTTCGCGCGGATGTTGAGCCGATGCGCCAGTGCCAGCACGGCGACGCCGACGATCGTCACCACCGGTTCGTAGCCGCTTTCGCGCAGCGTCATCGCAAAGCCCATGCCCGCGATGCCGAGCACGCCGATCGCACTTGGCAGGAGCAGCCCATGCTCACGGATGCCGCGGCCGAGGGCGATCGCGCCGAGGATCATCGCCAGGCTGAGCCCGACTTCATGGACGATCGGCTTGCCGAGAATGCCGCCGGCCGAGGCGAGCAGCCCGAGCAGCACCGCGGTAGCGACGCAGTGAACGGCGCACAGGCCGGAAAGGCCCATCGCGATGCGATCGAGACGGTTGGTCGGGATGGGTTTGGTCGCCATACAAGCACGCACATAGGCCAGTGCGCTGATAGATACAATATATCATCTGTGCATCGGCAGCCTTGCGGAACCGCTCGCCGCACGCGAATAGCCGCAACGGCTCATGACCATTGCCATCGCCTCCTCCGCAATCGTGGACGACCGCCGGGCGCGCCCGCGCGCGCTGTCGAAGTTCCTGTTTGCAATCGCGGCGCTGGTGTTCGCCATGGTCGTGGTCGGCGGGATCACCCGGCTGACCGAAAGCGGGCTTTCGATCACTGAGTGGAACCTGGTCAGCGGCGCGGTCCCGCCGCTCAGCCGCGCCGCCTGGCAGCACGCCTTCGACCTCTACCGTCAGAGCCCGCAGTACATGCAGGTCGCCGGGCCTGCGGGGATGACGCTCGAGGGCTTCAAGTTCATTTTCCTGTGGGAATGGGTCCACCGCCTGCTCGGGCGGATCCTCGGACTCGTTTTCTTCGTAGGCATCGCCGGGTTCGCGTGGAAGCGCGCCATTCCCCGCGGCTACGGCTGGCGCCTCGCCGCGCTGTTCGTCCTCGGCGGCGCGCAAGGCGCGGTCGGCTGGTTCATGGTCATGTCTGGGCTCGAAGGCGGCACCGAGGTCAGCCCCTACCGCCTCTCGGCCCATCTTCTGTTCGCCTTGTTCCTGTTCGCGGCGCTGATCTGGACTGCGCTCGACC
>JBJMVJ010000173.1:0-13009 GCA_045810685.1 Sphingomonas sp.
CGCCATGACCCGCCGGTTCGGCGCCGACATCTATGGTCGCTATGGCTTTCTCGATGCGTTCAACCCGACTCTCGCCGGAACCACCAAAGCGCTTCACGGCCGCCCCGCCCCCGCTGCCGGCTGGGTCGACACGGACTATCTTGGCATCGACCAGGGGCCGATCATCGGAATGATCGCCAATCACCGCGACGGCCTCATCTGGCGCACCATGCGCCGCTCGCCGCCACTCGTCGCTGGCCTCAAGCGAGCGGGCTTCACCGGCGGCTGGCTGGACAAGGCGCAATGATGCTGTCGCGCCGCCACGCCCTCGCGGGCAGCCTCGGCGCGGTCGCGCTTTCGGGTTGTGCGCGTCACCTCCGCGGAACGCTCGAATTTTGGGCGATGGGCGCTGAGGCCGAGCATCTGCCGCAGCTGCTCGGCGGCTTGCCGCGAACGGGGATGCCCAGAGTCGTCGTTCAGCCGCTGCCGTGGACCGCGGCGCACGAGAAATTGCTGACCGGTTTCGCCGGCGGCGCGCTGCCCGACCTCGGCCAGATCGGCAACAGCTGGATCGCCGAGCTATCCGCCATAGGCGCAATCGACCCGGTCCCCGCTGCACTCGAAGGTCTGGTCGCCGGACAATTCGACGGTGTTGTCGACACCAACCGCATCGGCGGCAGCCTCATGGCGCTCCCGTGGTATGTCGACACGCGGTTGCAATTCTACCGGCGCGACCTGTTCGAGCGCGCCGGTTTCGCCGCTCCGCCGGACCGTTGGGATCGGTGGAAAGCGGCGCTTCATGCGGTTCGCCGCGTCGGCGGCGACAAGGGCTTCGCGCTCCTCATGCCGCTCAACGAATATGAGCATCTGACGCAGATGGCGCTGTCAGCCGGTGCGACCTTCCTCAACGCCGACGGCACGCGCGGCGCGTTCCGCGCGCCCGAGTTCCGCCGCGCCCTCGCCTTCTACAAGTCGCTGTTCGACGAAAGGCTCGCACCGGTCGCCTCGGCGGCGCAGATCTCCAACGTCTGGAACGAGTTCGCGCGCGGCTATTTTGCTGTCTATCCGTCCGGCCCGTGGACCATCGGCGACATGAAGAGCCGCCTCCCGCCCAAGCTCCAGAACAGCTGGGCGACCGCACCCTTTCCCGGTCCCGACGGACCGGGGCGCTCGACGCCCGGCGGCTCGAGCCTGGTCGTCTACAGGTCGGCTCGGGATCCGCGCGCGGCTTGGCAGCTCATCTCCCAACTGGTCGCGCCCGCGAGCCAGCAGCGCCTCCAGCAGATGACCGGCGACCTGCCGCCCAGCCGCGCGGTGTGGGCCTCGGCGGGGCTGCTGGCAGACCCAATCACCGCGGCCTTCGCGCGCCAGCTCGACCGCGCCATGCCGTTGCCCAAGGTTCCGGAATGGGAGCGGATCGCGACCGAGATGCAAAGCGTCGCCGAGCTTGCGGTGCGCGGCCGCGTGGCTGTCGACCAGGCGGCAGCCGAAATGGACGAGCGAGCCGATCGGCTGCTTGAAAAGCGCCGCTGGATGCTATCGCGGGGGCGCGCCGCATGAGCCCCCTGACCCAGACCGGCAAGGAGGCGCGCGCCGGCTGGCTGATGACCGCGCCGGCGTTGACGGCGATTACTTTGTTCTTCGTCCTCCCGGCGCTCGCCTCGCTGGTGCTGAGCTTCACCGACTTCGACATCTATGCTCTCGCCGACCTAAGAAACCTGCGCTTCATCGGCTTTGAGAATTACGGCCGGCTGATCGGCAATCCCTTGTTCTGGCAAGCGATGGGCAACACCATGTGGTTCGTGATCATCGGCGTGCCGCTGATCGTCGTCACCTCGCTTGCGGCGGCCCTGCTGATCAATGCTCGGACCCTGCATTGGCGGCCGCTGTGGCGCGTCGCTTTGTTCGCCCCGTTCGTCACCACTTTGGTCGCGACCGCCGTCGTGTGGAATTACCTGCTCCACACCCGCTACGGCCTCATCAACTATGCGCTCGGCAAGCTCGACATCGCACCGGTCGACTGGCTCGGCAGCCCCAAGACAGCGCTTCCCGCGATCCTGTTGTTCGTCACGTGGAAGACCTTCGGCTACAACATGGTGATCTTCCTCGCCGCGCTTCAGGCGGTCCCGCGCGACCTTGAGGACGCCGCCCGCGTCGACGGCGCCGGACTGTGGATGCGCTTCCGCCACGTCACGCTGCCGGCGATCGCCCCGACCCTGCTGCTGGTCGCGATCCTCACTGTCGCCGGAATGTTCCAGCTGTTCGCCGAGCCCTATGTGATGACCCAGGGCGGCCCCGCCCGCTCGACCGTCACGGTGCTCTATTTCATGTTCGAAGAGGGGTTCAAATGGTGGAACCTCGGCTCGGGTTCGGCGGTCGCCTTCATTCTCTTCCTGTGCATCCTTGCGGTAACGCTCATCCAGCTGCGCGTTGCGCGCCGGGCTGGCGCGATATGATCCGCGGCCGCCTGCTCACATTGTTTGCGGCGCTTGTCGCGCTGCTCGTCCTCATGCCGCTGATCTGGATGGTCGCGGTCAGCTTCATGGTGCCGGGGGAGGCGGCGCAATTCCCGCCCCCTTTGTTCCCGGCCCACCCGACGCTGGCCAACTATCGCACGCTGTTCGCCGATTACGGTATCGGCCGTTATCTCGCCAACAGCCTGCTGGTCGCGAGCCTCGCGACGATCCTTGCGTTGCTGTTCGTCGTCCCCGCCGGCTACGCATTCGCCAAGCTCCGATTCCGCGGCCGCGATGCCATTTTTCAGGCGCTCGTGGCGGCGTTGGTCGTGCCGGGGCAGATCGGCATGCTGCCGTTGTTTCTCGAGCTCAAAGCGATGGGGCTGGTCAACAGCTACGCCGGCGCGCTGGTGCCGTGGCTCGCCGGTATCTTCGGCATTTTCCTCGTCCGCCAATTCTGCATGTCGATCCCGACCGAGCTGCTGGAAGCAGCTAGGATCGACGGCGCGAACGAGGGAACGATCCTCCGCAAGATCGTGCTCCCGACGCTCAAGCCGGTGGTGATCACGCTCGCTTTGTTCGTCTTCCTCGGCAGTTGGAACGACTTCATGTGGCCGCTGATCATCCTAGCCGATCAGCACCTTTACACGCTGCCCGTCGCGCTTGCGGCGCTGTCGCGCGAGCATGTCCAGGACAATGAGCTGATGATGGCAGGCTCGGTGATCACGACGCTGCCCGTGCTCCTCCTCTTCCTCGCCCTTCAGCGTCACTATTTGGACGGGCTGCTCGCCGGAAGCATCAAAGGGTGAAGACGCTGGCGATCCTTCCGGCGCTGACCCTGGTCAGCGCCGCACCGCTGCCGCTGAGCGCTGGCGACTGGCGTGCCGGCGCTTCGGACAGCGTGACCGCGAGCACCCAGTTCGCCGCGGGGCTGCGCGAGCTCAGCTATGATTTTGATGGCGTCAACGGCTACGCCTTCCTGCGCCGAAGCGCCGATCTCGCGCTGCCCGCCAATTTCGAAATTCGCTTCCGCATGCGCGGGAGCGGCGGGCGCAACGACCTTCAGCTCAAGCTCACCGACGGCGACAACGTGTGGTGGAAGGTGTGGCGCAACCGCCGCCCTTCCGCCAATTGGGAGGAGGTCATCATTCCCGCCGGCGAGCTCGCCTTCGCCTGGGGACCCGCGAGCGACCACCGACTGCGCCATGCCGACGGCATCGAGATCGTCGTGGCGCGCGACCGCGACGGCGGCGCCGGCAGCCTCGCCATCGACCAGCTGCGGATCGTGCCCTTGCCCGGCGAGCGGGCGGCGCCAGCAGCCGAAGAAGACCGCGCCAACGCCGAGCTGAGGGCTCTCGCGAAAGCCGCGCCGCGCGGCGCTTACCCCCGCGCCTTGATCGGCGAGCAGCCCTATTGGACCCTTGCCGCTTCAGATGGGGGCACGATCGCCTCTTTGATCGATGAGGACGCGGCCATCGAATTCGTCAAAGGCGGTTACTCGATCGCTCCCGTCATCCTCGACCAAGGTCGTCGGCTCGACTGGGCCCATGTCGCGGAAACGCAGAGTCTCGCCGATCAGCGGCTTCCCGTCCCGAGCGTCCGCTGGTCGGCTCCCGTCATCAGCCTGGATACGATGCTGCTCGCCGACCACGCCGGCCGCGCCGCCTTTGCCGCATACACGCTGACCAATCGCGGAGGCGCGAAACGCGCGCTTGAGCTGCGCCTCCAGCTCCGGCCGTGGCAGGTCAATCCGCCGTCGCAGTTCCTCGCCCAGCGCGGCGGCGCGAGCCCGATCTCGGCGATCGAACGCGCCGGAAATACGCTCACCATCGTACAGCCCGGCGAGGACGGCGACGCACCCGCGCGGCGGCGCCTGATCATCCCCGCCGGCGCCACGCTGGAGCGCTCCGGCCAGTCCGCCGCGGACCTCGTCTATCGGCTGACGCTCGGTCCAGGCGAAGCGAGCCGGATTGTTCTCACCATGCCGGTAGCGGCGCATCCCCCCTCCTTCTCCGCCAGCCTCGACAAAAGCCTCGCTCATTGGCGCCGCGAGCTCGGCCGCGTGACGATCGCCGTGCCGCCCGCCAGGCAGGCAGTAGCGGACACCGCCGCTACGGCGTTCGCCCAGGTGCTGATGAGCCGCGACGGCGCAATGCTGCGGCCCGGCACGCGCAGCTACGACCGCGCGTGGATCCGCGACGGCGCGATGATGTCCGAAGCGCTGCTGCGCCTGGGCCGCTCCGACGTCGCCCGAGCGTTTGCTGACTGGTACGGCCGCCAGCTGTTCGCCAGCGGCAAGGTCCCCTGCTGCGTCGACTTCCGCGGTGCCGATCCGGTCGCGGAAAACGACAGCCAAGGCGAATATATCTATCTGGTCGAGGAGCTTTACCGCTTCACCGGCGACCGCGCGGCGCTCGAGCGCGACTGGGCCCATGTGCTCGCCGCCGCACGATATATGGACCGCCTGCGCAGCGCCGAACGAACCGCCGCCAACCAGGCGCCCGACCGCCGCATGCTCTACGGCCTGATGCCGCCCTCGATCAGTCACGAGGGCTATTCGGCCAAGCCCCAATACAGCCTGTGGGACGATTTCTGGGCGCTGCGCGGCTATCGCGACGCTGCCGACATCGCCGCGACGCTCGGCAAGCCCGAGGCGAGAGAGCTTGCCGCCTCGCGCGATCAATTCGCCGCCGATCTTCACTCGGCGATCGCGGCCGCGCAGGCTCATTGGCACATCGCCTTCATCCCCGGCGCGACCAGCGTCGGCGATTTCGACCCAACCTCGACGACCATCGCGCTTGAGCCCGCTAATGAGCAGGCCCGGCTTGGCCCGGCCTTGCCAGCGACCTTCGAGCGCTACTGGACCGAGTTCTCGCAGCGCGCGGCGGGCACGCGCGCGTGGACCGATTACACGCCCTACGAGACGAGGACGATCGGCAGCTTCGTCCGCCTGGGGTGGCGCGATCGCGTCGATCCGCTGCTCGATTTCTTCATGGCCGGACGCAGGCCGGCCGGCTGGAACCAATGGGCCGAGGTGGTCGGGCGCAATCCCAGCGAGGTGCGGTTCATCGGCGACATGCCGCACGCTTGGGTGGCGTCCGATTTCATCCGCTCGGCGCTCGACATGTTCGCCTGGGACCGGCGCGATGACCAGGCGTTGGTCCTCGGCGGCGGCCTATCGGCAATCTGGCTGGCCGGCCGCGGGTCGGCGATCCACAACCTGAAAACGCCCTACGGCTCCCTCGATTTTGCAATGCGCGGCAATGCACGAGCGCTGGTCGCAACCATCGCCGGAAGCGCCCATCCACCGGGCGGGTTCGTCATCGCCTGGCCCTTCGGCGGCCGCCCGCCGCCGGCGTCGGTGAACGGCCGTGCCGCGGCATGGCAACAACGGGAGCTTCACCTCGCCGCCACCGGGCGGCCGATCCGGATCACCGCTTTTTTCCCGACCCGATCGACTTCCAAGGACGCGCAATGACTCGTTTTCCGGACGATTTCCTGTGGGGCGCCGCGACCGCGGCCTACCAGATCGAAGGCTCGCCGCTGGCCGACGGCGCGGGTCCCAGCATCTGGCATCGCTTCAGCCACGATCCGCGGCTGATGGCGTCCAAGGGCGACACCGGGGACATCGCCTGCGATCATTACAACCGAGTTGACGAAGACGTCGCGCTGATGAAGCGCCTCGGCCTCCAGGCCTATCGCTTCTCAGTTGCCTGGGGCCGCGTGCTGCCGGAGGGCACGGGAAGGGTCAACGAGGCGGGGATCGCTTTCTACGAGCGGCTTCTCGACCGGCTGCTCGAGAATGGAATCCAGCCGCTGTGCACGCTCTACCACTGGGACCTTCCGGCCGCGCTCGACGATCGCGGCGGCTGGCTCAATCGCGACATTGCTGGCTGGTTCGCCGATTATGCCCGCGTCCTGTTCGAACGGTTCGACGGCAGGGTGAAAAAATGGGTCACCCTCAACGAGCCATGGGTGATCACCGACGGCGGCTATCTCCACGGCGCCCTCGCCCCCGGTCACCGCAACATGTTCGAAGCGCCGATCGCCAGCCACAATCTCATGCGCGCGCACGGCGCCGCGGTGAAGGCCTATCGCGAAATCGGCGCGCACGACATCGGCCTCGTGGTCAACATCGAGCCCAAATATCCCGCCAGCCAGAGCCCCGAAGATGTCGCCGCGACCCGCCGTGCCGACGCCTACATGAACCGCCAATATCTCGATCCTGCGCTGAAAGGTTCCTATCCAGAGGAGCTCGCCGAGATCTTCGGCGAAGCCTGGCCCAGCTTCCCACCCTCGGACCTCGGCGACATCGCCCAGCCGGTCGATTTCATCGGCATCAATTATTACACCCGCAACGTCGTCCGCCACGATCCGGCGCAATGGCCGCTGAAGGCGGCGGCCGTGCCTCAGAAAAGCGCGACCCACACCGAGACCGGCTGGGAAGTGTACCCGGCGGCGCTCACCGAGCTGCTGATAGCGTTCAAGGAGCGCTACGGCTCGATCCCGCTCTACATCACCGAAAACGGCGCGGCCTTCTACGATCCGCCGGTGGCGGCGAGCGACGGGGTGCACGACCCGCTTCGCTGTGATTACATCCGCCGGCACATCGGCGCGGTCGCCGCCGCAATCGCGGCCGGAGTCGACATTCGCGGCTACATGCTGTGGTCGTTGTTCGACAATCTCGAATGGTCGCTGGGCTACACCAAGCGCTTCGGCATGGTTCACGTCGATTTTGCGACGCAGAAGCGAACGCCCAAGGACAGCGCGGCATTGTACGGCGGCATCATCGCCTCGAACGGCGCGGATCTATAGCCCGGGATTTGCCGCCAATCCTCGACGCTTCGCCACCGCCTGTCGCAGCGGTCGGGGGTGCTTACCCATTCTTAACCATTCGCGCCCGACTGCTGTCGGCATGCCAATGCTCGCTCATTTTGAAGAACGCCCGCCGCTGGCCGACCGTCGGCGCTCGCTTCGCCGCGCGCTCCGGCTTGGCGCCGACGCGGGCGGCGAACCGATCACCATCCATGATCTGTCGCTCTCCGGCGCGCTGCTCGAGACCTCGGTCCCGATGCTGGTCGGCGCGAGCTTCGAGGTCGAGTTGCCTGAGGCCGGAACGATCGAAGCCACCGTCCTGTGGAACAGCGGCGAATATTACGGCTGCCAGTTCGTCCTCCCGATTTCGCCCGCCGCCTTGAGCGCCGCGCTGCTCCAGGCCGAAGCGCAGGCGCCGGCCGGCGCCGCCGCGCACGACCCCATCGCCGAGCTCAAGCAGCTCAACGCCGAGGTCGAGCGCCTCGCGTGGAAGATGGACAATGCGCTGCGGCGCCTGACCAAGAAATAATACCAACCTGCAAAGCCGGACAGCACCGTCCAGTTACCAGCGTGGACGGCCACCGCTCGACCAGATTCGTCAGCTTTTCTTGCAGAGAAAGACCACGCGCAGATTGCGGTTCACATAACCGCCGAAGACGTGCGGCTCGAACATTTTCACGATCGTCCTGAACCCCACGCTTTTCAGCGCCGCTATCAGCGACTCTTCTGTTGCCCAGAAGGAATAGGTATTGTCCAACGAGGCGCGGACCTGCGCTTCCCGCTCCTCCGCTGTAGCATCCTCGGCGTGCTCCTGAAGTAAATAGCCCTCAAACTGCTCAGCTGCGACGACCGGACCTTTCAAGCGAAAATCGCTAACGGCGGCGGGCGTGCTCACATGAGTGTAGAGAAACATTGCATCTGTGGTCACATCGGCCATCGCTTGCAGGAACGGAAGGAAGTCGGACTGGCCGAGGTGATGAAGGATGCCCGAGTTGATCGTGAAGTCGAACTTGCCATGGTCATTCACCGAGATTGCGCGAACGTCGCCGAGGAACGTCGAGACATTTGAAAGACTCAGTGCCTTCGCAACGAAGTTGGCCCGGTCGACGTAAAGTCGCCTGCCCTCGACCCCCACCACCTCCTTCGCGCCAGCTTGTGCAAACGCGATCGACAGCCCGCCCTCAGCCGACGCGACGTCCAGAACGCGGGTTGCCGACAGCGGACGTCCTTCGGAAAATATGCGGTGATAGTGGAGCGCGAGATTTCCTAGGCCCTTGGCGGCAATGGACTTCTTGTAGAACTTCTCGTCGATCGCAGGAGTGATCGTCTCCACGCCGGCTATTTCGAAATGGTGTGTCCAGGGCACCTCGGGATTGAGCGTGGAGAGACCCTCGCGCACCGCTTCGGCCGAGAACTGCCTGCTCGAACCCGTCTTCTCCATCTCATTCACTCTCCCGCTAAGCCTTAATATTGTTGGAATTCTATCGCTCCACGACACAATGGTGCACTTGGAAGCGGCGGCGCCGTCGGTCTATGAATCAATTATGCCAACCCCGACAGTTCAGGATTGGGCGGGCCGTGTTGTCCGGCCAAGCGATACATTTCAACCCATCTGTTGGGGAGCAGGATTCCATAAAGCCAGCGACGCGGATGGGTTCGGCGTCGTCATCAAGCCGCCGGACTTTGAGGCGGAGGCGAGGCTGCGGATATGGCGTGGAGCAGGCCAGGAGTTCTCAATTCCAGGCGACCCAATTCATGAATTACGCTTTTACTTCACCGAGCTGCTGGGCGACAAGCCGCGACATCTGCCCACCTTGATCTGGTTTCCCCTCCCGGACATTGAGCCAGGCTTTTATCTCGCCGATGTCGCGCTGCTGCACGAAGGCGAGCCACGCCCGTTCGCCGTCGGCTATTTTCCGGCAAAGGAATGGGGTTGGCGAGCAGGCTTTTTCACGGCGACAGATGGCAGTGTCCGCCCGACGAAGGTTCCAATCGGCCTCGCGTGGGATGTCGGCAGATTTCCTCGCGCGACGAAATTGGTCCGTGAGCTCTGCGGCATCGCCATTCCGCTTCCATCTTCCGCCCGTTACGATTTGCTGAGCCTCGATCAGGACGGCCATCCCCATCTCACTTTGGGGATTGAACGGGAGCTGGACCCGGAGGAATTCGCGGCTTCCCTTCCATCGGGACACAGGGCTCGATACGCTTTGTTCAGCACGCCAGAAGGCGCTGAACCGATCCCTGTTCACGAATGGCGAGACGGGGTGAAGATCGGCGAAGAAGCCCAACACGCCGCATGGCTTGCACATTGCCGTGCTCGCCTTCCGCGGCTGATGTCCAAGCTGGAACGCGGGCAAGACGTTATTTTGGCCGGCTATGGCGACAGCATAACCTCTCTCGGGAGCCGCTCGCCCGAACAGATTTTCGAGCCCAACGGACCCCGGCGAGATACTTTGCGCCACTTCGAGGCATACGGAGACGACTGGAGATCGTCGGTGGAGCTCCACAACAATCATCATCGGCTGGGCTGGAATTGGTTTCTCAAGGCAGCACTGGAGAAGCGCTGGGGAATATCGGTTCGATACGACAATTGGGGTTTGGCCGGTACGACCAGCGGCGATGGCATCAGGCGCATCGATGATTTTGATTACCCCAATGCCGCCAATCCCGAGCGCCTGCACCGGATGCTCCAGACGAAGCCTGATCTTGTGACCGTCGCTGTCGGCATGAACGACATCGGCGATCCGATCGACACCCGGGCCAACGTCGTCGCAATCGGGACCGCGATTCGAGAAGCGGGCGCGGAAATGATCATCATCGGGCCGCCAAGGCAAAACCCCCGCTTCCACAGCCGCGACGACCTGTTATGGCGCTATACCCATGCCCGAGTGATGGAGGCCGCTAGCGACCTCGATGTGGCAGCACTCGCGCTCGACAAGCTCTACGGCGAAACGGGCGCGATGGGCATGTCGCGAATGTCGCATTGTGCGGCGTCCTTCGCCAACCATCCAGGGCCCCGGGAGCTCGCGGCGATCGGGGGGCTCCTCGCGCAAATCATCCCGGGACGCCCGGGCCCCGCGAACCGCTAATGGATCTCCACGCTGTTGTTCAGCAGCGTCGTTTCTGGTGTGCCGCCCATCGAGACTATCCTGACGCGGCGCGCGTTGGTGCGGGAGGTGGCGGGGAGTGTCACCACAACCCGCGCGATCCTCGGCTGCAGATCAGCAGGCGCCTCGATCGCCGGAATTGGAGCCGTCGCGAGCGCGTTGCCGGCCGCATCTTCCACGGTCAGCAAGCCACCGGAGATGGGCTTGGCACCCAGGCTGTGCACAGCGACCTCTAGGCCCTGTGCCGTAGAGCGAACATCGTCGGCACCAATTCCCAGATCCGGCCGTTGCTCGACCGGCGTGACAGGCTTGTCCAATGTGAAGTCGATTACCGTCGTCTGCCGCGGCGCGAACGCGAGGTCGACCGAGGCGCTGCGTTCCAACGGCACTGTTCGAGTTTCGAGCGCACCGTCGGCCTTGTCGTCGCCGTTCGTGTCGACCCCCGACGCCACGCGCCAGGACCCTGCGTCGATGTCCCAACCGGTCATTCTTGCCCGCTGCGGCTTGTCGCTCATATTGTAGGCGATGACGCGGAAGCGTGTGGGCGTTGCGCCGGGGACGAGGATCGCAACCTGCTCCGCTCCTTCGGGGTCGGCGAAGCGCCAGCTTATCGCATTTCCCGGCCATGTCTGATTCCGCCTCAAGGCGATACCGCCGAGCCGCTCGCGCTGAAGGATCTCGTTCGGCTGATCGACGCGGTCCGACCACCAATGCCCTTCGGTCAGCATGTACATGTTCTGCGACTTGGAGCGGATCGCCTCGGCATGGAGCTTCTCCAGCGAAGCCTTGTTTCCGGTCAGCTGCCACGCCTCGTATTGGCTGAACGCTCCCGACGGCTTGTCCACCAGCGCGCCGCCCCAATCCTTGCGCTGCCCCAGCAGGTCGATCACATTGTCGTTCATCTCCGCGAGCGTCGCCGGCGACTCGTCGACACGCGTTTCGAGCAGGCGAAGATATTTGTCGTCGCCGGTCCACCGGTAGGCGCTCCATGCGGCCTGCAGTGGAGTGGTCAGACCGCCCTTGTCGCCGACCCGCTCGGCATCGGTCCGCCAGTTGATCTCATTGGGGAAAGCCCACTTGCCGTCGACGCCCTTCTTGCCGTGTGCGAGCAGCCCATCGATGACGCCAGTAACCAGCCCGCGCGCCTGCGGATTGCCGTTGTAGATGCCGATGAGGATGGGCGCGTGCAGCACCGTGAACGAATAAGGCTTCTGCCACTCCCACGGTCCCTCGCGGTACATCTTGCGGCCGCCGTACCAGTTGCTCGCGAAATGCATGTGACCGGCCGGATTGACGAGAATGACATGCTGCAGCGCCCGGACCGTGTCCATCAGCCGCTCGATCGCCTTAGGCTCGCCCCAGTTCAGGTACAGCCGCTCGGCGTCGGAGTTGAGGCCTTCCTCATAGGCATGGAGCTCATCGGTCGTGATGTAGCCGAGACCGTTCACCCGCATGCCGTTCTTATAGACGGCGTCCGACAGCGCCCGGAGCGATGCGTTGATCTTGTCCGGATCGACGCCCATCAGCGCCAGCCCGGGCCATTGTTCGGTCAGGTCGACATCGTCCGAGATACCGCCGCCGAAATCGCCGTAGGGCACCTGGCGGTTGTCGATCCACCAGTTCACGAAATGCCGGACCAGCTTCAGATCTTCGAGCTGGCGAAAGGCCCACAGCGGCACGCCCGTCGGAGCCTGCGGCTGAGTGAACGGCAGCGGTCCCTGCGCATTGTAGCTGATGTCGGCCCAATATTCCTGAGCAAGCCGGTTGTCGGGGTCGACGCGAAGAAGATCGGTGATGTCGCCAAACAGCCGGCGATAAAGCGCCTCGCGCTTCGACGCGGTATGCTCCTCGACCAGGAAGCCCCAATTGTCCTTCACCTGGTTGAAGCGGTCAGCGACATGCTCCGGCTTCGCCGCCGCGCGATCCTTGAACACGAGGCGGATGTTCATGCCGCCGAGCGATTTCGGCCCGAAGTCCGGCGCGGCGGACGCGACCGTGAGATACAGGCTCTCCGCGGTCAGAATGCGGTCGCGCGTGTCGAGCCACAGTGTGCGCGGCTCGCCGGGACGGACGGAGACCGACACGTCGATCAGGTCACGCATCGGCCAGATCGGATCCTTCACGCGGATGTTGAGCGGAATGAGTCCGTCGCGACCGGGCGCTACCCTGAGCGCAGGAATGTCTATTGCGATTCCGTCCAATCCGTCGTGCACATTTTCCCAGCCGTAGTTCCACGCGCGCGACGGCGCCCTTGCCGGCAGGGCGTCGCCGAAGCCCGAAGGGATCAGGATGTGGACGATCGGCGCGCTGCCCGCGGTCCGTTGCGCTGCGCCGGTCGCGGTCGGGTCGCTCGCGGCGGCCGCTGCGCGTCCTGCTGATGCCCCGGCCGGCAATGCGACCACCGTCTCGCGCTCGTCCGCCGGATAGCGGCCCTGAATGAACTGGGTCAGGTTCTTGAGATTGCCGTACTCAGGCGCCGCCTCGGGGTTCACTGCATAGCTGAGCTTGAACGTCCCTTTCGGTTCTTCGCCCGCGCTGACCTCATAAGCCCAGATCTCCTGGATCGGCGTCTCCTGGGCGACGTTCGTGAAGCGGAGGCGCCCGCCTTGCCGCTCCGGGAAGGTGTCGACGCTCCGCACCACGCCCTGCGGA
>JBJMVJ010000174.1:0-18282 GCA_045810685.1 Sphingomonas sp.
GATGGAACTTGCGTCCTAGCGCATCAGGATGAACCTCAAATTTCTTTGTTGTTCAGGTAGTTAGACGTGCACGGCGTCGTCAACCCAGCTGGTTCGGAGCTTTGCAACGCAGAGCAGCATCAAGAGAGCTGCGAGCAGGTAGAAAGCAGTGCAGCCAACCGCGGCATAGCGCAGTGCTTCGGTTCCATAACTGCTCTTCAACGAGGTGGAGATCGCCCCGATCAGGTACGGCCCGACGCCGAGCCCAATCAAATTGTTGATCAGCAGGAAGCTCGCCGAGGCGGTCGAGCGCATGCGCTGCGGTACCAGATGCTGGACGGCCGTGATCACCGGCCCCAGCCACAGGATGTTCAGCGCGTTCGGGATCAGCAGCAATGGCCAGGCAAGCCACAGGCTGGGCGCCATCAGCCCGGCCGCGAATGTCGGCGCGGTTATTGCCCACGCGATCGCCGGAAGCTTGGCGTACCAGCCGCGATCCAGATGGCCGAGCCGGTCGGCGAGCCAGCCGCCGGCAAGGACCCCGGTGCACCCGCCGATGAACACGACCGAGCCCATGAACTGGCCTCGCTGGATGAGGCCGAGGTCGAAGCTCCGCTCGAGCACCGACGGAGTCCAGGTGGCAAGGCCGTAGCCGCACAGCGAGCTCGACGATGCCGCAAAGGCCATCAGCCAGAACACCGGCTTGCGCGCCAGGATCGGGAACACCTGGCCGATCGGCGCCGCACTCGGCGCGTTGGGTCGGGGCGCGTCACGAACGACGATGAGCATGATCGGGGCAAGGATTACGCCGGCGACGCCCATGGTGAAGAAAGCGGCGCGCCAGCTGACCGCGTGCGCGATATAGGCGCCGAGCAAAGTGCCCAGCGAAAGCCCGATCGGCACCCCGAGCGAGAATATGGCGAGCGCTCGGGCGCGGCGGCGCGGCTCGAAATAGTCGGCGATCAGCGCATAGGATGGCGCGACTCCACCCGCCTCGCCGACGCCGACGCCCATGCGGAACAGGAAGAATTGCCCGAACGATGCCGCGGTGCCGCACAGCGCGGTGAAGGCGCTCCAGAACGCCACGGCCGCGGCGATCACGCGGCTGCGGCTGGTGCGGTCGGCAAGCAAGGCAAAAGGAATACCGAGGATCGAGTAGAGAATTGCGAAGGGCGGGCCGCTGAGCAGGCCGAACTGCCGGTCGTTGAGGTGAAGATCGGCGATGATGGGGCCGGCGAGAATGCCGAGGATCTGACGGTCGAGATAGTTGAAGATATAGGCGATGAGCAGGAGGAGGAGGACAACCGACGCGCTGCGCCGGCTCGTGGTCGCAAGGTTCATTGCTGCAGCTCCCCGAATGTCTCGACCAAGCGCTCGACGTCGTTTTCGTCCTGGTAAATTCCAAACCCGATCCTGAGCACGTCGCCGCGCACGTCGGTGATCACGTTCCCCGACTTGAGCTCGGCATACCATTGCTGGGCGTTGGGGCTGCGGAAGGCGAGGAACCGCGCGTGCGGCTTGCCGTCGAGCGGGTTGAGTAGCTCGGCCCGCTGCAGCACGCTCGAGCCAAGCACTTCGATAAGCTGGCGCTGAAGGGCTTCGACGTGAGCCGAGATCAGCGTGGTAGTGAGCCCGTTCTCCGCTAGCATTCGCCGAACCGCGGTGAAACGGTAGAGCGCGCTCGGATCGAAGGTCGCGCCGAGGAAGCGGCGCGCGTCCCTCGCATAGCCGATGCTGCCCGGCGCCAGCGTCAGGTCCTCGAACTCGGCATACCAGCCGGTGACCGGCGGCCGCGGGGCGAAGCCAGGCGGCGCGTGCAAGAAGGCGCAGCCCTCCCCCGACATCGCGTATTTGTACCCGCCGCCGAGGTAGAAGGCGGTTTCGGCCGCAGTCTCGCCGAATGGACGCTCCAACGCCATGAAGGCGTGGTAGCCGTCGATCACGACCCAAGGCCCGTCAGGCCGGCCAAGCGCTGCAAGCTGCGCGACCGGCTCGAACAGGCGCCCGCTGCCGAACAGCACCTGACTGATCAGGACGAAATCATGGTCTCCCGATTGCGCGGTTTCCAAAAACCGGTCGGAAAAGCTCTCGAACGGTTCGGTGAGAACCAGGTCGAGCACGACCCACCCCTCTTCCGCCCACCGCGCCAGCTGGCGGCGCGCGCTGTGGAACTCGCCGTCGGTGGTCAATACGCGCAAGGGGCCCGCGCTCCGCCGGGGAGCGGCGGTGATGAGGCGGATCAGGAAATCGTGGGTGTTCGACGAGAAGACGGTTGCGTGCGGCGCGCTGGTGCCGAGCTCGTTAGCAACCTCCCGCTGCGCTTGCGGCCACATCTCGTCCATGACCTTGTCCCACTTGCGGTCGGCCAGCCGCGCGGCGTCGTTCCACGCCTGCACCTGCCCCTCAAAGCTGGCGTCGGGCCAGAGGTGATGACTGTGCGCAGCGAAGTGCAGCCGCCCGGGATCGGCGCCCAGGCTCCGGCTGAACAGTCGCTTGAAGCTCAAAGATCGGTCCTCAGCGCCCACAATTCGGGGAAGATGCGCTTGTCGAGCGTCGAGCGGAGATAAGCAGCGCCGGCAGAGCCTCCGGTGCCACGCTTGTTGCCGATGATGCGCTCCACCGTCAGCACATGCTTGTGCCGCCACATGGCGAGCGCGTCGTCGAGATCGACCAGTTTTTCGGCGAGCTGATAGAGCTCGAACCAGCGTTCGGCATCGCGATAGACCTGAAGCCAGGCCGCGGCGAGCGCCTCGATCGAGCCGTCGCCGATGTCGAAGCCCTGACGGATGAGCGCGGCGATGGCGGCATCACGCAAGCTCGGCGCATCAAGCGCGGCCTGCAGCCCCGCGCGCTCGTCGGTTCCTTGCGCATAATGGTCGAGAAAAGCCGCGTCCTTGAGCCCAAGGCGATATTCAAGCGTCCGGAACTGTGCCGACTGAAAGCCCGACGAAGTCCCGAGCACGTCGCGGAACGCGAGATAATCGACCGGCGTCAGCGTCGAGAGTACGTCCCACGAGAGAGTCATCACCGACTGGATGCGGCTGACCCGGGCGAGCGCCTTGTATGCGGCCGCGAAACTGTCCTGCTCCACGAGGCCGACTGCGAACTCCAGTTCGTGGAGCATCTGCTTCATCCACAGCTCCTTCGACTGGTGGATGACGATGAACAGCATCTCGTCGTGGAGCGCGGAGAGCGGCTGCTGCGCCGACAGGAGCTGGTCGAGCTTCAGATATTCGGCATAGGTCATGCCGGCGGGCGTCGCGGTCATCGCGACCGCTTAAGCGAAACTACTGCTGCGCGGAAGCGCGGCGCTAGTACGGGCCGCCGCCCCCGCCCGGAACGCCAGGCGCTCCGACCGTGCCGATATTGCCGAACAGCTCCTCGAAGAAGCTGCGCTTGCGCCCAAGCGTCGGAGTCGATTTGTGGCTCGGCTCGACGTTCATCACCAGCTCCTTGCCGGTCTTCTGGACCGAGGCGACATTGCCCTTCGCATCGAACCGCACGATCATCACCGTTTGCTTGGTCACATGGGGGTTGCGGAACGCGACCTGATTGACGTCGCGCGAGACATAATACCAGTCGTTGGGCGTGAACTCGCCGGTGAAGCTCGGCCGGCCGAGCACCTTCTCGACCGAATCCTTGTTGTCGACGCCCGGCTGGATCGCGCTGACCATCTGAGGATCGAGCACCACGCCTTTGTGCACGCGGATTTGCGCGCAGCCCGCCAGCAGCACCGCCGCCGCCATGGCCGCCATTTTCAACACCGCAAGCTTCATCGATCGAACCTTCGTTGGGACGCACTTCGAAGCGCCGTGGAATTGCCGCCTTGCCTGGAGACCTGAGCGCCTCAATATGCGGGAGGCGAGGAGCGACGCAAGCGAATGCTCCGCGCGAGCCGCAACTCAAGGGCGCAGACCACGCTATGCTGAGCTTCCTGTTCCGGGGATTAACGGCCCTACCGGCGCGCGGCGAATCGCTGTTCGCGGCTATCACGGCGGAGGCGCGGCGGCCGTTTTGGTATTTGGAATGCGAGGTTCCGGACACGCTCGATGGACGCTTTGCAGTGCTGGCGACGCTCGGCGCGCTGGTCCTCGTCCGGCTGGAGCGCGACGGCGATTGCGGCAACGCCGTGTCAGTGGGGTTCACGGAGCGCTTCATCGAGGTGATGGAAGCGGAGCATCGCGAGCTTGGGATCGGCGATCCGACGCTCGGTCGAACGGTGCGCAAGCTGGTGGGCATGCTGGCGCGGCGGACGGAACTCTGGCGGTCGGCATCAGAAGGCCAGCGACCATGGCGGGAAGCGAGCCGCGACAGCCTCTACAAGTCCGACCCGACGCCCCAGGCGCTGGAGCATGGCGCAAGCGCGCTGGAGCAATTCAGAAATCAGCTCGACGAACGGACTCTGACCGAGATCGAGCAAGGTGCGATCGAATGAGCGACCGTTTCGCCCACCAGCTCCGGCTCGACCAGATCCGCGACGGCGAACGTCTCGACCTCGTCGCCGACGATGCCGAGCGCGGCGCAGTCGCCCGCCGCCTCGCATTGCCGTCGCTGGCTCGACTCGAGGCGCATGTCACGCTCTCGAGGGCCGGAGAGGCCGTCCGCGCCGAGGGCCGCCTCGTCGCCGCGCTCGACCAATGCTGCGTCGTCACCGGCGAGCCCGTCGCCGCCCACGTCGACGAGCCATTCGCGATCCTGTTCCTGCCCGAGCCGCCGGTCAGCGGAGCGGACGAGGAGATCGAGCTCGGCCAGTCCGACCTCGAAATCGTTTTCCACGACGGCGCCGTGATCGACCTTGGCGGCGCGATGGCCGACACGCTGGCGCTCAGCCTCGATCCGTATCCGCGCAGCGCCGGTGCCGAAGCGGCGCTCAAGGAAGCCGGGATCATGAGTGAGGAGCAGGCGAGCCCATTCGCGGTTCTCGCCAAGCTCATAAAGAACGGCGAAGCCTAGAGGGATGCCCCGCCTGGATGCGCGCGCCGCACCGCTCAGAACGGTACGTCGTCGTCAAGGTCGGTGTCGAATGCCGCAGGCTGCGGCCGCGACTGGGTGCGCGCCGGAGCGGCGCCCGAATCGTCAAAATCTTCGCTGAACGCGCCGCGCCCGCCGCCTGCACCGTCGCGGCTGTCGAGCAGCTGCAGCTCGCCGCGGAACTTCTGGAGCACGATCTCAGTGGTGTAGCGGTCGTTGCCCGATTGGTCGGTCCATTTGCGGGTCTGGATCTGGCCTTCGAGATAGACTTTCGAGCCCTTGCGCAAATAGCTCTTCGCGACTCGGCCGAGATTCTCGTTGAAGATCACGACATTGTGCCATTCGGTCCGCTCCTGGCGGTTGCCGTCGCGGTCCTTCCACTGCTCCGACGTGGCGATGCGCATATTGACGACTTCGCCGCCATTGTTGAGCGACCGCGCCTCAGGGTCCGCGCCCAGGTTGCCGACCAGGATCACCTTGTTCACGCCCGCCATGTCACGCTCTCCTCTTCGTGAGAGTCGCTATAAACCGAGCGCGACCGCCGTCCAGTATGTGACGCCCGCAGCGACGTACGCGAGCACGAATAAGTAGCTGACCATGAACAGCGGCCACTTCCAGCCGTTGGTCTCGCGGCGGGTGACGGCGATGGTCGAGATGCACTGCGGCGCAAACACGAACCAGGCAAGAAAGGCGAGCGCGGTTGGCAGCGACCAGCGGTGCCGAAGCTTCTCGACCAGCGTTTGGTCCGCAGCCGGGTCGTCGCCCGAGTCGATCGAATAGACCGTCGCAATCGCGCTCACCGCCACCTCTCGCGCGGCCATGGCGGGAAGCAAAGCGAGCGAAATGTCATGGTTGAAGCCGATGGGCCGAACGACGGTCTCGATACCGTTCGCGATATGGCCGGCGATGGAGACCTCGCTCTGCTTCTGGCCGGGGCCGGCCTGGGGCACGCTGGCCAGTGCCCACAGGATGATCGTGGTGCCAAGAATGATCGTGCCCGCGCGCTTGAGGAAGATCTGCGCGCGCGTCAGGATTCCGATCGCGACGTCCTTGAGCGGCGGCCATTGATATTTGGGCAGCTCCATCATGAACCCGCCGCCGCCGCCCTTGAGCACGCCGCGGCGCAGCACCATCGCGGCGAGCAGCGCGCCGGCAATGCCGGTGACATAGAGACCGAACATCACCACCCCCTGGAGCCCGATGCCCCAGGCGAGCCGACTATTTGGAATGAAAGCGGCGATGATCAAAGTGTAGACCGGCAGCCGCGCCGAGCAGGTCATCAGCGGCGCGACCAGGATGGTCGTCAGCCGGTCTTTTGGATCCTCGATGGTCCGCGTTGCCATAATGCCGGGCACTGCGCAGGCGAAGCTCGACAGCAGGGGAATGAAGGCGCGGCCGGACAGGCCGACGCCATGCATCAGCCGGTCCATCAGGAAGGCCGCGCGGACCATGTAGCCCGTGCCTTCCAAAAGCAGGATGAAGAAGAACAGGATGAGGATCTGAGGCAGGAAGGTGATCACCGCGCCGACGCCGGCGATCGCCCCGTCGACGATCATCGATCGCAGCAGCCCCGGCGCAAGCGCGGCGCTGGCCTGCGCCGACAGCCATGCAACGGCCGACCCAATCCACGCGACCGGCACCTGGCTCCAGGCGAACACCGCCTGGAACATCACGAACATCACCAGCGCCAGGATCAGCGGCCCGAAGATTGGGTGAAGCAGCACGGCGTCGAGCCGGTGGGTCCAGCGGCGCACCGGGGTCTCGCTAACCACCGCAGCGGTCGCGATCTCGCGCGCCCGGCGCTGCAGGTGGACGAGGTCAGACTTCACGTGTTTGTGCACGCCGCACCAGGGCGAGGAGAGCATGTCGTCGAGCGCAGCGTGAAGCTCGGCGATGCCGCGGCGGCGGACGGCGACGGTTTCGATTACGGGAACGCCAAGCTCGCGCTCGATCGCCTTCGGATCGAGCTCGAGCCCGTCGCGCCGGGCGAGATCCACCATGTTCAGGGCGATGATCGTCGGCAGACCGAGTTCGATCAGCTGCAGCGCGAAGCGAAGATGATTGTCGAGGTTGGAAGCGTCGAGCACGATGATCAGTGCGTCGGGCTGGCGCTCGCCTTTCTGGCGGCCGAGCAACACATCGCGGGTCACCGCTTCGTCGGGGCTTGCCGGCTCAAGGCTGTAGGCGCCGGGGAGGTCCACCAACTCAACCGGCCGGCCGTCCGCGAGAGTCAGCCGCCCCGAATGGCGCTCGACCGTGACCCCAGGATAATTGCCGACCTTCTGTCGCGCGCCGGTCAACCCATTGAACAAAGCGCTCTTGCCGGCATTGGGGCTGCCGGCGACGGCGACCAGCGGGAGGGGGTTCACCGGATCGGCTGAACGCGGACGGCGCCGGCGTGCTTGCGCCGGATCGCGACCGTCATCCGGCCGACGCGGATCGCGATCGGGTCGCGACCGAACGGGCCGAGGTGCATTGGCTCGACCGTGACCCCGTCATCGAAGCCGAAATGCCGGAGACGCGAGGCTTCAGCGGCGTCGAGCGATTGCCACTCGATGCTGGTGACACGTGCCTTGGTCCCGACGCTCAATCGGTCGAGGCTGATCGTGTCGGGCTGGAAGCGCGCGTTCATTGTTGCGACTGATTATCATTAACGGGTTAAGAATTCCACTCCCAAATGAAGCGGCAGGCAAAACCGGGCAATAAGGGAGTTCACCTAGGCGGGTAGCGCAGCCGTCCGAAGAAGCGCGACAGGCTCAGCCGGTCGGACGAGCCGCGCCATTCCGCCTTCAACTTCTCGAAGCGCATCACGTCGTCGATGCGCCGTCCGAGGAACGCCGCGGTCTCGCTCCAGCCCTCGCTCTGGTCGTCGAGCCAGACCAGCAGGGTCGAGCCATAGACGGCGCCGAGCGTCATCCGCTTGGTATAATGATTGAAGTCGGTGCTGGTGTCTCCGGCAATGCGCCACATGAGATCCGCTGTGCGCCATGAAACCCGCGCCGCGAGCGGCAGGTTCTGTGGCATTGCGAGAATCGCTACTGCCCGCCGCACGGCTTCGCGGGCGGGACCCATGATCTCGAGCCGGCGCCAGACCAGCGAACGGATCTTCTCGCGGATTTTCATGCCGGCGAGCCGCTCGGGCGTGAAATACGCCTCCAGCGCCCGGTCGACTTCCTGAATGTAGACGTCGATCATGCCGGCCGGAGTCTTTGGCATGGCGAGCCGGGCCTGCACCGCGTCAACGCCGAGTTGGCCCGCTGCCGAATCCACCGCTTGACGGGTCCACCCGTCGAACACCGCATTCTCGCCCACTGCGAGCGCGAGGCGGCGGCGCAACTGCTCGAGCGGACTCGGCGTCTCCATCGCGCTCAACTGGGCTGCTCGACCGGCGTTCGCAAGCCCCGCTGCGGCAGGCGCACGAGGACCAGCGCAACGCCGATCGCCAGTGCGCCGATCCAGTCGAGCGGCGACAGGGTCTCGCCATAGACCGTCCATCCGACGAACGCGGAAATGGCCGGCTGCGTGAGGAGCGTTAGGCCGACGACCAGCGGCGGCACATAACCGATGCCATAGACCAGCAGCCCCTGGCCGAGCACCTGGCTGCCGAGCGCGAGCAGCAGCACGTAGGTCCAGTCGGCGGGGATGATCCGCTCGCCGAGCGCCAGCGAAACGGGCAGCAGCATGGCCGCCCCAAAGGCGCTTGCAAGGAACAGCAGCGGCAAAGGCTTGAGCGAGTGGCGGCCCTGTTGAACCGCGATCAAATAGCCGGTGTAGAGAAGGCCGGCGAGCAAGGTCAGAAGATCGCCGGTCAGGTGGCGCGGTGAAACCTGCGCGCTGCCGCCCATCAGCAGGACAGCACCCAATGCCGCGAGACCGAGCGCGGCCGCCTGCAGGCGCGACGGGCCGCGGCGCGCGAGCCACAGGCCCCATCCGGCAAAGGCGAAGCTGGAGACATTGCCGAACAAGGTCGCATTGCCGAGCTTGGTCATGTGGATCCCGACATGCCAGGCAGCTAGATCGGCGGCGAAGAAGAAGGCCGCGACGGCGACGAGCGACGCGAGCTTGCGCCCCGGCCAATGTACGCCCTGCCCGGTGAGCGCGGCGATGACGAACAGGAAGGGCAAGGCCAAAGCCATACGCCAGAAGCCGGCGGCGATCGGCCCCACACCCGACAACCGCACCAGCCACGGCCCGAACGCGAGCGCAGAGCTGCCAATGAGAATTGCGGGGAAGGCGAGGCGATGGGGCTGCTTGTGCTTCAACTGGATTGCTTCGCTTCGCTCGCAATGACGTTTCCGCTCGTCATTGCGAGGAGCGGAGCGACGAAGCAATCCAGATTACGGCGCGTATTTCTCGCGGAGTTCGAAGAGAGCGAGCGCCGCCTTGGCCGCCGCGCCGCCCTTGTCGCCCAGCCGGGGATCCGCCCGCTGGCGCGCCTGCTCCTCATCCTCGACAGTCAATATGCCGTTGCCGATGGCATAGCCCTGGAGCGTCAGTTCCATGATCGCGCGCCCGCTCTCGTTCGACACCAGCTCGAAATGATAGGTCTCGCCGCGGATGATCACGCCCAGGCCGACGAACGCGCAGAAGCGGCCGCTGCGCGCGGCGAGCGCGATCGCACCCGGGATTTCGAGCGCACCGGGTACGGTCAGCGTCTCATGCTTGTGTCCGGCGGACTCGATCGACTTGCGCGCGCCCGTCAGCAGCATGTCGTTGAGGTGCGGGTAAAAGCGCGCCTCGACCAGCAGGATCGTCGACATCAGGCAGCGACCTCGATCGGGCGTTCCTCGACGATGGCGAGGCCGTAACCGGAGAGGCCGACCGGCGCGTGGCGGCTGTTCGACAGCAGGATCATGTCGTGCACGCCAAGCGCGGCGAGGATCTGCGCGCCGGTGCCGTAGCCGCGTACCGCGTCGCCGATCTCGGCGGGCTTGCCGGCGCGGAGGTCGATCGACCGCGACAGCGATCCCGCCGCCGCCGCGTGGAGCGCAACGACGATTCCCGAGCCATGTTGCTCAATCATCCGCATGGCTCCCTGGAGCACACCCGAACGCGGGCAGGATTCGCCGATGACGTCGGCGAACAGATCGAGGCTGTGCATCCGCACCAAGACGGGCTGATCGGGATCGATGGTGCCGTGAACCAGCGCCAGCTGCTCCTCACCGCTCGACTTGTCACGGAACACCTGCGCCTGCCACGGCGAACCGCTACCGGCGGTAAACGGCGCGGTCGCGACCCGCTCGACCAGATGATCTTTCTTGAGCCGGTAGGCGATGAGGTCGCGGATGGTGCCGATCTTGAGTCCGTGGGCGCGCGCGAAATCCATCAAATCGTCGAGGCGGGCCATCGAGCCGTCCTCGCGCATGACCTCGCAAATGACGCCGCTGGGATTGAGCCCCGCTAGCCGCGACACATCGACGGCGGCCTCGGTATGGCCGGCGCGGACGAGCACGCCGCCCGGCCTGGCGATCAGCGGGAAGACATGGCCGGGGGAGACTATCGCCTCCGGCCCGTAATTGGCGTCGATGGCGACTGCGATGGTTCGCGCCCGGTCGGCGGCGCTGATCCCGGTCGTGATCCCCTCGCGCGCCTCGATCGATACGGTGAAGGCGGTTTCGTTGCGGCTGCGGTTGGTGCGGGTCATCGGCTCGAGCCCGAGCTGGTCGGCGCGGTCCTTTGTCAGCGCGAGGCAGATGAGCCCGCGGCCGTGGCGGGCCATGAAGTTTACCGCGTCGGGGGTCGCCATCTGCGCTGGGATGATGAGGTCGCCCTCATTCTCGCGGTCCTCGTCGTCGACCAGGATGAACATGCGCCCGTTGCGCGCCTCGTTGATGATCTCCTCGGGGCCGACGAGGACGCTGCTGTTGCCCCGTTGGATCAGCTTCTCGAGCCGCCCGAGGGTGTCGGCGGTCGGGTTCCAGTCGGGCTGGCCAAGCTTGCGCAGGCTATTGGGGTGGAGCCCCGCGGCTCGGGCGAGGCCGGCGCGGCTGACCTCGCCGGTGGCGACGATGTCGTTCAGCCGCTCGATTAGGGTGGTGCTCATGAGCGCCTAATATCACATTGGGATGTGATGAAAAGAAGGAACAATTCTGTTTCTAGTGTGCGCGAGCGGCAAGCATCCGGTTGATGTAGCGGGCAAGCACGTCAATCTCGACATTCAGCTGTTGCCCGGCCGTGAGCCCGCTGAGCGTCGTATGCTGCGCAGTATGCGGTATGACGTTGACCGAGAAGTGCGTACTCCCATCCTCCGCAGCGCGGACCTCGTTGACGGTCAGCGACACCCCATCGAGCGTGATCGAACCCTTGGGCGCGATCATCGGCGCGAGATCCGTCGGCACGCTCAGGCCGATGCGGGTCGAGTCGCCCTCGGCGCAGGTGCCGACGACCTGAGCAACGGCGTCAACATGGCCGGTGACGATGTGGCCGCCGAGCTCATCGCCGAGCCGCAGCGCGCGTTCGAGATTGAGCTTTGCGCCTTCACACCAATGATCGGCGGCAGTCTTCGAGAGGGTCTCACCGGAGACGTCGACGGCAAACCAATCGTCGCCCTTGTCGACGACGGTCAGGCATACGCCCGAGCAGGCGATCGACGCGCCGAGGTTGACGCTTTCCAGTTGGTAGCCAGTGCCGATCACCACCCGAAGATCGCCGCGCTGCTCGGCTTTCCGAACGGTGCCAACATCGGTCACGATCCCGGTAAACATGGCTCTCGGCTTAGTCGGGCCGCGCCCGCTCGTAAACTTCGAGGCGGTCGACGCCGAGCCTTTGCTCGTCGACTTGGCGCCAGCGACCGTGCGCGTCGGCGATCGCGTCCAGGCCGACATAGCCGAAGCTCGACTTGCCCTCCCCGACGATGATCGGCGCACGGTAGATCAGGATCCGATCGACCAGGTCTTGCGACAGGAACGCCGTCGCTGTGCCCGAGCCGCCCTCGACCAGCAGGTCGTTGACGTCATGAAGTCGGTACACATCCTGCGGATTTCGCAGGGTTTCCCAACCGTCGACGGCACCGCCGCGAGTGAGCAGCGCACGGCGGGGCGAGGCCTGCTCGAGTCCTGGAAGCCGCACATCGAGCGCCGGCTGGTCGACAGCATAGGTACCTCGACCGACCAAGATCATGTCGCTGTGCGCGCGCTCGAGATGGACGTGCCGCCGTGCATCCTCGCCGGTGATCCATTTGGACTCGCCCGAGGGAAGCGCGATCTTGCCGTCGATCGACAATGCAAGCTTGAGCGTGATCCGAGGGCGGCCGAGCCGCAGCCGCGTTAGCCAGCCCGCGAGCGAGCGCTTCGCTCCCGCTCGGCCGACGCCGAGCGTGACCTCGATTCCGGCAGCGCGCAGGCGCCGGATGCCCTTGCCCGAGGTCCGCGGGTCGGGATCCTTGAGCGCGATGGCCACCCGCGCCGGGTTGGCCGCAAGCAATAGGTCGGTGCAGCCCGAACCCCGCTGGCTCCGGTGAGCGCAGGGTTCGAGCGTCACATAGACCGTTGCGCCTTTTGCGCGCCTCCCCGCCTGCTCCACCGCAATCGCTTCGGCGTGCGGCCGGCCGCCCGGCGCAGTCGCACCCTTGCTGACGGTCCGGCCGGCCGGCGAGACGATCACGCACCCGACGTTGGGGTTCGGCGCGCTTCGCCCGCGCGCTTCCTCTCCGAGCCGCACCGCCTCGGCCATGAAGCGAATATCCGCTTCCGTGGCCCCCGCTACATCCCGAGCTGGTTTTCGAGCTTCTGGAATTGCCGTTGCTTTTCTTTCTGGAATGCCAGCCTCTCGGCCTCTTCCTTCTTCTGGTCGGCGATGATTTGAGCGTCGGTGCGGTTGGACGGGTAGAGCTCGACGTAAGTCACCTGCGGAGGCGGGGCGACACCGATCTTTGCGTCGACGATGAAAATGATGACAATGATGATCGTCACCAGCGCCGCAAGCGCGGCGCCGATCACATGCTCGCGCTCGCGCTGGCGAATGAAGGCAAGCAAGTCGCGAAACGCCGCGCGCGGGCTCGATGGGCTGGGAAACCAGGACATGGGCCCGAAGATAAGAGCGGCGGTGCCCAAAGACTAGCGCTTGGCGGCGGCTTCGAGGCGGCGGACGGCGCGCTCCTTGCCCATGCGCGCGACCACGCCCGCCATCTCCGGCCCGCTCTCGCGGCCGGTAAGCGCCACGCGCAGCGGGTGGAACAGCTCGCGGCCTTTCCTGCCGGAGACGCGCTTGAGTTCGTCGGTCAGCGCGCGCCACGGCTCGGCCGTCCAGTCGAGCCGCTCGGCAATAGCGGCGGCGTCCTTCACCAGCAGCCGTTCCTCGTGGCTGAGCTCGGGCGGCTCGATCTCGCCACGTAGGACGGCAAGCCAGCCCGCGAAATCGGCCAGTCGCTCGAGATTGGGCCGGAGCAGCAACCAGTCCTCCTCGGTGACCTCCTTCGGCAGACGGTCGGCGACGGCGGCAAAGTCGAGCCTGTGAAGCAGCCGCGCGTTGACGAGCTCGACCTCGTGCGGGTCGAAATGGGCCGGCGCACGGCCGAAAGTTGAGAAGTCGAACCCCTCGGCAAGTGCGTCGAGGCGTGCAGACGGCTCGACGGGCTGCGACGTGCCGATCCGCGCCAGCACCGACAGCAACGCCATTGGCTCGACGCCTTCGGCCCGCAAATGCTCGGCGCCGTAGGAGCCGAGCCGCTTCGACAGCTTGCCTTCTGCGGCGACCAGCAGCGCCTCGTGCGCAAATTGGGGCGGCTTGGCACCGAGCGCCTGGAACATCTGGATCTGCGCGGCGCTGTTGGAGACATGGTCCTCTCCCCGGACGACGTGGGTGACGCCAAGATCGACGTCATCGATCACGCTCGGAAGCAGATAGAGCCAGCTACCGTCCTCGCGCCGCACTACGGGATCGCTCAGCAGCCTCGGATCGAAACGCTGCTCACCGCGGATGAGGTCGTTCCACAGGATTGGCGCATCGTGATCGAGCCGGAAGCGCCAGTGCGGGGCCCGACCCTGAGGTACCGGCGCATCGGCTGGCGGACGTTCATAGACCGGCGGGAGCCCGCGCCCGAGCAGCACCTTGCGGCGAAGCTCGAGCTCCTCGGGCGTTTCGTAAGCGGCATAGACCCGGCCCGCGTCCTTCAGCCGCTGGAATTCCCGCTCGTACAGGTCGAAGCGCTCCGACTGCCGCACGACCGCGTCGGGCGTGAGTCCCATCCAGTCGAGGTCGTCGCGGATCGCCTGATCGAACTCGGCCGTCGATCGTTCGGCGTCGGTGTCGTCGATCCGAAGGATGAACATCCCGCCATGCTTCTTCGCGAAGAGGTAATTGTGCAGGGCGGTGCGGATGTTGCCGACGTGCAGGCGGCCCGTCGGGGATGGGGCGAAGCGGGTGACGACACTCATCGCGGCGTCTTCACGGACGGGCCGGTGTGGAAGAAGTTGCTGATCGGATAGCGGCGGTCGCGGCCGAAGTTGCGATTGCCGATCTTCACCCCCGGCGGCGCCTGGCGGCGCTTGTACTCGGCCTTGAGCAATTTGGATTCAATGTCGGCGACCAGCTCGACGTCCTCGCCGGTGGCGAGCGCGACTTCCCTGACCGATAATTCCCTGTCGACCAGGCCTTCGAGGATGCGGTCGAGCACCGAATAAGGCGGCAGGCTGTCCTCGTCCTTCTGGCCCGGGCGAAGCTCGGCGGTCGGCGGCTTGGTGATGACGCGCGCGGGCATCACCGGGCCCGCGGGGCCGAGCGCGCCTTCCGGCTTGTTGGCGTTGCGCCAGCGCGAAAGCGCGAACACCGTGGTCTTGTAGGCGTCCTTGAGCACCGAGTAGCCGCCGGCCATGTCGCCGTAGAGCGTGGCATAACCGACGCTCATCTCACTCTTGTTGCCGGTCGTGAGCAGCATCTGCCCACCGCTGTTGGACAGCGCCATCAGCGTCACCATCCGCAGGCGCGCCTGGACATTCTCCGCGGCAAGTCCGGACAGCTGGGGCAGCATCTGGTCGACGGCCTCGACTCCGGGGGCGATCGAAACGACGTCATGGCGGCAGCCGAGAAGCCGCGCGCACTCATGCGCGTCCGCGAGGCTCTCATCGCTGGTGTATTTCGACGGGAGCATCACGCCCCACACGCTCTCCGGTCCGAGCGCATCGACCGCGACCGCCGCCGACAGCGCGCTGTCGATCCCGCCGGAGAGGCCGAGGATCACGCCGGGGAAGGCGTTGCGGGTCACATAATCGCGCAGCGCGACGACCATCGCGCGATAGACGTCGGCGGGGAAGCGATCGAGCTCGTGCTCGCAGCGCGTCTCGCAGCGCCAGCCGTCGCTCGTCCGCACCCACTCGGTGACCAGCAGCCCCTCGTCCCAGTCCGCCATCTGCACTACCACCTCGCCGTCGGGGTGCATGACGAATGACGAGCCGTCGAACGCAAGCTCGTCCTGGCCGCCGACGCGGTTGATGTAGGCGACCGGCAGTCCGGTCGAGAGCGCACGGGTGCGGACCAGCCGCTGCCTCAGCTCGTCCTTGTCGAGCTCATAGGGGCTGCCGTTGGGCACCAGCAGCAGCTCCGCGCCGGCCTCGCCCAGGTGGGCGCAAACCATGTCCTCCCAGATGTCCTCGCAGATCGGCACGCCGATCTTCACTCCCATGAACTCGAGCGGCTCGGGGATCGGGCCGGGGGCGAAGGTGCGCTTCTCGTCGAAGGTGCCGTAGTTGGGCAGCTCGCGTTTCAACGTGCGCCCAAGCAGCTTGCCGCCGCCGGCGAGCACCATCGCGTTATAATTCAGTCCGCCCTCCGCGACGATGGTTCCGATCAGCATCGCCGGCCCGGGCTCAACCGTGGCCTCGATCAACCGCTCGGTGCATTCCATCGTCCGCCGGACGAACTCGGGCTTGAGCACGAGGTCCTCGGGCGGATAGCCGGTCAGCTGCAGCTCAGGGCAGAGCAGGAGGTCGGCGCCCGCCGCCCTCCGCCGCATCTCGAGCATCGCCGCCGCATTGCCGTCCAGGTCGCCGACGCGCTGGTTCATCTGCGCGAACGCGATCTTCAAGCGGTCGGTCATGATCGCGATTTAGCGACGATGCGCGGGGTAGCAACCTTTACGGAACCATGACTGGCTGGCTAAAGCCGAGTCGCCGCTCGGGGGACCACCCACCATGAAATTGCTTGCCGGGAACAGCAACCTGCCGCTGGCCCGCTCGATCTGCGACTATCTCGAAATGCCTCTGACCGACGCGAGCGTGCGCCGGTTCGCGGACGAGGAGGTGTTCGTCGAGATCAACGAGAATGTCCGCGGCGAGGACGTGTTCGTCATCCAGTCGACGAGCTATCCCGCCAATGACAATCTCATGGAGCTCTTGATCTGCATCGATGCGCTGCGCCGGGCGTCGGCCAAGCGGATTACGGCAGTGCTGCCCTACTTCGGCTATGCGCGGCAGGACCGGAAACCGGGGCCGCGCACGCCAATCTCGGCCAAGCTGGTGGCTAACCTGATCACCGTCGCCGGCGCCAGCCGGGTCTTGTCGATCGACCTGCACGCCGGCCAGATCCAGGGCTTCTTCGATATCCCGACCGACAACCTCTTCGCCTCGCCGGTGATCGCGACCGACATCCACGCCCGCTTCGGCAACCGCGAGCTGATCGTGGTGTCGCCGGATGTCGGCGGCGTCGTGCGTGCGCGCGGGCTCGCCAAGCGCCTCAACAACGCCCCGCTTGCGATCGTCGACAAGCGCCGCGAGCGCGCTGGCGAATCCGAGGTGATGAACATCATCGGCGACGTCGACGGGCGCACCTGCATCCTCATCGATGACATCGTCGATTCGGCCGGAACCCTGTGCAACGCCGCTGCGGCGCTGAAGCAGCAGGGCGCCACCGAGGTGTTCGCTTATTCCACGCATGGCGTTCTGTCGGGCGCGGCGGCGGCGCGCGTCGCGAAGTCTGAGCTGAGCGAGCTGGTCGTCACCGACACCATCTGGACCGGGGAGCCCGACCCCAAGGACAGCAAGATCCGCCGCCTGACCATTGCGCCTCTGCTCGCCGAGGCGATCCGCCGCATTTCCGACGAAGCGTCCGTGTCGAGCCTGTTCGACTGATGCCGACCGTCCTGATCACCGGTGCGAACCGCGGGATCGGGCTCGAGTTTGCACGGCAATATGCCGCCGAGAGCTGGGACGTGATCGCCACGGCGCGGCAGTCGAGCCCGGAGCTCGATGGGCTCGGCGTCCGGGTCGAAGCCCTCGATCAATCGGATGCCGAGGCGGTCGCGGCGTTCCCCGGGAAGATCGCCGGCCCGCTCCATCTGTTTATCGCCAATGCCGGCACCAATCACCCGATGAACGGCGATACCGCCGAGGATGCGCGCGCGTGGCAGACGATGATGATGGTCAACGCGATCGCGCCTTATATGGTGGGCAAGCACCTGCTCCCGCGCATGGCGCTCAACGGCACGATGGTGGCGATTTCCAGCGGCATGGGAAGCATCGGCGACATCGGCGGCGGGTGGGTGCCTTACCGAACCTCGAAGGCCGCGCTCAACATGGCGTGGAGCTCGCTTGCGCTCGAGGCGCGACCGCAGGGCGTCACCGCCGTACTGCTCAGCCCCGGGTGGGTGAAGACACGCATGGGCGGACCTGGCGCCGAGCTGTCGCCGGGGGAAAGCGTTTCGGAGATGCGCCAATTGATCGACCTGCTGACGATCGCTGACACGGGCAAGTTCCTGCGCCGGAACGGCTCCGAGCTGCCGTGGTGAGCGTCAGGCGGTCGCCGCGCTCTCCTGCGCGTGCGACTGCTCCTTCTTCACGGGCGCTCCAATCGACCAGATGAAGCCGAACGGGTCTTTCACCTGCCCGTAGCGATCGCCCCAAAACTGGTCCTTGAGCTCGAAGCGCACCTCCGCGCCCGCGCCGAGCGCTCGCTGCCACGCCGCATCGGCATCGCCGACTTGCAGGTGCAGGACAAAGCTCGCCGCCGGCTGTGAGGGCCCGCCCATATGCTCGGGGAAATCGTCGTGGAGCATCAGCGACCCGCCGTTGATCTTGAGATGGGCATGCATCAGCCGTCCGTCATCGGTCGGATGACGCATCAGCTCCTCAGCGCCGAAGGCCTTTCCGTACCAGTCGATGGCTTCGGCCGCCCGCCGATCGCGGATGGTGATGTGCGGCGTGATTCCTCCACGCGGGCTCTGCTCTTCCTGTCCCTGCATCGCGACTCGCCTCCTTGCCAATTTGAGGAGCCGCCCCTATACGCCCGCGCTTTCCAGATCGTTGGAAAAACCAATGGCCCGGCCGGAAGGCATGCCGTGGCGGTTGGATAACGTCGCGTTCCAAGCGGACGCACAAAGGAGACGAAAATGCCCAAGCTCAA
>JBJMVJ010000175.1:0-5947 GCA_045810685.1 Sphingomonas sp.
GGCTTTCTTCGCGGAACGCGCCACGGCGATCTCTCTCCTCGGGGTAGCGGCGGGTCTATAGGAGGCGGTGCGGCATGCGGCAATATCGCCGTCATTGCGAGGAGCCGAAGGCGACGCGGCAATGCAGCTGGATTGCTTCGCTATGCTCGCAATGACGATGAGCGCTAATCGAGCGGGACGATCACCTCGTCGGGACGGACCAGGCCGAGGTCCTTGCGGACCAGCTCGTCGGCCATGTCGGGATCGGCCTTGCGCGGGTCGAGCAGGTCGGAGCGGTGCTTCAACTGGACCCGCTCCTGCTCGATCTGGGCAAGCTCCGCCTGCCGCTGGTGGAGCGCCCGGTGGTAGCTGCCCCAGGCGAGGATCCCGTTCGGTCCGGCGATCGCGTGGCCCGCGAAGGTGCCAACGACGATCAGCGCCAGCGCCGGCCACGCCGCGCGGCGGATCAATCCCAGGCTCTTCTGCGCACCCCCCATGACGTCATTAGAAGAATCACGAGTGAGTCACGAAGGCAAGCGAAAAGAATGATTTGGTGGACGAAGCGGGGATAAAGCTGTGGATCAGCGCGCGCGATACGCCTTGATCGCCGCCCGCCCGGCATAGCGCGCCGTCTCCCCCAGCTCCTCCTCGATCCTCAGCAGCTGGTTGTATTTCGCGGTGCGGTCGGAGCGCGCGAGGCTGCCGGTCTTGATCTGGCCGCAGCTCAAGGCGACGGCGAGGTCGGCGATGGTCGAATCCTCGGTCTCGCCCGAGCGGTGCGACATGACCGCGGTGTAAGCGCTGGTCTGGGCGAGGCGCACCGCCTCGATCGTTTCCGTCAGCGTGCCGATCTGGTTGACCTTGATCAGGATCGAATTGGCGATTCCGTGGTCGATGCCCCACTGCAGCCGCTCGACATTGGTCACGAACGCGTCGTCGCCGACCAGCTGAACGCGCTCGCCGAGCTTGTCGGTCAGCGCCTTCCACCCTTCCGCATCGTCCTCCGCCATGCCGTCCTCGATCGACGCGATCGGATAATCCGATGCCAAGGCGACGTAATAATCGGCCATTTCTGCGGGGCTCAGGCTCTTCCCCTCCCCCTTGAGCTGGTAGCGGCCGTCGCTGAAGAACTCGCTCGCCGCCGGGTCCATCGCAAGCAGCACGTCGTCGCCCAGCGTGTAGCCGGCGGCACTCACCGCTTTCCCGATGAAATCCAGTGCTTCGCGGGCGGACTTGAGGTCCGGAGCAAAGCCGCCTTCGTCGCCGACCGCGGTCGAGAAACCGGCCCCGTGGAGCGCGCTCTTGAGCGCATGGAAAATCTCCGCGCCGCAGCGCAGAGCTTCGGCGAAGTCCGGCGCTCCGACCGGCATCACCATGAACTCCTGGAAGTCGATGCCGTTGTCGGCATGAACCCCGCCGTTGACGATGTTCATCATCGGCACCGGCAGCAAATTGGCGTCGACCCCGCCGACATAGCGGTAGAGCGGCAGCCCGAGCGCGTCGGCCGCGGCCTTGGCGCTCGCCAGGCTGACGCCGAGGATTGCATTGGCGCCGAGCCGCGCCTTGTTCTTGGTCCCGTCGAGCGCCATCAGCGCCGCGTCGAGGCCGGCCTGGTCCTCCGCATCCACCCCGACGATCGTCTCGGCGATCTCGCCATTGACGGCCTGCACCGCCTTCATGACGCCCTTGCCGCCCCAGCGGCTCGTGTCGCCGTCCCTCAGTTCGACGGCCTCGTGAGCGCCGGTCGAGGCGCCCGACGGCACCGCTGCCCGGCCCATGCTGCCATCCTCCAGCGTGACATCGACCTCCACCGTCGGATTGCCCCGGCTGTCGAGGATTTGGCGGGCGTGGACGTCGACGATCGCGGTCATGGCTTTCCTTTTTGCGGGGGCGTAACAATATTGGTGTGGGGCAAGGCCTAAAGCCGAGCGTCCGACCGTGCAACTTTCGGTCTGGCGGCCCGGAACGAAGGCGCGAGCCTCCGGGTTCAAGGCAGCAGAGGAGGACCGGCGCGATGATCGAGCAAACCACTGACGAGACGACTGCCGCTCTGCCGGACGGGACCGACACCGTCATTCAAGGCGCCGCCAAGACGAACGACGGCGGCACCATCACCGTGGAGGACACTGCCTTGGTCACCGAACGCGAAATTCCCGCACCCAAAGGCGACGCCGAACGGCCGGTGACCGGCAGCGGCAGCCCCGAAGGCGGATTGGTCGGGCGGCTGCGCTCTGGAGGCGGGCAACTCTCAAGCCAGGCCGGCGAGAAAGCCCGCGGGTTCGTAACCCAGGGGCTCGAGCGGACCGCCGAGGCCCTCGCCAACGTGTCCAAGATGGTCGGCGACACCGCCCCGGGAATCGAGGAGCGGCTCGGCGCAGAATATGGCGATTATGCGCGGCGCGCTGCGGGCGCGATCGAAAATGCCGCCAACACGATCGCCGAGAAGGACCCCGACGAGCTCATCGAGGATACCCGCAGCTTCGTCCGCAACAGTCCCGGAATCGCGCTCGCCGGAGCAGCCGTCGTCGGCTTCGTCGTCGCGCGCCTGTTCAAGACCGGATTGGCGCCGGACGACGGGGACGACGAGGATTGAGGTTGGGGAATTGAGGCTGGGGAACTGATGCTCAAGCCGGCAGATCCCGGACCGCCGCCGCCCGAGCGCCCGGTCGGTGAGCTCGTCCACGAACTCATCGAGCAGGCCAAGACCTATGCCCGCGCCGAGATCGGCCTCGCCAAGGCGATTGCCGCCGCCAAGGGCAAGGCAATGGCGATCCCCGCGGCTCTCTTCGGAGTCGCATTCGTTTGCCTGCTTGCGGCGGTTACCGCGCTTGCCCTCGGCGTCGTCCTCGCGCTCGAGCGGTTCATTGGACCTCTTGCCGCCGGCTTCATCGGCATGCTGATCTTCGCCGCGATCGCCGGCGGCCTCGGCTGGACCGGCTATCAGCGCCTGAGGCGGGACCTGTGACGCAATCGCCCGAAATCGCCGCGGCCCGTGCCGAGGTTGACCGCAGCCGCGCCCGGGTGATGGCCACCGCGCACGAACTTCAGGAGCGGCTCAGCCCCAAGGTCCTGGCCCGTGATGCCTGGCAGGGCGCGAAGGAAAAAGGCGCCGGCCTGGCCGAAGATGCGGTCGATGCCGTCCGTGCTCGGCCGCTGACCGCCACCGGCGTGGTCGCGGCGATTACCATGTTTCTCGCGCGCGAGCCGCTGATCGACCTTGCCAGCAAGGTGGCCGGCGGAGTCAATGACAAGCGCAAGGCCCGCAAGAGCCGAAAGACCAAGACCAGGCAGAACGATACGGAGAAAGCGCAATGATCGAGCAGGACACCCGCCAGAGCGCGGCGGACAGCGATACAGGCGCCGCGGACTCGCCGCGCCAGCGCGCGATCCAGGCCTATGAGGGCACCCGCGACCGCGCCGCGGACACATTGGGCCAAGCGCCGCTGCTGGCGCTCGCCGGCGGGCTCGCGGCCGGCGCGCTGATCGCCGCCTTGCTGCCGCGGACCAACACGGAGGCACGCCTGGTCCGCCCGACCGCGCGACGGGTGAAGAACAGCGCCCGCGCCGCCGTCGAGGCCGCGCGCGATACCGGCAGCGAGCGGCTCGAGGATCTCGGCATCAACCGTCAGAAGGGTGAAGAGACCATCCGCAGCCTGCTCGACGGCCTTACCGACGCCGCCCGCGCCTCCGCCAATGCGGCCGTCGACGCGGTTCGCAACCCGCGCTGAGGATTCGATGAGCAAGCTCCACCTCGTCTTCGGCGGCCGCGTCAAGGATCCGCGCGGGCTCGACTTCGACCTCAACTCGATCGACCTCGTCGGCGTCTACGACAGCTATGCCGCCGCTGAGGAGGCATGGCGCGGCAAAGCCCAGGGCACGGTCGACGATGCCGAGTTGAAATATGTCATCGTCCATCTGCACCGGCTGCTGGAGCCCGATGCGGAAGGCATTTCACGCCCGAAGCTGCCGGCGCAGACCTAGGCCGAGCGGTACCGCCACAGCAGCAGCGGACGCTGCAGCAGCAGCCCCGCCGCGAAGCCTCCGACATGCGCCGGGGTCGCCAGCAGATAGCCCTGCGCGCCGGCGAGCCAGCCCATCATCATCTGCAGCACGACCCACGCCGCGAGCAGCCAGGCGACGTTGATCCAGCGGTTGACGCGGAGATTATCGGTGAACGCCCTGGCGCGGCCGAAGCTCAAGGCGAAGGCGCCCATGACGGCGCTGATCGCCCCGCTGGCGCCGATCGTCGGCACGCTGCCGCTGGGATCCATCGCCCATTGCGCCGCCGCGGCGGCAAAGGCGCCGACGACGTAAAGGACGATCAGCCCGGTCGCGCCGATGGTCCGCTCGACCGCCGCGCCACACCAGGCGAGGATCAGCAGGTTGAACCCGATGTGGACGAAGCCCGAATGGACCAGCGTCGCGGTCAGCGGAGTGAGGATCACCGGAACCGCCGGCCACACCACCGCATGCGTCACGCGCAGCGGAATGAAGCCGAGCATGTAGGCGGCCTGCTCGGACTTGCCGAGCAGGATCGTGATCACCCACGCAAGCGCGGTGATCGCGATGATGACATTGCTCGCGGTGCGCGGGAAGCGCGGCGCAGTCGCCACTAAATGAACTCGATCTTCTTGATCTTGTAATAGCGGTCGCCGGACGGGGTCGAGACCTCGACCTCCTCGCCGACCTGGCGGCCGATCAGCGCCCGGCCGAGCGGCGAATTGTAGCTGATCCGGCCCTGGTTCGCGTCCGCCTCGACCTGGCCGACGAGCTGGTATTTCACCTTCTTGTTGTCCTCGTCGGTCAAGGTGACGGTCGCGCCGAACACGACCTTGTTGCCCGACAATGTCGTCGGGTCGATCACCAGCGCGCGGCTCAGGCGGTCCTCGAGATCGGCGATGGTCGCCTCGACCTGGCCCTGGCGCTCCTTCGCGGCATGATATTCCGCATTCTCGCTGAGGTCGCCGTGCGCGCGCGCTTCCTCGATCGCCTCGACGATCGCCGGGCGCTCCTCGATCCGCAGGCGCTTCAGCTCATCGCTGAGCGTGCGGTGCCCTTCGGGCAGCATCGGTACCTTGTCGGCACTCGCCATTGTCAAAACCCTTTTCAAAACCTTCCCCGGCGCGCTCGCGGCCCGCTTTGGCGAAGCAGATTGTGAGTGGAAGCCTAGCCGTGGGAGGCGGAATAATAGGATTGGAGCGAGGCGACTTCAAGCGCGCGGCCCCGGACGGCCTCGATCGAGCGTGCCGCGGCGAGGCTCGCCGCCGCTGTGGTGAAGTAAGGCACCTTCTTGGTGAGCGCGGTGGTGCGGATCGAATGGCTGTCCTTCAGCGACTGCCAGCCCTCGGTGGTGTTGAACACCAGGTCGACGTCGCCGTCGAGCAGGCGATCGACGATGTGCGGCCGGCCCTGCGCGACCTTGTTCACGGTTTCGACCGGCAGACCCTTTGACTGCAAATGCGCCGCGGTGCCGCCGGTGGCGATGATCTTGAAGCCGAGCTCGACCAGCTTCTCGACCGCCGGAACGATATGGTCCTTGTCGGTGTCCTTTACCGACACGAACGCCGTTCCGCCCTGCGGCAACGCCATCCCCGCGCCGATCAGGGCCTTGGCGAAGGCGATATCGAAATCGCGTGCGATTCCCATGACTTCGCCGGTGCTCTTCATTTCCGGTCCGAGTACTGGATCGGTCCCCGGGAAGCGCGCGAACGGGAACACCGATTCCTTGACCGCGACATAATCGAGATCGCGGCCGATCGCCCCGAACCCGGCCAGCGGTTCGCCCGCCATCACCCGCGCCGCGATCTTCGCCACGGGCCGACCGATCGCCTTGGCGACGAACGGCACCGTCCGGCTCGCGCGCGGATTGACCTCAATCAGATAGACCTCGCCGCCCTGCACCGCGAACTGGACGTTCATCAGCCCCTTGACCTTCAGGGCCAGCGCCAGCTCGCGCGTCTGGCGCTCA
>JBJMVJ010000176.1:0-8686 GCA_045810685.1 Sphingomonas sp.
CGGGCTGCGGCGCCGCTCCTAGGCACGAAGCGGCGGCGCGTCCAGCGGCAGCCCGATCGTTGAAGAGGCGGAACAGAGCCTGTTCCCGCGCGTATTGCACTTCCGCGACGCGCCCCCGCGCGGGCGCAGTCACGCACGACAGGGGAACAGACCATGAAGACGACCACCGTCCTTGCGATTGCCTTTGGCGTTGGCGCGCTCGCCGCGTGCAACAAGAGCCCGACCGAGCAAGCGGCCGAAAACGTCGAGTCCAACTACAATAACGCTGCCGAGAACGTCGAGGACACCACGGCCAACGCGGCGGCAGCGGTCGACGCGAACGCCGACAACGCATCCTCGGAAGTCAAGCAAGCCGGCAAGAATGAAGCCGCCGCGATAAAGAACGAGGGCAAGGACAAGGCCAACGCGATCCGGAACGGCGCGGCCGCGACGACCAACAACAGCATGTAAGCTCGCGATCGCGAGCGAGCAGGGGGCGCTCCGGGCCGAACGGAGCGCCCTTTTTTGCGCTAGAAGCTCAGCGGCACGACCTCGCGCACGCCGGGCAGCTCGTGGAGCTGGCGCGCGACATCGGGCGTGATCGGGTCGTCGACCGCGACGAGTGCCACCGCCTCGCCCGCGGATTCGCGCCGCCCGAGGTTGAAGGTGGCGATGTTGATCCGGCTCTCCCCAAGCTTGGTTCCAAGCGCGCCGATGAAGCCTGGTGCGTCGGTGTTGACGATATAGATCATCTGCCCGGTCAGTTCGGCTTCGACAGGGATCCCGAAGATCTTGACCAGCCGCGGAGCGCGGTTGCCGAACAGCGAGCCTTCGACGCGGCGTTCCCCGTGCTCTGTGCCGACCGTCACTGCAACCAGCGTATGGTAATCGCCCTCGCCCTCGTTGCGGATCTCGCGGACGGCGATGCCGCGCTCTTTGGCGAGGAACGGCGCGTTGACCATGTTCACGGTGTCCGACCAGCTGCGCATGACTCCGGCGAGCACGGCTCCCGTGACCGGCTTGATGTTGAGCTCGGCGGCCGCGCCTTCGACTTCAACGTCGATCGAGCGAATTTCCGGTCCCGCTATCTGGCCGATCAAGCGTCCCAGCTTCTCCGCCAGGCCCATGTAGGGCCTGAGGCGCGGCGCTTCCTCTGCCGATAGCGAGGGCACGTTGACCGCATTGGTGATGCCGCCGAGCAGCAGATAATCGCTCATCTGCTCGGCAATCTGGATTGCGACATTCACCTGCGCCTCCGTGGTTGAGGCGCCTAGGTGCGGCGTGCAGATCAGGCCGCGCGTGCCGAACAGAGGATTGTCCTTCGCCGGTTCCTGCGCGAACACATCGAGCGCGGCGCCGGCGACATGGCCACTGTCCAGCGCGTCCTTGAGCGCCGCTTCGTCGATGAGGCCGCCGCGGGCGCAATTGACGATGCGCACGCCCGGCTTGGTCCTGGCCAGCGCCTCGCGGCTGAGGATGCCGCGGGTCTGGTCGGTGAGCGGCGTGTGGAGCGTGATGAAGTCGGCTCGATTGAGCAGCTCGTCGAGTTCGACCTTGTCGACTCCCAGCTCGATCGCGCGCTCGGGGCTGAGAAATGGGTCGTAGGCGACGACCTTCATCTTGAGACCGTGCGCGCGGTCGGCGACGATCGAACCGATATTGCCGCAGCCGATCAGACCGAGCGTCTTGCCGGCGAGCTCGACCCCCATGAAGCGGTTCTTTTCCCACAGGCCAGACTGAGTCGACTGGTCGGCCTGGGGGATTTCGCGCGCGAGCGCGAACAGCATCGCGATCGCATGCTCCGCGGTCGTGATCGAATTGCCGAAGGGCGTGTTCATCACGACGATGCCGCGGGCTGACGCGGCGGGCACGTCGATCGTGTCGACCCCGATGCCGGCGCGGCCGATCACCTTCAGGCGCGGCAGCGCGGCGTCCATGACGGCAGCATTGACCTTGGTCGAGCTGCGCACCGCGAGCCCGTCGTACTGGCCGATGATCGCTCCCAGCTCTTGTGGGGAGAGGCCGGGCTTCTCGTCGACGTCGATGCCGCGGCCCCGAAAGATGGCCGCGGCGCGCGGGTCCATCTTGTCGCCAATGAGGACTTTGACCGGTTCGCTCACGCCGTCGCCTCCCACGCCCACTCGAGCCACGGCCCGACGGCCTCGATATCTGCCGTGTCGACCGTCGCCCCGCACCAGATGCGCAGGCCCGGCGGCGCGTCGCGGTATGCTCCGACGTCGTACGCAGCGTCCTCTGCCTCCAGCAGCTTGCTCATCGCCTTCTGCCGCGCCTTGTTGGCCTCTGTATCCGAGCGGTCGGCGAACTGCAGGCAGACCGACGTGTTCGAGCGGATCGCCGGGTCGGCAGGAAGATGTTCGATCCACGGCGCGCCTTGGACCCAGCGATCGAGCGCTGCGGCATTCGCGTCGGCGCGGGCGATGAGCGCGTCGAGGCCGCCGATCCGCTCAGCCCAGTCAACCGCGAACAGCCAATCTTCGACGCACAGCATCGAGGGCGTATTGATCGTCTCGCCCGTGAAAATGCCGTCGATCAGCTTGCCGCCTTTCGTCAGGCGAAAAATCTTGGGCAGCGGGCGCGGCGCCGGCTCGCGCTCGAGCAGCTCGACCGCGCGCGGACTGAGCACCAGCATGCCATGCGCCGCCTCGCCGCCGAGGGCCTTCTGCCAGCTGAATGTGCCGACATCGACCTTGGCCCAGTCAATGTCCTGCGCGAACGCGGCTGAGGTGGCATCGCAGATGCTGAGGCCGGTGCGGTCGGCCGCGATCCAGTCGGCGTCGGGCACGCGGACGCCGCTGGTGGTTCCATTCCAGGTGAAGACGAGGTCGCTCGCCGGATCGATTGCCGACAGCTCGCAAATGTCGCCATAATTGGCCGTGCGGATGTCGGCATCGAGCTTCAGCTGCTTGGCGACGTCGGTGACCCAGCCGGCGCCGAAGCTCTCCCATGCGAGCATGGTGACCGCGCGAGTGCCGAGCAGCGACCAGATCGCCATTTCCATCGCGCCGGTGTCCGACGCGGGGACGATGCCGAGCTTGTAATCGGCCGGGAGGCGCAGCAGGCGATGGGTGCGCTCGATCGCCTCGCCGAGCTTCGCCTTGCCGATGGTGCCGCGATGTGACCGGCCCAGCGCCGCGATGTCGAGCGATTGCGGGAGCCAGCCCGGCGGCTTCGCGCAAGGTCCAGACGAGAAATAGGGGCGCTTGGGGCGGGTGTTCGGCTTGGCGACACGCGCGTGTTCGGCGGCGGCGGCAACTTCACTCATGTAACTCTCCTTCCAGAGAGCTCGCGCCGCGTTGGGACGGCGTGGCCCGGAGCCGCTTCTAAGGCCGATTGTGGCCTCCGCAAGGCGCCGCGAAAGATTCGCGCACCGATTCTGCCGGGGCACGGATGCTGCACTGCACAACAGCTTGAATTTGCTCGAATCTGCTCTGTGACCGCGGCGATTCAACCGTTCACCGCGCGGAGCGGACGACTCGTCCCGCCAAGCGGAACAAAGGATTGAAATCATTAACCAACCGAAAGCACTGTCCGCCTCGTCAACGCGCGGCGGGCAATCCGCGTGGTTCGGCAAGGGGCTGGGGAGCTCCTTTCAGGGATGGGATTTGGTCCGTGCGCTTTGGCGCGCGTGCCGATTGGTGGAGCGGGATCGACATGACGCAAGTATTGGCCGCAAGAACGGGCCTGTTTCGCGATCGCGATCTGTTTATCCACGACGGCTCCAAGCTTCGCCGCTTCCGTATTTCGGCACCGCTTCAGGCGGTGTTTTTCGTGGTCCTTCTCGGGCTGGTCGCCTGGGCGAGCTATGCGACCGCGCGCCTGATCGCCCGGCCGCACGTCGCGTCCGTGGTCAGCCTACCGGCTGCGACCGAGGCCCGCGCCCGCATGATCGAGCAGCGCCAGGCGCTCATGGAGGCGGCACTCGCCGGCCAGAAGATCGATGTTTCAAAGATCGCCGCTGCCGCCGGCAGTGGACCCCTTGCGGCGGACGGCCCGCTCGCCCGTGTCGAGCAGCAGCAGCTCGAGCAGGCGGCGCTGGTCGCGCAGGCTCTGGATGTCCGCTACAAGGTCACCGCCGCCGAGCTGAAGCGGCTCGGCATTACCCCGGCCCGCGTCGGCAGCAAGGGCGGCATGGGCGGTCCGTTCGAGAGCGCCGGCAATTCGACTTTCAAGACTTTGTTCGACAGCTGGAAGAAGCTCGACCAGCTGCAGGACGGGATCATCGCGGTACCGTCGGACAAGCCGGTCAGGGCCGGAGTCGAGTTCACCAGCGGCTTCGGCGAGCGCGTCGATCCCTTCGGACACGGCATTGGCTTCCACCCGGGAATCGACCTTGCCGGCACGTATGGAACACCGATCTACGCGACGGCCGACGGGACCGTGATCCGCGCCGGCTGGAACAATGGCGGCTACGGCAATCTGGTCGAGATCGACCATGGCCGCGGCATTTCAACCCGCTACGGACATATGTCAGCCATCTCCGTGCACGAGGGCGACCATATCACGCGCGGCCAGCAGATCGGCCGCATGGGCTCGACCGGGCACTCGACCGGCAACCACCTCCATTATGAGGTGCGGATCGACGGCCGCGCCGTGAACCCGATGCCCTTCATGAAGTCGACCGACTATGTCCTCGCGATGCAGAAGCGCTCGGGCTCGGCGGCGATGGACCAGGTCGGCGTCGGCGGACCGAACGGCGGCCAGAAATAAGCCGGTGCTTGCCGCTTTTGGCGGCAATTCCTATCTTGATTGCGTGAGCGAGCTCCAAATCACCTTGACCGAGAGCGCTGCGAAGCGCGTCGCGTGGATCGCGTCGCGCCAAGCGAAGCCCGCCATTCTGCGCCTCGCGGTGGACGGCGGCGGCTGCGCCGGCTTCACCTACAAGTTCGAGCTCGCCGATGCGGCCGCCGACGAGGATTCGGTGTCCGAAACCGACGGCGTCAAACTGGTGGTCGATCCTTCGAGCCTCGAGCTGGTCAAAGGCTCGGCGGTCGATTTCGTCGAGGACCTCGGCGGAGCCGCGTTCCGGGTGACCAATCCGAACGCTCAATCGGGCTGCGGCTGCGGGTCGAGCTTTTCCGTCTAGCGCCGAGCGTTTAGGGCGGGCGCGATGAAGCTCGCCACCTATAATCTCAACGGCATCCGCGCCCGCCTGCCGCGGCTCCTCGAATGGCTCGAGCGCGAACAGCCCGACATCGTCTGCCTTCAAGAGCTCAAATGCGCCGATGAATCGCTGCCGATCGCCGACATCGAATCGGCGGGGTACGGCGCCGTCTGGCACGGGCAGAAGGGCTTCAACGGAGTCGCCGTGCTGGCCAAAGGCGACACGCCCGAGCTGCGCCGCGTCGGCCTCCCCGGCGATCCGGACGACACCCACAGTCGCTATATCGAGGCAGAGGTGAAAGACCTCGTTGTGGGCTCGCTCTACCTTCCCAACGGCAATCCTGTCGGGACCGAGAAGTTCGCCTACAAGCTCAAGTGGATGGAGCGTCTCTGCGCCCACGCCGCCGAGCTGCTGCGGGACGAGCGTCCGGCGGTGCTGTGCGGCGACTGGAACGTCGTGCCGGAAGACCGCGACGTATTCTCCGTCCGCGCGACCCAGCACGACGCGGTGATGCAGCCCGAGGCGCGGCAGCTGTGGCGGCGGATCCTCCATCAGGGCTGGACCGACGCGCTGCGCGCGCTGCACTCCGACGAGGAGAAGCTCTACACCTTCTGGGACTACACTGCGGGATGCTGGCAGCGCGACCTCGGCTTCCGCCTCGATCACCTGCTCTGCTCGCCCGAAGCGGCCGACCGGCTGCGCGACGCCGGCGTCGACAAATGGGCACGGGGGCAGGAGAAGGCCAGCGATCACGCGCCGACGTGGATCGAGCTCGCCTGATTATTTCCTGACAGGCGGCATCAGCACCGGCGTGTGCTCGTAAACCACATTCTGCCAGCGTCCGTCGCGCAGCTGGAACAGCGAGGTCGCCCAGACGGGGCTCGGCACCTTGAAGCCGCCGCACGTCGTGTCCTGCTCGGCGCGGTACACGAGGACGGCGGTGCGCGAATCGAACTGCCGGAAGGTGAAATGATCGACCTTGTAGCTCGCGACCTTGCAGACTTTGCTCGAGATGCCGCGAATCACATCGGCTTTGCCGGTGGCTCCCGAATAGCCGCTGATCTCGACATGATCGTCGGACAGAAAGCGCTGCCAGAAGCCGGCGTCCATCTTCTGCCACGCGGCCCAGCTCTGCGTCTCGAGATCGATCAACTTCTGCTGGGTCGTTGGAGCCGTCGCAGCGGCCGCCGCGAACATCAGTGCAGCAAGCATGAGTTCCCCCTTTTCTGGCACGCGCTATGCGCGCACCGCGTCCGGCCGTCGCGTCGCATTCGACGCAGGCGCGGCTGAGGTCTGCAAACGCGCGCTTATGCTCCCGCGCGCAAGTCCTTTTCGTAGATGCGGTAGCGGTGGTTGACCTCCGCTCCGGGCAGCTGCGCAATCGACAGCATTCCCTTGTTGTCCTCGAGGATCCAGCCGAACTCGCCGTGGGTCGCGCCGAAATCCCTGACCGCGTCGCGGCGGGTATATTCGATCATCATGAAAGCGAGCTGGCTCGCGAGCCGCGTGTGGTGGAGCTTCTTGGCGACGCCCATCAGCGGCACCCGCAGCCGCCGTGTGTGCGGCTTCCTCAGGCGCCAGAGGAGCTTGATGAAGTTGAACGGGAACAGCTCGCCGTTGAGATCCTTGATGAGCTCGTTGATGTCTGGGATGGTGAGCATGAACGCGACCGGCACGCCGTCGACTTCGGCGACGCGGACGAGCTCGTTGAAGATGATCGGCTTCAGCTTCTTGCCGGCGTAGCTGATCTCCGCCTCGGTCAGCGGGACATAGCCCCAATTGTTCGACCACGCGTCGTTCAGCAGGTTGAGGATCAGCCGCGCCTCCTCGCTGAACCTGGACTTGTCGACCATTCGGATGCGGATGTGCGGGTTGCGCTCTCCCAGCGCGATCAGCCGGTTGATCATCGGATCGTTCCAATGCTCGATATTCAGCTCGTAGGTGATGAGGTCCTTGGCCTTCCCGTAGCCGGCCGCCTCAATCCATGCCTGATACTCGGGCCGGTGGTGACCCATCATCGCAGTCGGCGGCTCGGCGAAACCTTCGATCTCCAGCCCCGGCTCGTCCCAGATCGACAGGCTGATCGGCCCGAGCGCGCGGGTCATGCCTTGCGCGCGCAGCCACTCCTCGGCGGTCGCGATCAGCGCCGCGGCGGCTTCGCCGTCGAGCACTTCGAACATGCCCCATTGGCCAGTTCCGGCGTCCATATGTTGCTGGACGAGATCATCGACCTGGGCGCTGATCCGGCCGACGACCTTGCCGCCGCGTTCCGCCAGCCAAAGCTGTGCGCGGGCGTGCTCGAACCACGGGTTCTTTCCCGGCGTGATCAGGCCATGGACCTCGTCCTTCAATGGCGGCACCCACGCGGGGTCGTTCTTGTAGACTTCCCAGGCGAGGTCGACGAAGGCTTTGCGGTCCTTCTTGGTAGTGACGGGGCGGATCGAAACGGGCGCGCTGCTCATGGCTAAAGGGGCTAGCGGCACACGCGATCGAACGCCAGTGAACCCTTTCCTCGCCCAACTCCCGCCACTATCTCCTGCAAAACGACGAGCTTAAGCACAGACTTATGACCAAGACGGCGACCCTCGAGCGCAAGCGCGACGGCGCGGCCACCGAGCCGCGGGTGGCCGCGCGCGCGGACGATGCCGCGATGCTCAAAGCTGCGGCAGGCCTGACGCGGGATCTCAACGTGCCGAGCACCCCCATCTACTGGGCCGACATGCTCGGGTCGGCGTTGCTCGGTTATGCGGCGCTGTTCGCTGCGATGCTGGTGCGGCCGACATGGCTCGCGGCGGGATGCGGCCTGGTTGCGGTGCTCGCGCTCTACCGCGCCGGCTCGTTCATCCATGAGTTGACCCACATCAAGAAGGGCGCGGTCGGGGGCTTCCGCTTCACCTGGAACCTGATCGTCGGCATCCCGCTGATGATCCCGAGCTTCATGTACGAGGGCGTCCACAATCAGCACCATGCAAAGCGCTATTACGGAACCGTCGACGATCCCGAATATCTGCCGCTGGCGTTGATGCATCCGTGGACCTTGCCGCTGTTCCTGATCGTCGCCGCGCTGGCGCCGATCGGCATGCTGATCCGGTTCGGCATCCTCGCCCCGCTGTCGCTGCTGTCACCGAAGCTGCGCTCGGTGGTCGTCGGCCGTTATTCGGGGTTGCAGATCAATCCCAAGTTCGTTCGTCCCAAACCGCAAGGTGAGTTCGCGCGCGACTGGGCGCGGCAGGAAGCCGCGTGCAGCGTCTGGGCGATCGCGCTCATCCTCATGGTCGCGGCCGGCGTGGTCCCGTTGCGCGATTTCCTGATCTTCCTCGGCGTCGCCTCGGGCGTGATGTTCCTCAACCAGGTGCGCACCCTCGTCGCGCATCTGTGGGAGAATGGGGGCGAGCCGATGAGCGTCACCGCCCAGTTCCTCGACAGCGTCAACGTGCCGCCGCCGGCAGCGCTGCCGGCGCTGTGGGCGCCGGTGGGCCTGCGCTATCACGCGCTGCACCATTTGCTGCCGGGCGTGCCCTATCACAACCTCGCGGAGGCGCACCGCCGCCTGTGCCGCGAGCTGGACATGGGCTCGGTCTATCA
>JBJMVJ010000177.1:0-7668 GCA_045810685.1 Sphingomonas sp.
CGCCAATCCTCAGCCGGCCATCCGTTTGGCTCCAAGGCCGATAACCATCTGATTGGCGCGGTCGTACGAGAGCGGCCTCCCGAAGAGATAGCCCTGGATCGTGTCGCAGCCGAGGTCGCGCATGCGCTGGTAATCCTCGGCCGTTTCGACGCCCTCGGCCGTGACCGACATCCGGAAGCTCTTAGCGAGCTGCACGATCGACTGGATGATCGCGACGTTTTCCGGTCGGGACCCCGCCTCGCGGACGAAGCTGCCGTCGATTTTCAGCTTGTGGAACACGGCCTTGTTCAGATAGCCGATCGAGGAATAGCCGGTGCCGAAGTCGTCGAGGGCGATCCCGACTCCCAGCGTGCGCAGGCGCTTCAGCACATCCAGCGTCGAGCCATTGTCACCGAGGAACACGCCCTCGGTGACCTCGAGCTCGATGCGGTTGCCGGGCAGCTTGTAGCGGGCGAGCGCCTCGCTGACGAGGTTGGGCAGGCCCTGGTGGATGATCTGCTTGGGGCTGATGTTGAGCGCGACGGTGATCGGCTCGGGCCACGACGCTGCGGCCTTGCACGCCTCGTCGATCACCCATTCGCCGATCACCGGCATGAGCCCGGTTTCCTCGGCCACGGGAATGAACACGTTAGGCGGCACCAGGCCGCGCTGCGGGTGGTTCCAGCGAATCAGCGCCTCGAACCCGATCAGCTTCTGGTTCTTGGCGTTGATCAGCGGCTGGTAGACGAGATGGAATTGCTTCGACCCGAGCGCCTGGCGGAGATCGCCCTCGAGCCGGACCCGGTCCTCCTGCTCCGACTGCAGCTGCGACGAGAAATAGCGGGCGCAGCCGCGGCCGGCGTCCTTCGCCTGGTAGAGCGCGAGATCGGCCTTGAGGATCAGGTCATCGACGGTGGCGCCGTCGATCGGGCCGAACGCGCAGCCGATCGAGACCCCGATGCGAATCTCGGTCTGGTCGATCATGTAGGGTTCCTTGATCGACACGATGATCCGGTCGGCGAGCTTCTCGACCTTCTTGCGGCTCTGCGCGTCGCTGATCACGATCGCGAATTCGTCGCCCCCCATGCGCCCAACCATGCCGTCCGCGCCGACCTCGTCGACCAGCCGCTTGGCGACAGCGCGGAGCACGGCATCGCCCTTGGGATGGCCGAAGGTGTCGTTGACCGGCTTGAAGCCATCAAGATCGAGGAACATGATCGCGCACGGCACATTGCCCGATGTCGCGCCGCGCAGCGCTTCGCCGAGCAGCTGGCGGACGCGGCCGCGATTGGGCAGGCCGGAGAGGACGTCGACGTTGGCGAGGTGGGTCAGGCGCTCCTGCGTCTGGCGGATCTCGGTGACGTCCGAGCCGACGCCGCGGAAGCCCTCAAAGCGCCCGGCGGTGTCTATGATCGGGTCGCCGCCCATCGAGATCCAACGCGGGCCGCGGGCCGTTTCGAGCTGCATCTCGAGCGCATTAAACTGCTGTTTTTCGAGCAACACCTTGCCCAGGTCGGCATGGCCGCCGAGAAGCGCGGGAAGCGAATGGCCGAGCAGCTGGCTCGCCGGGCGGCCGAGCATCGTGCTCATGCGGTTGCTGATATAGGTGACGCGGTTCTCGCCATCGACCGCCCACAGCCAGCCGACGCCGCGCTGCTCATATTCCTGCAGCAGCAGGCTGGCGCTTTCGCTCTGGCTGCCGACGTCGGCGTTGGTCTTGAGCTGGTGGAAGGCCCAGCGGGCGACGGTCATGACGCCGGTGATCGACACCCCGAGCGTGAACAGGATCGAGAGCATGTGCTGGAAGGGAACGCTGTGGCGGGCGAGGACCAGCGAGCCGCCGACGGCGCCGGTGAACGCGGTCATCCACGCCATCGCGCTTTGCGGCACGACGACCAGGCCGAGTCCGCCCACGCCGAGCCCGGCCATGACCGAGGCGACGATGATCTGCGTCCCCGGGTCGAGCGAGGGAAAGAGATAGAGCGGCAAGGTCAGGAAGGCTGCGGCGCGCAGGGCGACTTCGCCGACCAATTGCCAGGTCGGCACTCGCCGACCCGAGCGGCCGACGCAGGTGATCGACTGGGTGCCGGCGAGCTTCATCGCGGCAAAGTTGATGACCACCACGGCGCCGAGCCACGGCGCCATCAATGACGGGGAGATGCTGCCCCACAGGGTGGCCGCGAGGATGAACGCAGCGACCACATTGGCCGCGGCGAAGAAGGGAGCGAGTTGGGCCCGCGACATAAGCTGAACGTCGCGCAGGGGCGAGGCTTCGTCTTCCGCCTCGCGCGCCGAAACGCCGGCCGATTCCCCACCGGGAAGCCGGGCCGAGATCAAGCGCTTATATCTGTCAGGAGCTTCGTACATCCGCCCACCGTTCCACGTCCGAGCGACGGCTTATCCAAAGAGAGTTGAAGCCGGGTTAAGAGATTTCGCGGATTGGGCGATCATTCATCATCGGTTGCAAACAAAGGTTAAGAAAAAGTCCGATTTCGCGTGACTCTCGCATTGGCCGCGGCCCACCTCTATATCGGGCGCGATGGCCACCGAAAGCGCGACCCTCGAGCGACGAGCGGCCACGCCCCGGCGTGCGCCCGGGGCTCCCAAGATCCAGTCGCCGGCGGAGCCGCTGGCGCGCGGCATGGGGCTCGACCGGCCGTTCTTCGACGACAAGAACCGCGCATTCTGGATTCTCCAGTCGATCGGCTGGAGCGGCTATTTCTTCCTCCGCTCGATCTCCGGCTTCGCCAATTCGATGGGCTGGATGTGGCTGGTCCACACGCTGCTGCTGACCGCGACCGGCTATTCGCTGACGCTCCTCATGGCCTCGCTGTTCCGGCGGCTGATCCGGATGCAGCCGATCTGGACGCTGGTCCTCTCGCTCGCCGCAGTGGCGCTCGCCGCCTCGGCCTTCTCGATCATCGAGACATGGAGCTATGCGACCTTCCTGAAGCCCAGCTCGCGCCCTGCGGGGGTCGAGTATTTCGGCGCGATCCTGCTCAATTTCTCGCTGCTCGCGGCGTGGACCGCGCTCTATTACGGGATCAATTACTTCCTGCTGCTCGAGAACGAGATCCGCCAGCGCGAGAAGCTCGAGGGGCAGGCCTCGACCGCGCAGCTGGCGATGCTTCGCTATCAGCTGAACCCGCACTTCTTGTTCAACACGCTGAACTCGATCTCGACCCTGGTGCTGCTGAAGCAGACCGAGCGGGCGAACGCGATGCTCGCGCGGCTGTCGTCGTTCCTGCGCTACACGCTCGCCAACGAGCCGACCGCCAAGGTGACGCTGGCGCAGGAGGTGGAGACGCTCAAGCTCTACCTCGAGATCGAGAAGATGCGCTTCGAGGATCGGCTGCGGCCGCATTTCAAGATCGAATCCGAGACGATCGGCGCGCGGCTGCCCTCGCTGCTGCTCCAGCCGCTGATCGAGAATGCGATCAAATATGCGGTGACTCCGGCGGAGAATGGCGCCGACATCTGGATCACCGCCAAGCAGGAGGGCCAGGCGGTGCGCATCGAAGTTGCCGACAACGGCAATGGCGAGGGCGCCGGGATCTCGGCCAGCCCGTCGACCGGCGTCGGTCTGGCGAACATTCGCGACCGGCTGTCGCAGGCCTATGGCGGCGCACATCGTTTCGAGACCAGACAGAACGAGCGGGGGGGCTTTAGCGTTATCGTCGAAATTCCCTTTGAAACCGGAGACAAGGCCTAATGAGCATTCGGACCATTTTGGTCGACGACGAGCCTCTTGCGACGCAGGGCCTGCAACTCCGGCTCCAGGCATTCGACGATGTCGCAGTGGTCGGCACCGCCGCCAACGGCCGCGAAGCGATCCGCCAGATCAAGACCCACAAGCCCGACCTCGTCTTCCTCGACATCCAGATGCCGGGCTTCGACGGATTCTCGGTGATCCAGGGCCTGATGGACGTCGAGCCGCCGCTGTTCGTGTTCGTCACCGCTTACGGCGACCATGCGCTGCGCGCGTTCGACGCACAGGCGGTCGACTATCTGATGAAACCGGTCGACGAGGACCGGCTCGCAGCGACGATGGACCGGGTGCGCCAGCGATTGTCGGAGCGGCGCAGCGCCGAGGAGGCCGAGCGGCTGAAGGAAGCGCTCGAGCAGCATGCGCCCGAAGCGGCGGAAGAGCTGGCCGACGCCTCGCCCGAGGGGCCGGCGGCCAACCGCTACGAGAAGATGATCAACATCAAGGACCAGGGGCAGATCTTCCGCGTCGACGTCGACACGATCGAGCGGATCGACGCCGCCGGCGATTACATGTGCATCCAGACCGGCGACAACACGCTCATCCTGCGCGAGACGATGAAGGACCTCGAGAAACGGCTCGACCCGCGGCGCTTCCAGCGGGTCCACCGCTCGACCATCGTCAACCTCGACCTCGTCCGGCAGGTGAAGCCGCACACCAACGGCGAATGTTTCCTGGTGCTCGATTCAGGAGCGCAGGTGAAAGTGTCGCGGTCCTACCGCGACGTGGTGGCGCGGTTCGTCCACTGAAGGCTCGCCGAGCCTTTTAGAACATATTGTTGGTGGTGGTCCCGCCCAGCGTCTGCGCGCCGCCGCCGACCGAGCCGCCCGCAGCGATTTGCTGCTGCACCGCCTGGTCCAACGCCGGGCTGGTTGTCTTCGCGGTGCAGCTGGCAGTGCCGCTGGCGATCGAAGCCGAAAGCGCGCTGACCGAAACGCCGCAGACGTTGGCCGCGACATCGATCGGCACCTGCGCGTTGACCGGGATGTTGGCACGGTCGACCTTGATCGCGACCGAGAGGTCATTGAGCACGTTCTGCAGGTTGACGTTGACCAGCGCAGGGATGCCCCCGGTGCCGGTTCCGGTAGCGGGTGCGCCGGCGGTTCCGGCGCTGACCTCACCGGCGGAAGAGGGCGAGGCGGTCTGGTTGGTCTTGCAGGCGGCAATCGCCAGCGCCAGGCCGGCGACAGCAGCACCGAGCTTCCATGCACGTGCCGTCATCATGCTCTCCTCTGTCTTACTTGGGCGGGGGCGTTCCCGTCGTTGTCGTGGGCGGTGGAGTGGTCGTGGTCGTCGGCGTGGTGCTCGTCGCAGTGCCATTGGTCTGGGCGCCGCCGCCGACCGAGCCGCCCGCCGCGAGCTGCTGCTGGACCGCCTGGCTGAGCTCGGGCGAGGTCGTCTTGGCGGTGCAGCCGCCGCTGTTTCCGCCGCCCGCGCCGATCGACAGGATATAGATCGACACTCCGCAGACGTTGGCCGCCACGGTGATCGGGACCTGGGCGTTGATCGGGATGTTCGCCTTGTCGACGTGAAGATCGAGCGCGAGGTTGTTGAGGACGTTCGAAAGGTTGACGTTGACCAGCGAGGTGGCGACGCTGCCGAGGCCGGAGGCGCCCGACGCGACAGTGCTGCCCGCGCTCTTGACCGCGCTGCCGGCCGAGGTCGATTTGCAGCCCGAGGCCGCGAGAACGAGAGCCAGTGCCGGAATAGCGATAATTTTGCGCATGAGACCACCCTTGTTGGCTTCGTAACGCGCACAATCGGGCGATGGTTTCCAGCGGCCGCGGAGATGCCGCCGGCGAGCCTTAGAGGCTGAGGCTGATGGCGAAATAGGCGATGTTGTCGCTGGTGTCCCGCCCGCCGCGGACGAAGCCGTGCTGGTTCATGTATCCGGCCTCGCCGGTGAGGGTCTTTGTCAACGGCGTCGAAATGGTGATCAGGTTGCGGACGCGGTCCAGACCTCGGGTGCGCTGGAACCGGGTCGTGTTGAAGTCGACGAACGGCTCGCTGCTGAGGTTGAGCGCGGTCTTGCCGTGCAGCGGGAGCGAATATTTGAGGAACGGGCGAAGCCGCCAGCCGGTACCGGAGATGCCGTCGCGCCAGCGCTCCTCCAGCCGCAAGCGGCCGCTCAGCTTGCCCGGGCCGAGCTTGGTGAAACCGTCGAACGTGACCTGCTCGCGCGCGCGGTGCTCCATGATTGTGAAGTCGCCCGCCGCATATTGGGGGTTGTGCGTGTAACCCGCCCACAAGGTTGTGACCTTGCTCAGCCGATAGCCGATCAGCGTGTTGGATTCGATTTCGTAGAGTCCGTGGCGATTGTCGCTGAAGCGGGTGACGAGCTCTTCAGAAAGCCGCCATTTGGGCGCCAGCTTCACGGCCGCCGATGCGGTCGACCAGACCTGCGAATCGTGGCTCGCGTGGGCGCCGGTGGATGCCACCAGTCCGGCGGAGGCGGCGATCCACAGAAAAGGCGGTTTCATCCACCCGTTGTTAGGTGGCCGTCACAAAAGTGCAATAAAATCGGCGCGGAACTGCACAAATTCACCCGTAGCCTTGGCTTCATGAGATTGTGGAGCAAGCCAGGATTGAGCATCGCTTGCGCAGCCGTTGTTGCCTGCGTTTCCAGTGGCGCCTTCGCCGCCGAGCATGCGGTCTTCCTCAACGCGCCCGCGGTTGCCGCATCGCCGGTGCCGAAGCTGGCGGTTCAGTTCGGGCTGAAACTCCACCTGCCCGAGGGCAAGGGGCTTGCGCGGCTGCTAATCGATGCCGGCGTCAACCAAGAGGATGCGGCGGAGGCGGCCAAGCTGGCGGCAGGCCATCTCGGCGCCGGACTGGGCGGCTGCGAAGCGACCGTTTCGATCGAGCGCAGCGCCGGCGGCGGCTTCAGCCTGGTTCGGGTGCAGCTCAGCACCGACGCACGCCAGGCCGTGATCGAGCGGCGCGGCAATGAGTTCACCCTCGCTTCGGATACGCCGACGAGCCATTCGCTTCGGCTCGTCTGAAGATCAGCCCTCGTTAGTGGCTTAGCGGTCCGCTCTGCAGAGCCGCGAGCGCCCGTCTTGCGACGTCGTGCGACATGACGGTTTGTCCGTCGGCCACGACCATCTCGACATCCTCTTCGAAGAGAACGCTGTTGAACTGATTGGCGGCTTCGCCGCGACGGCCTTCCTTGGCGAGCGCGATCCCGAGGTTGATCGAGCGCGCCGGATCGTAGGCGGACACGTTCGCCGAGCGGATCTCCTTCTCTGCGGTCGAATAATCGGACCGCATGAGCGAGGAATAACCCGGTGCAGGCTCATTGACCTGCCCCAACTGCGCGGCCGCCGGAGCGGAAACGAGCAGAGATGCAGCCCCCAGGGCAGCTGAAACCACGGCCTTCATCGGGACTCTCCATCAGTCACAAAACAGGAGAGTGTAACTCCAATTCCTCAATTTCTCCAAATGCGCGCGCGGCGAAGCACAGCCCGGCCGCGTTCCATGCGGCCCGGCTGGGTTGCGCCAGGCTAGAAACCGCGCTCCGGCGTCGGCGGCGGCGAGGCGGGTGGCGGCGGGCAGACGCCCGGCGCCGCGATCACCGTTCCACTGTCGCAGGTCACCGTCGGCGGTAAAGGCGGGGGCGGCGGTGGAGGCACGTAGGCCGGGGGCGCAACTCGCCGCGCTCCGATCTTGAACGAAAGCTCCGCGCCCCACGTACGGGGCGGGTTGAAGTTGCCGTACTCGCCCAGCACCCCGGCATTCGCCGCCGAGCGGCGATAGATGTAGGTGTTGTTCGTGAGGTTGCGCGACCACACAGCGAACGTCATCCGCGTGCTGCCCTGGTCGATGTCGATGTCGGCAAGCGCGATCCGCGCGTTCACGGCGAACGTTGGATCCGTCAGCACGCTCTCGTTCTGGAAGCTGTACTGGCGGCTGGCGTAGTTGGC
>JBJMVJ010000178.1:0-21189 GCA_045810685.1 Sphingomonas sp.
CGTTCACAACCTCGAAGCCGCCATGGCCGAGGAGGGAGTCGCCGCCTGACGCCATGACGTCACTGCCCGCCGCGAGGCGCGCGGTGACAGGCTGGATTCGCCTGCTAAGGTTCAGGGATGGCGAGCGACATCGGCGGCCATGGCCTCAAGGACGCGCTGGTGATCCTCGGCGCGGCCGGGATCGTCATTCCGGCGTTCGCCCGCCTCAAGATCTCGCCGGTGATCGGCTTCATCCTGGTCGGGATGGTGGTTGGGCCATTCGGCCTCGGCGCGCTCGCCAGCCAGCATTCGTGGCTCGGCGCAGTGACCATCGCCGACCCTTCGGGGATCGAGCCGTTCGCCGAGTTCGGCATCATCCTGCTGCTGTTCTCGATCGGCCTGGAGCTGAGCTTCCGTCGGCTGCTCGGGATGCGCGCCGCCATATTTGGCATCGGCGCGGCGGAAATGCTGCTCGGCAGCCTGCTCATCGGCGGTGGCCTGGCGCTCGCCGGAGAATCACCCGCGACGGCTGCGACGCTGGGAGTCGCGCTCGCCATGTCTTCGACCGCGCTGGTGCTACCAATCGCCGGAATGACCTCGCCGGTCGGCCGGGCCGCATTCGCCATGCTGTTGTTCGAAGATCTCGCGCTGGTCCCGCTGCTGTTCGTGCTTGGAAGCTCCGGACCGATTGGCGGACTCCCGATGATCGCGCTCAAAGGTCTCGGAGTGGTTGCTGTTCTGCTGGTCGGTGGGCGGTTCCTGCTTCCGCCCCTCTTCGCCCAGGCGGCGCGGACCAAAAGCCCCGAGCTGTTCCTCGCCGTCAGTCTGCTGGCGGTGATCCTCGCCAGCATTGCGACCGCCGCGGTTGGCTTGTCGCCGATCGTCGGCGCCCTGCTCGCCGGGCTGGTCATCGCGGAAACCGATTATCGCAGCGAGGTCGAGCTGGTGACCGCGCCGTTCCGCGGGCTCGCGCTCGGCGTGTTCTTAATCACTGTGGGAATGCGCATCGATTTTCGCCTGCTCAATGCGCTCTGGCCGCAGCTGCTGGGCGCTCTGGCGGCCGTTCTCGCGGTGAAGACACTGGTTACGGGCGGCCTTCTCCGGCTGAGCGGCTCACGCCGTGGGATTGCAGCCGAGACTGGCCTGCTCATGGCCTCGCCCTCGGAAACGACGCTGATCCTGATCGGAGCCGCTGCTGCCAGCGGCACGATCGCACCGCAGACCGCGACCTTCTGGCAGGCCGTCACCGCGTGTGGGCTGACGGTGACGCCGCTGCTGGCGAAGCTCGGGCGCCTTGCCTCGCGCCAGGTCGATCACGCGGCCGCCGAGGAGCCGCAGCAAGGCGCAGCCAAAGGCCGTACGGTGATCTTCGGCTTCGGGCGGGTCGGGAGAATGGTTGCCGACATGCTGATCGAGCACAAGCGGCCGTATCTGGCGGTCGACAGCGACATCGACGGCGTCCGCCAGGCGCGGGAGGCGGGTTACAACGTGCTGTTCGGCGACGTCCGGCGGCCCGAGCTCGCCTACAAGCTCCATCTCGGCCACGCCGCCGCGCTGGTGCTGACGATGGACGATCCGGTGCTCGTTGCGCTGCTCGCGCGGCGGGTTCGCGGCTGGATGCCGGAGCTGCCGATCATCGCCCGGGCGCGCGACACCGACCATGCGGCGCAGCTCTACAAGGCGGGCGTCAGTGATGCGGTGCCGGAGACGCTGGAGGCCTCGCTTCAGCTTGCCGAGGCGGTGCTGGTCGACCTTGGAGCTCCGATGGGTCCGGTGATCGCCTCGATCCACGAGAAACGGTCTGAGCTGAGGTTGGCGATCATGGCCGAGGCAGATCTCGACACTGAGCCGAAGCTTGGCCGGCGGCGTCTGCGCGACGCTCAGTCGTCGAGCGCTGGCTCGAACCGGAGCACTCCGGCCAGATAGGTCCGATGCTGCTCATTGTCCGCGGAGTGGCGCTGGCCATCGAGCACGCGGACTTCATCGAAATCGAACGGTGACACCCCTTCCAGGCACCCGACGTTGACGCCGAGCTGATTGGGGTTCGAGCGGCGCTTGTGGTGTGTGTAGATGCCGCAGACGGAGCAGAAATGATGCTCGGCAACGCCGGTGTTGAAGCGGTAGGTCGCGAGCTTGTCCTCGCCGCGGGTGATCGCGAAGTCGGCCGGCGTAGAGGTTACCGCGACGGCTCCGCGCATCCGGCAGATAGAGCATGTGCAGCGCCGCGCCGGGCGAAGCCTTCGGTCAGGGTGACCGTGAACTGGACCGCGCCGCAGTGGCAGGCGCCATCGACGGTGACCGGTTCGGCTGAGCGCGTGTAGATCACGCCGCGACTTGCTCGAGCGCGTCCCGGACCGCCTTGAGCGCTTCCTCGGCCTTCGAACCGTCCGGGCCGCCTCCCTGCGCCATGTCCGGGCGGCCGCCGCCGCCCTGCCCGCCAAGCGCCGCTACAGCAGCCTGCACCAGGTCGACTGCACTGAATTGGCCTGCAAGGTCGTCCGTCACGCCGACAGCGACGCTGGCGCGGCCATCGTTGACCGCGACGAGCGCGGCAATACCAGACCCCAGCTGCTTCTTCATTGTATCAATGGTCGAGCGCAAGTCTTTGGGATTCAACCCTTCGGCGACTTGGCCGATAAATCGCTGGCCATTGACTTGCTCGGGCTCCGCCGCGTCGGCTTTCCGTCCGCCTCCGCCGATCGCCAGCGCCTTCTTCGCATCGGCAAGCTCGCGCTGGAGCCGCCGGCGTTCTTCGACCAGAGCCAAGACCCGCGCCGGCACCTCGTCGGGCGCGCTCTTGAGCGCGGCGGCCGCCTCGCGGAGCTTGGCCTCGCGCTCGCTCAGCCACTGGCGCGCGGCTTCGCCAGTGAGCGCCTCGATGCGCCGCACCCCGGATGAAACCGCGCTTTCGCCGATGATCTTGAGCAGCTGGATGTCGCCGAGCGCGCGGACATGGGTCCCGCCGCACAGCTCAACCGAATAATCCGCCTCGCTCAGCCGCCCCATCGAGAGCACGCGGACCTCGTCGCCATATTTCTCCCCGAACAGCGCCATCGCGCCCGCCTCAATCGCCTCGTCGGGGGTCATGAGCCGCGTGGTCACTGGCTCGTTCGAGCGGATCTGCGCGTTCACCTCGGCCTCGACGGCATCGATCTCCTCGCGGCTCAGCGCCTTGGGATGCGAGAAATCGAATCGGAAATAATCGGGGGCGACCAGGCTGCCCTTCTGGGTGACATGGGTGCCGAGCTGCCGGCGCAGGGCCGCATGCAGCAAGTGGGTTGCACTGTGGTTCGCACGGATACGGTCGCGCCGCTCGCCGTCGACTTTCTGGTGGACAGTCTCGCCAACCGACAGCTCGCCCGTGACCACCTTGGTGCGAAGCACGTGAAGCTTGCCCAGCGGTTTCAGCGTATCCTCAACCTCCCCGACGAAGCCCTTGAGCGTAGTCAGTTTTCCCGTGTCGCCGATCTGGCCGCCGCTCTCACCGTAAAAGGGTGTCTGGTTGAGCAGGATGTCGACCGTGTCGGCGACTTCGGCAGTGTCCATGCGCCTGCCGTCCCTGACGATGGCGAGTACCATGCCTTCGCCCTCATCGCCCGAATAGCCGGTGAACTCCGTCGCGCCATGTTCTTCGGCCAGGTCGAACCAGATGTCCTCGCCCGCTTTGGCGCCCGATCCCTTCCACGCCGCGCGCGCCTTTGCCTTCTGCTCGGCCATGGCTGCGTCGAACCCGCCCCGGTCGACCTTCAGGCCGCGGGCGCGAAGTGCATCCTCGGTGAGATCGTACGGGAAGCCGTACGTGTCGTAGAGCTTGAACGCCGTTTCGCCTGCGAGCGTCTGGCCTTCGCCGAGCTCGCTGGTTGCTTCCTCGAGCAGCTTGAGGCCTGTCACCAGCGTCTGGCGGAAGCGGGTCTCCTCCTGCTGAAGCGTCGCTTCGATGAGCGGCTGCGCGCGAATGAGCTCGGGATAGGCGGCGCCCATTTCCGCGACCAGCGCGGGCACCAGTCGCCACATCAGCGGCTCCCTCGCGCCCAGGATGTGCGCATGGCGCATCGCCCGGCGCATGATCCGGCGGAGGACATAGCCCCTGCCCTCGTTGGCCGGCAGCACGCCGTCGGCGACGAGGAAACCCGAGGCGCGCAAATGGTCGGCAATGACGCGGTGGCTCGCCTTGGCCTCGCCCCCGGCCTTGGTGTGCGTCAGCTCCTCGCTTTCGCGGATCAGCGCGCGGAAAGTGTCGGTGTCGTAATTGTCGTGCACCCCTTGCAGCACCGCGGCGATGCGCTCGAGGCCCATGCCGGTGTCGATGCTCTTCTTGGGCAGCTCGGACACGATCGCGCCGGCCGCCTGCTCATATTGCATGAACACGAGGTTCCAGATCTCGACGAAGCGATCACCGTCCTCGTCCGGGCTCCCGGGCGGGCCGCCGGCGATATGGTCGCCGTGGTCGTAGAAGATTTCCGAACAGGGGCCGGCCGGACCATCGTCGCCCATCGACCAGAAATTGTCCTTGGTCGGAATACGGATGATGCGCTCGTCGGGAAGGCCGGAAATCCGCTTCCACAAGTCCCACGCCTCGTCGTCCGTGTGGTACACGGTGGCCGTCAGCCGATCGGGGCTGATGCCCCAGTCCTTGGTCAGCAGGTTCCAGGCAAGCTCGATCGCGCGGTCCTTGAAATAGTCGCCGAACGAAAAATTGCCGAGCATCTCGAAGAAGGTATGGTGCCGCGCGGTATAGCCGACATTGTCGAGGTCATTGTGCTTGCCGCCCGCGCGGACGCATTTCTGCGAGCTGGTCGCGGTCGAATAAGGCCGCGTCTCCAGCCCGGTGAACACGTTTTTGAACGGCACCATGCCGGCGTTGACGAACATGAGCGTCGGGTCGTTGTGCGGGACCAGCGGCGCGGACTGGGCCCGCGCGTGACCGTTCTTCTCGAAATAATCGAGGAAGCCGCGACGGATGTCGTTGGTCGACGTCATACCAGCGATGTAAATGCCGTGCTGCGCTGCGGCAAGGACGGGTCTTGGCAGGCCCTCGATCCGCCCGCTAGCATGGCAAGCATCGGGGGATCGCACGTGAAGCAGATGGTATCCCGTCAGGCGCTCATGACGACGCTTGAGGGCGGCACGAGCGGCCATTAGGCGGACAGGATGGCGAAGAAGAAGCCAGGCATTCCGCGCTACAGGCGCAAACGCCCGCAGTCGCTGCTCAAGCTCCTGTGGAAGTGGCTCATCCGCCTCGTCCTCCTGTTCCTGCTCGGCTCCATCCTCTGGGTGCTCGCCTATCGCTTCATCAACCCACCGATCACCTTCACCATGCTCGGCGACGTGTTCGCCGGCCGCGGGGCGCACAAGCAATGGATGCCGATCAACCAGGTCGACCGCGACATCGTCCGAGCGGCCATCGCGGCCGAGGACAGCAAGTTCTGCTCGCATCACGGCTTCGACTACCAAGCCATTGAAAACGCGATGCAACGTAATGCATCTGGCGGACGCATTCGCGGCGGTTCGACGATCAGCCAGCAGACCGCGAAGAACGCCTTCCTGTGGCAGGGCGGCGGCTATGCGCGAAAGGGGCTGGAGGCCTGGTTCACCTTCCTGACCGAGCATCTGTGGGGCAAGCGCCGGATCATGGAGGTCTATCTGAACCTCGCCGAGACCGGCATCGGGACCTATGGCGTCAACGCCGGGTCCCAGCGCTATTTCGGGCATGACGCGAGCGCCATGAGCCCGATCGAGGCAGCGCGCATCGCCGCCATACTGCCCCTTCCCAAGGAACGGGGGGCGATCGCGCCCAAGGGCTTCACCCGCCGCTACGGCAATACGATCGCCGCACGCATCCCGATCGTCGCCCGGGACGGTCTCGACGCATGCATCTATCGCGGCGCCACTGCGCCGGTAAACAAGGCGCCGCCGTCGGTCACCAGGAAGGTGCGCCCGCTGCCGGGCGAGGAATATGAGACCGCCAAGCCGCTGCCGCCCGTCGAGAATGTGGTCAGCGAGCTCCCGCCCGCCTCGACCGAGCCGCTCGAGCCGCCGCAGCAGCCGGAGAACACGACCACCGAGCCGCCAGCGAACAGCTTGTAGGCACGCGGTGAATTGAGCGCTGAACGCGCTTCGCAAGAGGAACGCGACTCCTTGCCCGGCCGTTGAAAGCGGGAAATCCACCGAGGAGGAGTGAAATGGCCACGACTACCCAAAGCCGCTCATCCAACCGCAGCAGCTCGAGCGACAATCGCAGCGCTTTCTCATGGGGCGACGGGGCCGGACCGGTCATTGCCGCCGCGCTTGGCGGCGTGGCGATCGGCATTGCCGCCAATTACGGCCGCAAGGCTCTGATGCAGGGCATGGAGGCGGCCGCCGGTGACTGGGACGAGATCCTCGCCGCCGAGCACGACATGGCGCTCGCAATCTTCGACAACATGCTCAGCACCGACGAGACCCAGACGTTCAAGCGCAAGATGCTTCTGATGAAGCTCACCCACGCGCTCGACAAGCATGCGCATCAGGAGGAAATGGTCGTCTATCCGGCGCTGCGCGAAGCCAATGAGGCGGTCGACGCCGACCATCTCGAAAACGAGCACGGCTACGTCAAGACATTCATCTTCGAACTCAACGAGATGGGCGCGGACTCGCCGAACTGGCTGGAAAAGGTCCGCGAGTTCCGCGAGCTCGTTTCGCGTCACGCGCACATGGAGGAAGAACAGGTCTTCCCGCCGTTCAAGAGGGCCATGGACGCGGAGCGGAACGCGCACATCACCAGCCTCGTCAACCGCGACGGCTTCTGGATGGCGTGACCTGGCTACCCGACGAGGGCGAGCTTGGGCGGTTCCATTGCGGACAGGTCGACGCTCCCTTCGCCGGTGATCCGCTCTATTCGGGCGGCGAGCTCGCCGTCGAGCGCGAAGTCGCGGCCGGCGACAATCGTCGCTTCCCCGCCCGACGCCATTGGCACCACGAAGGTAAGCAATCCGTTCGAGCCGCGAGCCTGGGCCACCTCATGGGCGACACGCTCGGCCGTCGCGGCGTCCTCGACCCTGACGACCAGTTGCAGCCGCGTTCGCTTGGCAAGGTCGCTCAGCGGCTGGAATCGCTTGATCGTCACGCGCGGCGCCTCGTCGCCGGAGCGGCGGTCAAGCTCGACGCTTAGCAGGCCGCACTGCCCGGCCTTTGCGGCTGCTTCCAGCGCGGCGGTGGCTTCATCGTCGAACGCGGTGGCGATGAACTGACCCGAGCTGTCGCTGAGCGTCGCCATCATGTAGCGCCGTCCGCGCGCCGACGTCCGCCACCGGGCGTCCTCGACTAGGCCCGCCATCGTCGCGCCGACCCGCTCGCCTTGCGCGATCCGGGTGTCGGCAAGCTCGCCAAAATTCCTGACCTTGTGAGCGGCGAGCAAATGCTTCGCCGCGTCGACCGGGTGGGCCGAGAAATAGAAGCCGAACGCGTCGCGCTCGGCGGCCATACGCTGTGCGATGGTCCAGGCGGCGTCGCGCGGCAGCCGGATCGGCGCCGCTTCGGCCGAGCCGGCGCCGAACAGTCCGGCCTGGCCGCTGCTGCGCTGCTCGTGGGCGCTCGCCGCATGGGCGAGGATTGTCTCTGCCACGGCGAAGACCGCTGCTCTGTCGGGCCGGATGCTGTCGAACGCCCCTGCGCCGGCGAGGCTTTCGAGCTGGCGGCGGTTGAGCGACCTCGCGTCGATGCGAGCCGCGAAATCCTCAAGGCTCTTAAATGGCCCGGCCCTGGTCCGCTCCTCGACCAATGCCTCCATCGCCTTCTCGCCGACGCCCTTGAGCGCGCCGAGCGCGTAGCGAACCGCACCACTTTCGACGGTGAACAGCGCCCGGCTGGCGTTGATGTCCGGCGGCAGGCACTCGACACCGCCGCGCCGCATGTCCTCGGCGAACACGCCGAGCTTGTCGGTGAGCGTGAGATCGAAGCTCATCGAGGCTGCATAGAATTCCGCCCGGTGGTGCGCCTTGAGCCATGCCGTCTGATAGGCGACGAGCGCGTAGGCCGCGGCATGGCTCTTGTTGAACCCGTAGCCGGCGAACTTGTCGATCAAATCGAACAGCTCGTTGGCCTTGGCGGCGGGGATCTGGTTGTGGGTCGCGCAGCCCTCGACGAACGTCGCGCGCTGGGCGTCCATCTCGGACTTGATCTTCTTGCCCATGGCGCGGCGCAGCAGATCGGCCTGGCCGAGCGAGTAGCCAGCGAGCACCTGCGCCGCCTGCATCACCTGCTCCTGGTAGACGAAGATCCCGTAGGTCTCGGCCAGGATGCCTTCGAGCAAAGGGTGGGGATATTCGATCCGCGCCCGGCCATTCTTGCGGTCGCCGAACATCCCGATGTTGTCCATCGGCCCGGGGCGGTAGAGCGCGACCAGCGCGATGATGTCGCCGAAGCTTGTCGGCCGGACGGCCGCGAGCGTGCGCCGCATGCCTTCGGATTCGAGCTGGAACACCCCCACCGCGTCGCCGCGCTGGAGCAGCTCGTACACGGCCGGATCGTCCCACGGCAGCTGGGCGAAATCCACCTCGATGCCCTGTTCGGCGAGCAGCCGTTGCCCTTCCTTGAGCACCGACAGGGTCTTGAGGCCGAGGAAGTCGAACTTCACCAGCCCCGCCGCCTCGACATATTTCATGTCGAACTGGGTGACCGGCATGTCGGAACGCGGGTCGCGATAGAGCGGGACGAGCTCGTCGAGCGGGCGGTCGCCAATCACGACCCCAGCGGCGTGCGTCGAGGCATGGCGCGGCAGCCCCTCGAGCTTCATCGCGAGGTCGAACAGCCGCTTGACGTCCGGGTCGCCGGCATATTCGGCGGCGAGCTCGGAAACGCCGTTCAACGAGCGTTCGAGCGTCCACGGATCGGTCGGGTGGTTGGGGATCAGCTTGGCGAGACGGTCCACCTGCCCGTAGCTCATCTGCAGCACGCGGCCGGTGTCTTTCAGCACCGCGCGCGCCTTCAACCGCCCGAAGGTGATGATCTGGGCGACGCGGTCCCGGCCATATTTACCCTGGACGTAGGTGATGACCTTGTCGCGATGGGTTTCGCAGAAGTCGATGTCGAAGTCGGGCATCGAGACGCGCTCGGGGTTTAGAAAGCGCTCGAACAGCAGGTTCAAGGCGATCGGGTCGAGGTCGGTGATGGTCAGCGCCCAGGCGACCACGGAGCCGGCGCCAGAGCCGCGGCCCGGCCCCACCGGGATGTCGTTCGCCTTCGCCCATTTGATGAAGTCGGCGACGATCAGGAAGTAGCCGGCAAAGCCCATGCCGGTGATCACGTCGAGCTCGAACTCGAGGCGTTCGAGATAGGGTTGCTGCTCCTCGGCTCGGCGCCCCTTGAGGCGCTCGCCAAGGCCGGCGCGGGCGTCGCGGCGGAGCTGCTCGTCCTCGTCGTCGCCCAGCCGCGGAAGGATCGGCTTGCGCTGCGGCGCGGCGACCGCGCAACGCCGCGCGATCACACTGGTGTTGGCAAGCGCTTCAGGGACGTCGGCGAACAGCTCGGCCATGGCGGCGGAATCCTTGAGCCAAGCGTCGGGTGACGAGCTCGCGCGGTCGGCGCTTTCGACATAGGCCGAACTGGCGATGCACAGCATTGCGTCATGCGCGGCGTGGAATGAAAGGTCGGCATAGGCGGCGGGGTTCGTCGCGACGAGCGGCAGGCTCCGTGCGTAGGCGACGTCGAGCAGCGCAGCCTCGGCAGCCTCCTCGATCGGGTTGTGGCGGCGCGAGAGCTCGACATAGAGCCGGTCAGGGAACCCGGCCTGCAGACGGTCGAGATAGGCCTCGGCCTTGGACATCTGACCATCCGCGAGGAGCCGCGCCAGCGCGCCTTCAGCGCCCGCCGTCAGTGCGATCAGGCCGTCGCTCAACCGTTCGAGCTTGGCGAATTCGACGTGCGGCTCCTGCTCCAGCGGGCGGTCAAGGTGCGCCGAGGAGACGAGCTTGCACAGATTGGCATAGCCCTGCTCGTCCTTTGCGAGCAGCGCGATCCAGTCGATCGCCGCCTCTCCGCCGATCTCCGGCGGCCGCGCCACGCCGAGCATCGCGCCGACGATCGGCTGCACTCCCTTGGCGAAGCAGGCGTCGCTGAACGGCATCGCGCCATAGAGGCCGTTTCGGTCCGTCAGCGCGACCGCGGGAAAGCCGAGCTTGGCCGCGCGCTCGGCGATGGTCTTGGGTTCCATCGCGCCTTCAAGCATGGTGAAGCACGAGAAGACGCGAAGCGGGACGAACGGCTGGGTCACCGGATGACTATGGTGCCCTCGGCGCCCAGTGAGAAGCGGATCGCTCCCACTTATCCACTCATTATCGCGGCTGCTGCCAGCGGCCTTGGACGATGTCGCGGATTTCGCGCACTCGGCCGGCATAAGCCGCGGCGATGCACGCGCGGTCGGGGCAGCGGTCGCGATATGCGTAGAAGCGGTGAGCGGTCTCGCGCAGCAGGTCGCGTTGGTCGGGCGAGGCGACGGCGAAGGCGCGGCTATATTCGACCGCCATGCTGCGGTCAGCGGCGGCGAGGCCGGAGTCGGCGCAGACCATCGATTCTCCTCGCGTGCGGGCACTGGCGCAAGCAAAGCTCGGCCTGCTGGCCGGCGCCGGCGCGGGTGCTGGAGCCTGCACTGGCGGCTGAGGCTGGGGAGCAGCTTGGACGCCTTGCGGAGCTTCCGGGGCAACAACATTGGCCTCAGGCGTGACGACCTGCGGCGCGGCTTGCGCAGTCCGCGACAGCGTCGCCAGCGGCGTGATGATTGCATCGGCATTGCTGAGGAGAACGACCGGCCCCGTGCCGTCCGCCGCCTGCGGAACGACGTTGTAGTCGAGGTCCGCCGAAAGCGTTCGACGGCCACCGACCACTGCGACTCCGGGCGGCAAATCGAGAGACAACGACCCCGAGCAACGGATGAGGCCGTCTTTGGTCTCGCTGACCAGCACGGGATTTTCCATCCGCAAGACGGAGAAGCTCGCCACCTTGTCATAGGCCACCTGGTCGCTGCCCCGCAGCTGCGCCGCGCGGCGGAACAGGTCGCGCTTGATCAAATCATAGATCGACTGGGTTCCGCAAAACTTTTCGGAGGCGGTCTGTTGCGCCCGCTCCGCCCTCCCCGCGATGACATCCGCGCTGCCCGTGAGCTTGTCCTGGTCAGCGTTCCGGCGCGTTGCAAAATAGGCCACGATCAGGACCAGCAAGACGAGCCCGCCGATCAGCGCGATGGTGGTCCAATTGATCCTGCGCACGGGCTCCTCAACGCCGCGCCGCCGCTCCGGCTCCACTATTCGAGCCGCCCCTCGTGCAACCGGACGACGCGGTCCATTTTCGCCGCGATCCGCTCATTGTGGGTCGCGACCAGCGCCGCCGTCCCCTCGCCCCTGACCAGCCCCATGAATTCGGCGAACACCACGTCGGCGGTATGTTCGTCGAGATTGCCGGTTGGCTCATCCGCCAGCACCAGCGGCGGCTTGTTGGCGAGCGCCCGGGCAACCGCGACCCGCTGCTGCTCGCCGCCCGACAGTTTTGATGGCCGGTGGTCGAGCCGCTCTGACAGGCCGAGTGCGCCAAGCAATTGCTCGGCACGCTCGCGCGCGGCCTTGGGCTCGGCGCCGCGCACCAGCTGGGGCAGAACCACGTTCTCGAGCGCGTTGAACTCGGGAAGCAGATGGTGGAACTGGTAGACAAAGCCGAGCAGCTCGCGCCGAAGCCGGGTTCGCCCGTCATCGTCGAGCCGCTCGGCGGCTTCCCCCTGGAGCCGGATCGAGCCGTCGAAGCCGCCCTCGAGCAATCCGACCGCCTGCAGCAAGGTCGACTTGCCCGAGCCCGAGGGCCCGAGCAGCGCGACGATCTCGCCCGGAGCGACGGAGAGGTTCACGCCCCGCAGCACTTCGATCGTCGCATCGCCCTGGACAAACGTGCGCTTGAGGTCGCCCGTGACGAGGATCGGATCACTCATAACGGAGGACCTGGACCGGGTCGGTGCTCGCCGCCTTGTAGGCGGGATAAAGCGTGGCGAGGAAAGACAGGACCAACGCGGTCACGACGATCGCGACGATCTCGACCGGATTGGGTTTGGCCGGAAGATCGGTGAGGAAGCGCACCGAGGGGTCCCAGAGATTCTGCCCGGTCACCTTCTGGATCGCGTCGACCACATTCTGGCGGAAGTAGAGAAACACTGCGCCGAGGATCATTCCGAGGATGATCCCCAACGAGCCGATGGTCACGCCCACGGTCATGAACACCTTCATCATGCCGCGCCGGCTCGCGCCCATCGTTCGGAGGATGGCGATGTCGCGGGTTTTCGCGCGCACCAGCATGATGAGCGACGAGAGGATGTTGAACACCGCGACCAGCACGATCAGCGAGAGGACGACGAACATCGCCACCCGCTCCACTTCGAGCGCCTGGAACAACGCCGAGTTCATCTGCCGCCAGTCGACGATCATCCCCCGCCCCTGGACGACGCGCTGCAGCGGAGCGACGATCTGCTTCACGCGGTCGGGGTTGGTGGTCTGGATCTCGACCATGCCCACCTGGTCGCCCAACAGCAGCAATTCCTGCGCATCCTGCATCGGCAGCAGGACGAACGCTTTGTCGTAGTCGTAGACGCCGATCTCGAACACCGCGCCGACGGTGTACGTGACTTCGCGCGGCACGGTTCCCATCACCGTGGAGCGGCCTTCCGGGTTCCACAAAGTGATCTGGCTTCCCGGGTAAGCGCCGAGCGTGTCGGCGAGCCGTGAGCCGATCGCGACCTTGCCGCTGCCGGGGGTGACTGATCGGATGTCGCCGGCGACGACGTTGGACATGATCGTCTTGTTGGCGCGGATGTCCTCGATCCGCATGCCGCGGACCAGCACGCCTTCAAAGCGCCCGTTGGCGGTTCCCATCAGCGGGGTCTCAATCAGCGGCACCGCGGAGGTGACGCCGGGCGTCTTGCGCGCCGAATCGGCGATCTGCTGCCAGCCGGATAGGCGGCCCTCATAGCCTTGGACGACCGCGTGACCGTTCAACCCCACGATCTTGTCGAACAGCTCGGCTCGAAAGCCGTTCATCACGCTCATGACGATGATCAGCGCGGCGACGCCGAGCGCGACCGCGAGCAGGCTGATGCTGGCGACGAGGAATATGAAGCCCTCGCCGGGGCCGGGAAGCAGATAGCGGCGGGCGAGCATCCGCTCGGCGCGGTTGAGGATCATCTCAGGAGAAACCGTAGTGTGGTTGATTTGCTTGTTCGGCAGCTCCGAAGATCCGTTGGGCAAACGAATCCTGTTTGGAGACCCTAGCGGTAAGACGAGTCATGGGATCAACGAGCCAATCGATACTAACATTCATACAATTGCCTGTCCTGCGATCCTTAAGTTCAACCAAGCCTTCGCTGACACTTCGGGGTCCGACGATAATTTGGATAGGCAGTCCAATTAAGTCCATTGCAGCTAGTTTCGCTCCCCCTCTCTCGTCGCGATCGTCGTACAATGTCTCGATACGGGTTCGCCGTAGTTTGTTGTATATTTTGCCCGCCGCTAACGCTGATTGGGTGTCGTCCTGACGCATCGTTACAATGCCAACTCTCCACGGCGCGACTTCGTCCGGCCAAACAATGCCTTTTTCATCGTGACTTGCTTCAATGATTGCGGCGACGAGGCGACTTACGCCTATTCCGTAGCTACCCATCATTGGAAAAATTTGATCGCCCTCTGGCCCAGAAATTCTAAATTTCATCGACCGGGAATATTTGTCGCCAAAATAGAAAATGTGCCCGACCTCAATGCCGCGTCCCGCCCGACGACGCATCTTGGGAACGCTCTGCCATAGGTCGGGGCTGTGGGTTTCATCGGTCGCGGCATAGAAAGCTGCTAGCTCCCGATGGAGGCGGTCCAGACGCTGGAATGATAGTTTTCGCCAGAGCGTCCATTCCAACTCTTCGAACGCAGCATCATAAAAGACCTCGCTCTCGCCCGTCGGCGCGAGGACGATGAATTCATGTGAAAGATCGCCGCCGATCGGACCCGACGCGGCCTTCATTGGCACTGCTTGGATGCCCATGCGCTGGAAAGTGCGCAAATAAGCGAGCATCTGAGTGTAATAGCTCTGACGAGCGCTCGCCTCGTCAAGATCGAAAGAGTAAGCGTCCTTCATCAGGAATTCGCGACCGCGCATTACGCCGAAGCGCGGCCGCACCTCGTCGCGGAACTTCCACTGGATATGGTAGAGCGTCCGCGGCAGGTCGCGGTAGCTCTTGACCTCGTCGCGGAAGAGCGCGGTAATCATCTCCTCATTCGTGGGCCCGTAGAGCACTTCTCTTTTGTGGCGGTCTCTAAATCGAAGCATCTCTGGTCCGTAGGCGTCATACCGACCGCTCTCGCGCCACAGCTCGGCGGACTGGATGGTCGGCATCAACAATTCCTGCGCGCCGGCGCGGTCCTGCTCCTCGCGCACGATCTGCTCGATCTTCTTCAGCACCCGGAAGCCGAGCGGCAGCCAGGCGTAGATGCCGGCGGCGGTCTGGCGGACCAGCCCGGCGCGAAGCATCAGCTTGTGGCTGACGATCTGGGCGTCGGCGGGACTTTCCTTGAGGACGGGCAAGAAGGCACGGGACCAGCGCATAGGCGCCGCGCTCTAGCGGTCATTGATCGGCACTGGCAACCGCGTCCCCTGCCCGCCGCCGCTGTTGCCGCACCGACACAGCGGCTGCACAAACGCAACCCATCTCGATTCCAACCGTGACAAGGCGCCCGCGGCGCGCTTACTCACGCATCGTCCGAACGAGCTGGGCCTTGGGTCGGGTTCGGGGTGCGGCTGACCGACTGGGGACGTTCGCCGCTACGACATCCAAGGGGGCTGACGAGCAATCGTCACGCAGGACGCCCGGATCGCTGGTCGATCCGGGCGTTTGCGTTTGGGGTCTCGCCAAGCATTTCCTTTTCATGAACCGTGTTGACGTGACCCCGCACTTGATGGGATCAGCCCCGGCGCGCCCAACGCGCACCACGCCACGCTTCGGAACAGGAGGAAGCATGCGCATTCGATGGATAGCGGCTTCACTGGTTGCTGCCGGGCTCGCAAGCTCATCGGCACCGGCACAGGTTGCTCAGAACGACACCAGTCAAATGTCAGAGACCCAGGCACGCCAGCACAGCCCCGGCAATTCAGACCTGATCTGGAACCTCATCGGCTGCCTCGGGCTGCTCGGGCTGCTCGGCCTCGGCCGGTCGAGCGACAACGACGGCTATACCAACGATCCGATTTGATCTTCGCCAATTCAATCTTGGCCGATCCGATCGGCTCAGCAGGGAGGAATTCCAACATGCGCATGACAAGCTCACTCGGCATTGCAGCCGCAGCGCTGCTGGCGGCAAGCCCGGCGCTCGCTCAGAACGCGCTCGCCCCGGCCAACATGACGGAGACGGCCCAGACCAACGCGGCCGCTGCCAACGCAGCCGCCGCCAACACCGCGGCCACCACTGGCACGGCTGCGACGACCACCACCGTCACCGACAACACCATGGCTGCGACCGACACCGCGACCGTTCCGCCGGCCGATACCACGGCTCCGGCGCCGGAACAGAAAAGGAGCTTCCCCTGGGGTGTGATCGGGCTCCTCGGCCTGATCGGGCTCATCCCGAGGAACCGCCGCAGCTAGCCGCGCTGCAATTTGTCTTCAGGGACGGCGCTGCGATAAGCGGCGTCCCCGGAGCCAGATGAATGAGCAAGCGCAAGCAAGGGGCGTCGACGCAGCTGGTCGAGGGCGGCCGCCGCAAGGAATGGCGCGGACAGCTGGTCAACGTGCCGGTCGAGCGCACGTCGACCATCTTGTTCGACAGCGTCCGGCAACTGGAAAGTAGTGCGCCGGGCCTCGGCAAATATAGCTACGGCCTCCAGGGAACCGCCACTCACTGGGCATTGTCGGAGGCGCTGACCGAGCTCGAGCCCGGCGCCGCCGGCACCGCGCTTTATCCATCGGGGCTGGCGGCCGTCAGCGCAGCGCTGACCGCGGTCCTCGCTTCGGGCGATGAGCTTCTGGTCACCGACAGTGCCTACGGTCCGACGCGCAAGTTCTGCGACACTATCCTGAAGCGCTTCGGCGTCACCACGCGCTACTACGACCCGATGGCCGGTGGTGCCGCGATCGCCGATCTGTTCGGCGACAGGACGCGCGCGATCGTGCTCGAAAGCCCGGGCAGCCTGACGATGGAAGTGCAGGACGTGCCCGGCATCTGCGCCGCTGCGCGCCAAGCCGGAATCGTCACCTTGCTCGACAACACCTGGGCCTCTCCGCTGTTGTTCCCCGCGCTTGCCGCGGGGGTCGACATCAGCATCCTCGCGCTCAGCAAATATGTCGGCGGCCATTCCGACGTCATGCTCGGCGCGGCGACCGCCACCAAGGAACATTTTGCGCGGCTGCAGAGGACCAGCTGGGACCTCGGGCACGCCGTCTCGCCCGACGACGCCTGGCTCGGCTCTCGTGGCCTCAGGACGTTGATCGTGCGGCTCAAGCAGCATGAGGAGAGCGCGCTCAAGCTCGCCAATTGGCTGAAGCAGCAGCCGCAGGTCGGGCTGGTGCTCCACCCGGCCCTGCCCGACTGCCCCGGTCACGAATATTGGAAGCGCGATTTCAAAGGGGCTTCGGGCCTGTTTTCATTCGAATTGAAGGGCGCGGACAAGAACAGCCGCGCCGCCTTCGTCGATGCTCTCGAACTGTTCGGGATCGGCTTCAGCTGGGGCGGCTTCGAGAGCCTGGTGCTGCCCGCCGATCCAGTCCGCACCGTGTCCAAAGCGCCGGCCGAGAACCTGGTTCGATTGCACGTCGGCCTCGAGGACGCCGACGATCTCATCGCCGACCTCGCCGCGGCTTTCGCTCAGGCGCGCCTCTGACCCATGACGTTGCCGGCGTCGCTGTAGCGGCACACCAGGAATTCTCGCTCTTTCGAGGAGCACCCGTACGGGCGGGGTAGTCGGGCGGTTGTTACGGACTATGGTTGATCGTGCGGTTACGATGTCTGGGCCCGCGCCGCCCTCGCGCCAGCGGGCACAATGACCACCTCGTCGCCGACTCTTGCCGCTGCAAACAGGCGCTGCGCGAAGGCGAGCGGCACGCCAATGCAGCCATGCGTCGCCGCGCCCCAACGGACGCTGCTGGCGTGGATCGACACGCCGTCGTCGGTCAGCCGCAGCGTGTACGGCATTTCGGCATCGTACAGCGAAGAGCGGTGATTCTGGGCCTTGCCGAGGATGTGGACCTTGCCGAGCGGCGTCTGCTTGTTGTCGCCGCCGTAGACGATCACTGCCGTGCCGATCTCATGACCCGCGCGGAACACCGAGATGAGCTGCGAACCGAGATCGATTCGGACCCAGGTCGGGCCGGACGGCACGCCCTGCTCGTTCCACGAAAAGTCGCCGAAGTGCAGCGGCGCGCGAACCGCGAGCAACGACTTCACGGGTCGGTCGAGCGTGCCGCTCGCAATGGCCTCGCGAAGCTGCCTTGGAGTCAGGAATATTCGTTCCTGAGCGGCCGCGGATGGAGCAGAGGCAGGTCGTGCCGAGGCTGATGCCGAAGCTGGGCTGGCGACCATCGCAGCCCGGTTCGGGCTCCACATCAGCGCTCCGGTACCCGCGGCGAGCACCGCGCCGGCAATCGCAACGGCCCCGCCATTCATGCTTTATTCTGTCGAAAGCTGGCGCGCGGCTCGCTTGATGCGCCGCAGCGTCCCGCCGATCAGCGCGAAGCCGATGAGCATCATTCCCCAGGTCCCGGGCTCCGGGAGGGGCGTTGACGGTGTTGACGGCGTTGTCGGCGGCGGAACTTGGGTCGTGGTGATGATCGGCGGCGCGATGATGCCGCCGCCACCACCACCGGGCGGTGGGATTTCGGACAGGACCGGTGGGCCGCCACCACCCCCAGGCGGAGGGATGACCTCCGGGGGACCGCCGGCGACCGAGTTGAAGAGCGGAACCGCGGCCGGCGGGGGAACGAGCGGCGGAGCGGGCGGCGGTCCGGCGAGCGCGGCAAAGGGGCTGGGCGGCGCAGCGGCCGCCGGCACCTTGGGCAGCGCGCGCTCGTTCAGCACTGCCTTCTTAGGCTTGAGGCTGGCGAGCGCGCCGTCGGGGCGCTCGCCGGGCGAACGTTCGGCGAGCATGGCCGCAACCGTCTTCACGCCATTGACGCTTTGGTTGACGCCGTCGCCGACCGCCTCGGCGAATTTCGCATTGGAAAGGGCCGCCACCGACAACGCGGCGACTACGCCCAGGCCTGCGGCAACGGCGGCGCCGCGGCGGGCCGCTGGCGACCTGGCAAAGCCCATGCGCGGGGCGATCACCGGCACTGGCTGACCGCCTCGGTAAGTGTGACGGAACCCGCCGACCGGGCGGGGACGAACAGGCGAAGCTCGCTCCCTCGCGCAGCTCCGCGAACCTGCAGCCAATAGGATGCCGGCGCGCCGCCCGCGCCTGAGTCGGTAAAGGTGCCGCCCCGCTTCGTCGGCATGAATGCCCACGCACGGCCATTGCGCTCCTCGGCCTGCGTGAAGCACGAGCCGAAGTCGTGGATGGATTTTGCCGTCGTCGACTGAAGCAGCGGACGATCCGCGTCGGCGCTTGACGCCATCGCAGCAGCAATCAGGATCGATACGCTAAGCAACCTGCCCTCACACCCGAGAAAATATAGTTATGTGCTTGTTAACTTCTGGGAGGTGAATTGGTTGCGAACAACGGGCACCCGGTCCGTTTCGGACCGAGTCCCGCAGTGGGACGGCGGCCACTTACCCACTGGCATCACATCCAAAGCGGTCTGCGTCTCGTCAGGAGTTGGTAGCGGAGGAGGGACTTGAACCCCCGACACGCGGATTATGATTCCGCTGCTCTAACCAGCTGAGCTACTCCGCCCCAAGTCCGGAAAATGCGCCTGCGCTCCGGCGCCGGAGGCGCGGCATATAAGTGCGCCCGCCCAACCGGTCAACGCGAGGAACCGCTAACCCCTGCTGTCGTTGAGCGAGGCATTGGAGAGCCGCATACATGGACCCGCTGACCCCGCTCGAGACGCTCTGCCGGATCATCCTCAGGGCGCGTGAATATGAAGCGCAGACAGCGAGCGATTACGATCGCGGCGAGGATGCGGACAATGTCGACGACGAGCAGGAAGGGACGCTGTCGGTGTTGGAGGACGACATCAACACCAGCGTCGAGGAGGAGCTCCAGGCGGCGTTCGAGGATCTCGGCGAGGACCAGCTCGCCGAAGTGATCGCCTTCTGCTGGGTCGGGTCGGGCACCTATGAGGCCGGCGACTGGGACGAAGCGATGGAGGAAGCGCAGGAGCTGGTCGGGGACGGCACGGAAGGCGCGATCGGCGAACTGATGGAGCAGCCGATGCTCGCTTCGGTCCTCGAATCCGGGCTTGCCGCTTTCGACCTCAGCTGCGCGGGCATCGGCGAGCTCTCCTAAGCGCCGCGAAACGCATAGGTCGCCACGCGCTCCCAGGGGCCGCCGAGATAACGGTGCAGCCCAAGGCCGCGCACCGCCAGCGGCCGCGGACGAAAACCAATTTCGAGCGCCGCGAGCAGCGCCCGCGCCTCCTTCGCGGGCACCTTGTTTTGAATCGTGATGTGCGGCCGCCATCCGCCGCTGTCCTGCGCCCCGAGCAGCCCGTGAAAATCCGCAGCCAGGTCGCCGCGAATGGCATCGAGCTCGGGCGAGACGACGCGGAAGGCGACTCCGCCGCCAAGGTCCATCAACCCTTCGATTGCCGCTCGCGGCGGTGGCTCGGCGCCGAAACGCGCGAGCGTCGACCGCACCTCGCCTTCCGCCGAGGGCGGCAGCGCGTGGAACATGGTCAAATGCGCCGGAACGCGGTTGCGGTCGGCGGGATAGTGCGCGCGTCGCAGCTGGTCGAGCCAGGCGAGATCGCTCGGAGCGATCTCGGCGGTGATGATCAGCGCGCCGGCCATTGGTCGCGGGGCAGCTGCTCCAGAGCGTCGAACGCCGATCGATCCAGCTGTGCAACCAGGGTCTCGCCGTCGATCTCGGCCTGCCCCCACGGCAGCCGCCGCAACGTCTCGCCGATTCCGGCAACGCCGCCTTCGGAGACCACGACGTAGCTGAGGCGTCCGCTCCGGCAGCCGGCCATGGCGTCAATGCAACGGCCGAACTCGGTGCCGCCCCCGGCCACCGGTGCTCGCGACAGCAGCGATATTGGGAACAGCGCCTCGCCCGGCGTCTGCTCGCTCGCCTCGCTCGCGGAGCGCGCGCCTTCCTCGACCTTGGTCTGCCGGCCGAGCCAGCGCCAGACGCCGAACAGGTTCAGCACCGTAAGCACGACGTTGGTCCAGATGAGCGCCGGCTGCTGGGTGAGAATTCCGGTGGCGAGCCAGGCGAGCGAGCCGATGAAGAACACGCCAAAGCCGTAGCCGGTGATCCTCGAGCCGAGGTTGGCCGCGGTCATCGACGCGGCGATGATGGTGGCGATCGTCGCAACCCAGGAGATGGTATCAGCCATGACCGCGCAATGCGCCAGCGCGCCCGATGGTTCAGATTTCCACCTGGCTGCCAAGCTCGACCACTCGGTTGGTCGGCAGCTTGAAAAACTCCATCGCGCTTTCGGCGATGCGCAGCCTCCAGGCGAACAGTTTCTCGCGCCATATCGCCATTCCGGGGCGCGACGAGGCGTGGAGGGTCTGCCGCGCGAGGAAGAAGCTGGTGTCCATCATCTTGCACTGCGAGCCGATGCCCTGGAGCCTGGCGAGGGCCGCCGGCACGTCGATTTCCTCCATGAAACCGTAGCGGAGCAGGACGCGGTAGAAACCCGAGCCATAGTCCTTGGTCTCGAGCCGCTTTTCCTCGGTGACATAAGGCACGTCCTCGATCCGCACGGTGAGCAGGATCACGCGCTCGTGAAGCACCTTGTTGTGCTTGAGGTTGTGGAGCAGCGCGTGCGGCACCCCGCTCGATGCGCTGGTCATGAACACGGCCGTGCCGGGGACGCGCGCCGCGCTCGGCGCCGCCGACTTGATGAAGATCTCCATCGGCAGGCTCGCTTCGTTCATCCGGCTGATCATCAATTGCCGGCCCTTCGCCCAGGTGGTGAGGAAGGTGAAGGCGATCGCGCCGACCAGGAGCGGGAACCAGCCGCCGGCCGGTATCTTGAGCAGGTTGGCAGACAGGTAAGTGAAGTCGACCGTGAAGAAGAGCGCCAACAGGCCGGCCACGGCGAAGCGGTTCCAGTTC
>JBJMVJ010000179.1:0-4308 GCA_045810685.1 Sphingomonas sp.
CGTTCAGAAGAATGCGGCGAAATACGCGAAGCTCAAGGCGATCGCGGACGATGAGTCGCGCGACGAGACCGAGCGGCTGATCGCTCGTCTCAAGATGGCGGAGCTGCCGCGCAACGGGAACCCGACGCGCGTCCGCAACCGCTGCGAGCTGACTGGCCGTTCGCGTGCATATTACCGCAAGTTCCGCCTATCGCGGATCATGCTCCGGGACTTGGCCAACAAGGGCCTTATCCCCGGCGTCGTCAAGTCGAGCTGGTAAGGGAATACGGATGGCGATGACCGATCCTCTGGGCGACATGCTCACCCGCATCCGCAACGGCCAGCAGGCGCGCAAGGATTCGATCCTGACGCCGGCGTCGACGCTGCGCGTGCGCGTTCTCGAGGTGCTCCAGCGCGAAGGCTATATCCGCGGCTATTCGGAAGAAGAGCTGGCGGGGCAGAGGGGCCTGCGCATTGACCTCAAATATTTCGAGGGCCAGCCGGCGATCCAGCATCTGGCGCGGGTGTCGAAGCCGGGCCGCCGCGTCTACTCGGCCGCGCGTGAGCTTCCGCGGATCCGCAACGGCCTCGGCACGATCATCGTGTCGACACCGCGCGGCGTGCTGTCGGACGCCGAGGCGCGCGAGCAGAATGTCGGCGGCGAAGTGCTGGCGGAGGTGTTCTGATGTCCCGTATCGGCAAGAAACCGGTCCCGATGCCGTCGGGCGTGACCGCGACGGTCGAGGGCCAGACGCTGACCGTCAACGGCCCCAAGGGCACGCTTTCGATGCAGCTGCTCGATGATCTCGTGAAATATGAGATCGCCGAGGGTGAGATCCGCGTGACGCCGCTGACGGACGCGCAGCGCAACCGCGCTGCGTGGGGGATGACCCGCACCAACGTGCAGAACCTCGTCACCGGCGTGACCGAGGGCTTCACCAAGGTGCTCGAGATCACCGGCGTCGGCTATCGCGCCCAGGCTCAGGGCCGCAATCTGCGGCTCCAGCTCGGCTACAGCCACGATGTCAATTACAAGCTGCCCGACGGCGTCGACGTGAAGACTCCCGACCAGAACACGGTCGAGATCAGCGGCATCGACAAGCAGAAGGTCGGCCAGGTCGCGGCCGAGATACGCCGCTGGCGCAAGCCCGAGCCGTACAAGGGCAAGGGCATTAAGTATCGCGGGGAATTCATCTTCCGCAAAGAAGGCAAGAAGAAGTAGCCATGGCGAAACTCTCCCTCTTCGACCGCCGCCGCCGCCGTGTGCGCACTGCGCTTCGCGCGCGTGCCTCGGGCAAGCCGCGGCTTTCGGTCCACCGCTCGGGCAAGCATATCTATGCCCAGGTGATCGACGATGCGGCGGGTACGACGCTCGCCGCCGCCTCGACGCTCGACAAGGAATTGAAGGGCAAGACCGGCGCGACCAAGGACGGCGCCGCCCAGGTCGGCAAGACGCTCGCCGAGCGGGCCAAGGCCGCGGGCGTGTCTTCGGTCGTGTTCGACCGCGGCGGCTTCCTGTTCCATGGCCGGGTCAAGGCCCTCGCCGACGCTGCCCGCGAAGGCGGACTGGAGTTCTAGAATGCAAGACGACAAGCAGCAGACCAACGCAGCCAACACCGATCCGGTCGAGGCTGCAGCGGTAGCCGAGGCGACCCCGGCGCAGGCCGAGGAGCAGCAGCAGCAGCCGCAGCAGGCGCCTCATGGCCGTGGGCCGCGTGGTGGTCGTGGCGGCGGCGGTGGCCGTGGGCGCGGCGGCGGCGATCGGGGTGGCCGTGGCCGGCGTGACGATCGTCGCGGTGGCCGTGGCGGCGACGACGACGGCGGCGAGGAGCTGATCGAAAAGCTCGTCCACATCAACCGCGTGTCCAAGACCGTGAAGGGCGGCAAGCGCTTTGGCTTTGCCGCGCTCGTGGTGGTCGGCGACGGCAAGGGCCGCGCCGGTTTCGGCCATGGCAAGGCGCGCGAAGTGCCCGAGGCAATCAGCAAGGCGACCGCGGCGGCCAAGAAGGCGATGATTCGCGTTCCGCTGCGCGACGGCCGCACCCTGCATCATGATGGCCTCGGCCATTTCGGCGCGGGCCGCGTAACGATCCGCACGGCTCCGGCCGGCACCGGGATCATCGCCGGCGGCCCGATGCGCGCGATCTTCGAGAGCCTCGGCGTTGCCGACGTCGTCACCAAATCGGTGGGAACGTCGAACCCCTACAACATGATCCGTGCGACCTTCGAGGCGCTGAAAGAGCAGACCAGCCCGCGCTCGGTCGCCCAGCGGCGCGGCAAGAAGGTCGCCGACCTGCTCGGCCGCGGCGGCGCGAATGCCGCCGAAGCCGAGGTCCAGGCCGAAGCGGTGGTGGAGTAAGCGTGATGGCGAAGATCAGGATTACTCAAATCGGATCGCCGATCCGCCGCGATAAGACCCAGCGCGCGACGCTCGTCGGGCTCGGCCTCAACAAGCTGCGCCGCAGCGTCGAGGTCGAGGGTACCCCGGAAGTGCTCGGCCAGGTCAAGAAGGTGGCCCATCTGGTGAAAGTCGACGAGACCGCCTAACCGAACTGCGCTCCGGCGAAAGCGGGAGCCTGCGCGACCAAAGCGAAAGCGAGTGCAAACGATGAAACTCAACGAAATCCGTGACAACAAGGGCGCACGTCAGTCGCGCGTGCGCGTCGGCCGCGGCATCGGCTCCGGGCTCGGCAAGACCGCCGGGCGCGGGCAGAAGGGCGCCAAGGCCCGCTCGGGCGTCAGCATCAACGGCTTCGAAGGCGGCCAGATGCCGCTCCACATGCGGCTGCCCAAGCGCGGCTTCAACAACATCTTCGCCCGTGACTATGCCGAAGTGAACATCGGCGTGATCCAGAAGCTGGTCGACGCCGGCACGCTGGATATCAAGGCCACGCTCGACCATGACGCGCTCAAGGCCGCTGGCCTCGCGCGCGGCGGCAAGGATGGCGTCCGCTTGCTCGGCAAGGGCGAATTGAAGGCGAAGCTGAGCTTCAAGGTCGCCGGCGTGTCGAAGGGCGCTCGCGAAGCGGTGGAGAAGGCCGGCGGCTCGGTCGAGCTGATCGAGCGCAAGGACCCGGCCGAGCTCGCGGCTGCCAAAAAGGGCAAGGCACGCGAAGCCAGGATCGCCGACAAGGCGGCCAAGGCGAACGCTTAGGTCGTCATTGCGAGGAGCGGCAGCGGCGGCAATCCAGCGGGATTGCTTCGCACCGCTCGCAATGACGGAAGTGCGGCTTATATGAGCCGGAGAGCTTTGGGGAATTAACGACAGATGGCATCGGCAGCCGAACAACTCGCGTCAAGCATCACGCTCGCCAACTTCAACAAGGCGACCGAGCTCAAGAAAAGACTGTGGTTCACGATCGGTGCGCTGATCCTGTTCCGGCTGCTGTCGTTCGTGCCGGTGCCGGGCATCGATCCGGCTGCAATGGCCGAGCTCTATCAAACCCAGAGCGGCGGCATCCTCGATGTGTTCAATACCTTCTCGGGCGGCGCGCTGCAGCGCTTCTCGATCGTCGCGCTGGGCGTCATGCCGTACATCACCGCGTCGATCGTCGTTCAGTTGGGCGCGACGCTTTACGGGCCGTGGCAGGCGCTGAGGAAAGAGGGCGAGACCGGCCGCAAGAAGCTCAACCAATATACCCGCTACCTGACCGTCATGATCACGCTGGTGCAGGGCTATCTCGCCGTGCGCGGCCTCGAATCCCAGTCGGTGCGTCAGGCCATCCAGGCGGTCGTTCAGCCGGGCATCCTGTTCGAGCTCGCGGGCACCGTCAGCCTCGTCGGCGGCACCCTGTTCCTGATGTGGATCGGCGAGCAGATCACCAGCCGCGGCATCGGCAACGGCGTGTCGCTGATCATCATGGCCGGCATCGTCGCGCGCATTCCCCAGGGCGTTGGCCAGCTCCTCGAGGGCGGCCGTACCGGCTCGGTCAACGGCCTGCTGGTGGTCGGGATCCTCGCCCTGACGATCGTGCTGATCTTGTTCATCTGCTTCATGGAGCGCGCTCAGCGCCGGGTGCTCATCCAATATCCCAAGCGCCAGACGGCGCGGGGCATGCAGCAGGAGCGCTCGCACCTGCCGATCAAGCTCAACACCGCCGGCGTGATCCCGCCGATCTTCGCCTCGTCGCTGCTGCTGATGCCGCTGACCGTGCTGAACTGGGCCGGCACCCGCGCGACGCCGGAGGGCGGCGCGAGCGACTGGCTCATCACCATCAGCACCTTCCTCCAGCACGGCTCGCCGGCTTATGAGGCGTTGTACGGCGTCGGCATCGCCTTCTTCTGCTTCTTCTACACCGCGGTGCAGTTCAACAGCGAGGAGACGGCGGA
>JBJMVJ010000180.1:0-11016 GCA_045810685.1 Sphingomonas sp.
ACCTACCGCGTGCGCGGGCACCTCGCGGCCGACCTCGACCCGCTGCGGCTCACCCGCCGCGAGGTTCCCGCCGACCTAACCGCCGAATATCATGGTTTCAGAGACGACGACCTCGACCGGCCGATCTGGCTGTGCGGGGCGCTGGGTTTCGAGCAAGCGACGGTGCGCGAGATCGTCCGCGTCCTCCAGCGCAATTACTGCGGCCACATCGGCCTTGAATATATGCACATCAACGAGGTCGAGGAGCGCCGCTTCCTGCAGGACCGCATGGAAGGCAAGGACGCCGAGATCCAGTTCACGCCGGAGGGCAAGCAGTCGATCCTCGCCAAGGTGATCCAGGCCGAGCAGTGGGAGAAGTTCCTCGCCCGCAAATATGTCGGGACCAAGCGCTTCGGGCTAGACGGCGGCGAGAGCGCGGTGCCGGCACTCGAGGCGGTGATCAAATATGCCGGTCAATGGGGCGTCACCGAGATGGACGTCGGAATGTCGCACCGCGGCCGGCTCAACATCCTCACCAACGTCATGGGCAAGCCGTCCGAGGCGATCTTCCACGAGTTCGCCGGCGGCGCGACCAATCCCGCCGACGTCGGCGGCTCCGGCGACGTCAAATACCACCTGGGCACCAGCAGCGACCGCGAGTTCGACGGCAACCAGGTGCACTTGTCTCTGCTGCCCAACCCGTCGCACCTCGAGGCGGTCGATCCCGTCGTGCTGGGTAAGGCCCGCGCGGTCCAGACGCTGCGCGGCGACACTTGCGGCAAGACTGTGCTTCCGATCCTGCTCCACGGCGACGCGGCTTTCGCAGCGCAGGGCGTGGTGTGGGAGTGCCTGAGCTTCTCGGGCCTTCCCGGCTACGGCACCGGCGGAACCCTTCACTTCATCATCAACAACCAGGTGGGCTTCACCACCAGCCCGCAGTTCGGCCGTTCGTCGCCCTACCCGTCGGATGTCGCCAAGGGCATCCAGGCGCCGATCCTTCACGTCAACGGCGACGATCCCGAAGCGGTCACTTATTGCTGCAAGCTCGCCGCCGAGTTCCGCCAGACCTTCGGCCGCGACATCGTCATCGACATGTGGTGCTACCGCCGGTTCGGCCACAACGAGGGCGACGAGCCGAGCTTCACCCAGCCGCTCATGTATGCGGCGATCAAGCAGCATCCCCCGATCAGCCAGCTCTACGCCAAGCGTCTGATCGAGGAAGGCGTGGTGGACCAGGCGTGGGTCGACCAAACCACAAGCGCTTACGTCGAGCAGCTGGAGAAGGATTTCCAGGCCGCGGTCTCCTATCTGCCCAACAAGGCCGACTGGTTCGAGGGGCGCTGGGCGGGGCTCGGCCGTCCCGACGAGCCTGTGCTCGGCCGCCGCAACACGCAGACCGCGATCGACGACGAGGAAGTCCGCTACCTCGCGGACATCCTGACGCGAGTCCCGGAAGCCTTCCATATCCACAAGACGCTGCAGAGGATCCTCGACGCGAGGAAAGAGATGTTCGCGAGCGGCGAGGGCTTCGACTGGGCGACGGCCGAGGCGCTCGCCTTCGGCAGCCTGGTCGCCGAGGGAAGTGGCGTGCGCCTGTCCGGGCAGGATAGTGGCCGCGGCACGTTCAGCCAGCGCCACGCGGTCTGGGTCGATCAGCAGACTGGTCAGAAATACATCCCATTGACGACCGTCGAGGGCGGGCGCTTCGAAGTGCGCGACAGCCCGCTGTCCGAATTCGGCGTGCTCGGCTTCGAATATGGCTACTCGCTTGCCGACCCGCAGACGCTCGTGCTGTGGGAAGCGCAGTTCGGCGACTTCGCCAACGGCGCGCAGAGCATCATCGACCAGTTCGTCGCCGCCGGCGAGGCCAAGTGGCTGCGCGCGAGCGGCCTCGTCATGCTCCTCCCGCACGGCTTCGAAGGGCAGGGGCCGGAGCATAGCTCGGCGCGGCTCGAGCGCTATTTGCAGCTCTGCGCCGAGGACAATCTCCAGGTCGCGAACTGCACCACGCCCGCCAATTACTTCCACATCCTGAGGCGGCAGATGCGGCGCGATTTCAGGAAGCCTTTGATCCTGATGACGCCCAAGTCGCTGCTCCGCCACAAGCTTGCCCAATCGAAGCTCGGCGATTTCACCGGCGAGAGCCATTTCCGGCGAATCCTCAGCGACCTCAATCCGCCGGCCGAGGGCGAGACCCGCCGGCTTGTGCTGTGCTCGGGCAAGCTCGCTTACGAGCTGATGGAAGCGCGGGACGCCGGTGGCGATCTCGGGGTCGAGATCCTCCGGATCGAACAGCTCTACCCGTTCCCGTCCGAGCCGCTGCTCAAGCGGCTGAAAGCCATGCCCAACCTCACCGATTTGGTGTGGGCCCAGGAGGAGCCGAAGAACAACGGCGCCTGGTATTTCGTCGAGGACCAGCTGGTGCAATGCCTCGCCGATGCGGGGTTCAAGGACATGCGCCCGCAATATGTCGGCCGCGATTCGAGCGCGTCGCCCGCGACCGGCCTGGCGAAGCGCCATGCGGCCGAGCAAGCGGCGCTGATCGCCGCCGCGCTCGGTCACGACAGCAACACGCAGAATGCGAACCAGCCGTCCGGCGCGGTCGCGGCAGAATAAGGGAAGCCAATGGCCACGGACGTTGAAGTCCCCGCGCTCGGGGAATCGATCACCGAAGGCACGCTCGCCCAGTGGCTGAAGAAGCCGGGCGAGGCGGTCGCGGCCGACGAGCCGATCGCCAGCCTCGAAACGGACAAGGTCAGTGTCGAAGTGCCCTCGCCCCTCGCCGGCGTGCTCGCGGAGCAGCTGGTGCAGGAGGGCGACACGGTTGCGGTCGGCGCGGTCATTGCCCGGATCGATCAGAACGCCGCAGCGGGCGCAGCGGCTTCCGCGCCAAGCCCCGCGCAAGCGGCTGCGGCGACCACGACCAATCCGGCAGGGGCCGGCGAAACCCCGGCGCTGCGCGGCGATGAGCATGCGCCGGAGCCGGTTTCCGCCACGGCCGAGACATCAGGAGCGGACGATCACATCACGACATTGTCGCCCGCGGTGCGCCGCGCGGTCCTCGAATATCACGTCGATCCGACGCGGATCAGGGGCAGCGGCAAGGACGGGCGGCTGACCAAGGACGACGTCATCGCCGCCGCCGAGGCGCAGAAGCAGGGTGGTACACCTGTTTCCCCGGCGAAGGCAGGGGCCCAGACCGAGGCGAAAGCCTCGCCTGCAGAGCCTCCAGCGCCCGCGTCCCAGCCCAACCGGCCGCCAGCCGCGGCAGGGGAACGAAAAGAAGAACGCGTCAAGATGTCGCGCATCCGGCTGACCATCGCGAAGCGCCTCAAGGAAGCGCAGAACACCGCCGCCATGCTGACGACGTTCAACGACGTCGACGTGACCGCGGTGATCGACGCGCGTGGCCGCTACAAGGATCTGTTCGAGAAGAAGCACGGCATCCGCCTCGGCTTCATGGGCTTCTTCGTAAAAGCGTGCGCGCTCGCCGCCAAGGACGTGCCGTCGGTCAACGCCAGCCTCGATGGCGACGAGATCGTCTATCACGATTATCTCGACGTCTCGGTCGCGGTGTCGGCACCCAAAGGCCTCGTCGTGCCGGTGGTTCGCAACGCCGACAGCATGAGCTTCGCCGACATCGAGAAGGCCATCGCCGAGTTCGGCAAGCGCGCCAAGGACGGCACGCTGACGGTTGACGAAATGAGCGGCGGCACCTTCACCATCTCCAACGGCGGCGTGTTCGGCTCGCTCTTGTCGACCCCGATCATCAATCCGCCCCAGTCGGCGGTGCTCGGGATGCACCGAATCGAGGAGCGGCCGGTGGTCAAGGACGGGCAGATCGTCGCCCGCCCGATGATGTATCTCGCGCTCAGCTACGACCATCGCCTGGTCGACGGGCGCGAGGCGGTGACCTTCCTGGTGCGCGTCAAGGAAGCGATCGAGGACCCGACCCGGCTTCTCATTGACCTGTAGCTCGTCGCGCCCGCGAAAGCGGGGCTCCCGCTTACTATATTACCCTGGAAGAGAAGCGGGATCCCGCTTTCCGCGGGGATGACGGAAGAGAGAGATGGCAGAAAATTACGACTTCGACGTCCTGGTGATCGGCGCCGGCCCCGGCGGATATGTCGCCGCGATCCGCGCCGCGCAGCTCGGCCTCAAGACGGCGTGCGCGGAGAGCCGCGAGACCCTCGGCGGGACCTGCCTCAACGTCGGCTGCATCCCGTCGAAGGCGCTGCTCCATGCGTCCGAGCTCTACGAAGGAGCGGCGCACGGGACGCTCGCCAAATGGGGCGTGAAGCCGGGCAGTGTCGAGCTCGACCTCGAGACGATGCACGGCAGCCGCAAGGAGGCGGTGAAGGGCCTGACGCAGGGCATCGAGTTCCTGTTCAAGAAGAACAAGGTCGAATGGCTCAAGGGCCATGCGAGCTTCGAGAGCGCTGACAGGGTCAAGGTCGGCGACCGCATTGTGCGGGCCAAAAACGTCGTGATCGCCACCGGCTCCTCGGTGACTCCGCTGCCGGGGATCGCCATCGATCAGGAGCGGATCGTCGATTCGACCGGCGCGCTCGAGCTGGCGCAGGTGCCCAAGCGCATGGTCGTGATCGGCGGCGGCGTCATCGGTCTCGAGCTCGGCTCGGTGTGGCGGCGCCTCGGCGCACAAGTCGTGGTCGTCGAGTTCCTCGACCAGATCCTGCCGGGCTTCGATGGCGATGTGCGCAAGGAAGCCAACAAGATCTTCAAGAAACAGGGCTTCGAGCTGCGCCTTTCGACCAAGGTCACCAAGGCCGAGCGCAAGGGCGACATGGTCACGCTGACGGTCGAGCCCGCCGCCGGCGGCGCCGCCGAGACCATCGAGGCCGACGTCGTGCTCGTGTCGATCGGCCGCCGGCCCAACACCGAAGGGCTCGCGCTCGACAAGGCCGGCCTCCAGACCAACCAACGCGGCCAGATCGAAACCGACCACGAGTTCCGCACGAAGGTCCCGGGCATCTGGGCGATCGGCGACGTGATCCCCGGCCCGATGCTCGCCCACAAGGCCGAGGACGAGGGCGTTGCGGTCGCCGAAAATATCGCGGGCCTGACCGGCATCGTGAACGAGGATGTGATCCCCTCGGTCGTCTACACCATGCCCGAGATCGCCGGCGTTGGCCTAACCGAGGAGCAGGCCAAAGAGCATGGCGACGTCAAGGTCGGCAAGTTTCCGATGCTCGCCAACAGCCGCGCCAAGACCAACCGCGAGCCCGACGGCTTCGTCAAGGTGATCGCCGACGCCAAGACCGACCGCGTGCTCGGCGTGTGGATGATCGCGTCAGTGGCGGGCACGATGATCGCCCAGGCTGCGCAGGCGATGGAGTTCGGCGCGACCAGCGAAGACATCGCCTACACCTGCCACGCGCATCCGACGCACTCGGAAGCGCTGAAAGAGGCGGCGATGGCGGTGACCGGGAAGCCCATCCACATCTAATCACCGGCTGGTGGCGGTCGATACCGCGTCGCGAAGGCTGAACAGCGCAAGCCCAAGCGTCAGCGCGCCGAACAGGATCACGCGGAAATCGGCCATGTCGCCGATGATCCGCCCCAAGCAGAACGTCGCGATCAGATAGCTGATCGATGCGCCGGCGGCCACGGCGGCAAGAGCGCGATCGCCAGGCCGCCATGTACGCAACAGGTTCACGGCGGCGATCAGAAAGATGAGGATGGTCGCCGTCTCGGACCAGAAGAGCGTCTGCGGATCGTGGAAGAAACTCGCGACTCCGAAAGCATGCGCCATCCCGCTAAGGATAAGCAGCACGGACAAGCCCCGGTCGATCCACCGCATCTGAATTCCCGCCAACAAAGCGGCGTAACGCCGAGGCGGCTGCGCTGCAATTGCCGCATCCGCTTGACTCTTGATTGAACGTTCAACTAAGAGCCGGCCGATGAAGGGAACGCGGCAACGGATCGTCGAAGCGGCGATGGAGCTGTTCTGGCTCAAGGGCTACGGCTCGACCTCGATCGCCGACATCCTGAGCCGCAGCCAGGTCAACAGCGGCAGCCTCTATCATTTCTTCCCTGGCAAGCAGGACGTGCTGATCGCCGTGCTCGAAGCCTATCGCGACGGCATCGGGTCGATGCTGCTCGAGCCGTCGTGGGACGGCGTCGACGATCCGGTCGAGCGCGTGTTCGCGTTGCTCGAGACCTACCGCGGGGCGCTGCTGCAGACCGAGTGCACCTATGGCTGCCCGATCGGCAGCTTGGCGCTCGAGCTGCACGAGCCCGATCCCGGCGTGCGCGAGCTGCTCGCCGCCAATTTTCGGGCCTGGGTTTCGGCAGTCGAGCAGTGCCTGCGCGCCGCCGCCGACCGCTTCCCGCGCGATACCGATTACCGCGCGCTCGCGGAGATGGTGCTCAACGTCATGGAAGGCGGCGTCATGCAGGCGCGCACCTTCCGCGATCTCGGCCATTTCGACCGCGCCGTCGCGCAGCTGCGTACTCACCTCGACGCGCTCCAGGACAGGGAATTGGCCGACCGACACTAGGAACTGGGGGACCGATGCCACACGTCAATCTGCTCGCTGTGCTGATCTGCGCAATCTCGTCGCTCGTGCTCGGCGGTATTTGGTACTCGCCGGCCCTGTTCGCGAAACCATGGCAACGTGCTGCCGGCCTTGGCGACGATCAGTTGAAGAGCGGCAACATGGCCGTGATCTTCGGCCTCACCTTCGTTCTGAGCCTCATCGCCGCTTACGTCTTCGGCATGTTCCTTGGCCCATCCATGCCGGCTGCCGGAGCGGTTGGGGCCGGGTTCGCCGCGGGCCTGTGCTGGGTCGGCGCCGCATTCGGCATCAATTATTTGTTCGAGCGGCGGCCGCTCGGCCTGTGGGCGATCAACGCCGGCTATCACACGCTTCAGTTCACCCTGTTCGGCCTGATCCTCGGCCTGTTTCGCTAAATCGGGAGCACATCAAATGATCGTATCGATACTTGGGTTGGCGGCTGCGGCTGCACCATCGCTGGCGGAGCCGCCGCTGCGTCCCCTGTCGGCACTGGTCGGCCATTGCTGGACCGGCGCGGCGCCGGGCAACGGCGGAACCGACAAGCACTGCTTTGAGAGCATCTATGGCGGGCAGCACGTGCGCGACCGACATGTCGTCACCAGCGGCGGCCAGGCGGTCTATGCGGGGGAATCGATCTACAGCGCCAAGGGTCCGCAGGTGATATTCACCTATTGGAATTCGCTGGGTGGCCTTGGCACCGGGAACGCCCTGCTCGATGGGCGCGAATGGCGTTTCTCCGGCACCATCCACGCCACCGCCACCGCCGCGGAAGAGCCGATGGTGGCGACGTGGAAGATGGTCGACGGCGGCTATGAAGTGACCGAGGGAGCGGAAGCCCCGCGCTTGTTCAAACGCGCCGATTGACTGCCTAGGACAGCCACTCGCGGATCAGGCCGAGCAGCGTCAGGTCGCGTTGTTCGATGCGAACCGGGGCGCTCGGCTCGCATTCGAGGCAGCGTGCCTGGATGCTCGGCCCCGACATGATCGAGCGGACTTCCGCAAGCACGCCCGCGATCTGCAGCTCGGGCTGCCGCGCCACCATCGAGAACGCATCCGTCGGGATGGCCGTATCGTCGGTCTGGTCGGCGAGCGTCTCGATCAGCTGGTCCCGGAAGCTCAGCTGCGGCTCGAGGTAGCGGACGCGGCGCTCGTTGCCGAGGCCCGCGAGCTGCGCCGCCTTGGCGATGGCATCGCTCATCCCGCCGAAGCCGTCGACGAGGCCGATCTGGTGCGCCGTGCCGCCGTCCCACACGCGGCCCTGTGCGATCTGGTCGACCTGCTGGGGTGTCTTGTGGCGCGAGGCGGCCACGATGCCGAGGAACCGGCTATACATGGATTCGACGCTGGTCTGGATCAGCTGGTTGGCTTCGGGCGAGGGGCCCTTGAACAGATCGGGCTCGCCCGAAAGCGGGGTCGTCTTCACCCCGTCGGCGCCGACGCCGAGCTTTTTGAGGGTTCCCTGGAAGCTTGGCACCACTCCGAAGACGCCGATCGAGCCGGTGATCGTCGAGGGCTCGGCGTAGATGAAGTCGGCCGGGGTCGAGACCCAGTAACCGCCGGAGGCGGCGACGCTGCCCATCGACACGACGACCGGGATCCGCTTCGCCTTGGCGCCGAGCAGCGCCTGGCGAATGCGCTCTGAGGCGAGGACCGATCCGCCCGGGCTGTCGACCCGAACGACCAGCGCCTTGACGCCCTTGCGCACGCCCAGGTCGATCTGCTTGGCGATGGTGTCGCCCCCGGCGGTGCCCGGGCCGGCCTTGCCGTCGACGATCGTCCCGGCAATCGTCACCACGCCGATCGGGCCGCTCGGCTTGCGGTCGACCACGTCGTCGACATAGGAGCCAAGCTTGACCTGCCGGTAGGGAACACCGTCGGGACCGGTGCCGCCGCCGAGATCGGCGAGCCGCGCTTCGAACGCCCGGCGATCGCCGATGCGGTCAACCAGCCCAGCGTCGAGCGCCGCCTTGGCCATGTCGCCGCCGGCCGCCGCGATCGCCCCGTTCATGTTGGTCAGGAACAGGTCGATATTTGCGTTCGGGCGGGCCTGCTTGACCTGCTGCCGCCAGGTTTCGAGCCGCGCCTGGTCTAACGCGGTGTAATTCTGCCGCGCCTCGGGCGACATGTCGTTGCGGATGTAGGGCTCGACCGCCGACTTGTAGGTCCCGACGCGGTAGACGTTGGCGGTGACGCCGAGCTTGTCGAGCAGGCCCTTGTAATAGAGGTTCGACCCGCCGGGGCCGGAAATGAGCACGCCGCCAAGCGGATTGAGCCAGATTTCGGAAGCCGCCGAAGCCAGCGCATATCCGGTGTCGGTGTAGCCGACGCCGTAGGCGATGACCGGCTTGCCCGATGCGCGCACCCTCCGGACGGCGTCGGCGAGATCGCCCACCGCGGTTGCGCCCCCGCCGGTGAAGCCGCCAAGGTCGAGCGCAACGGCTTTGATCCGGCTGTCGTCGCGCGCCTTGTCGAGGGCGGCAACCAGGTCCCGCAGGCGATATTCCTGCATTCGCGATGAACCTGCGACGTCGGCCCAGTCGCGCCGCGCCGGCTGCTCGACGAGGCTGCCGTTGAGGTCGAGGTCGAGGACGCCATCCCTGACCGGCGCGGGCCGTGCCGACAAGACGCCGTACAGACCGGCAAAGAAGAACAGCAGAAGGACCAGCACCAAAGCGTCCTTGATGCCGACCAGCAGTTTCCAGATTGCGCGGGCGAACTTCATTACGAACCTCTCGGAATTTCCGCGGGTGCTAGCGGACGAGGGCGCCGACGGCCAAACCTTTTCGACGCCCGGGCATGGAGCTACGGCCGCTACCATGCAGCGCGCGGCGAGCATTTCACCCACGCGCAGCCGTGCCGCCTGGTCCGCCGAGCTGCGCGCGACACTGGCGCTCGCCTGGCCGCTGATCCTCGCCAACCTCACCCAGCAGCTGATCCAGGCGACCGACATCCTGCTCATGGGCCGGCTCGGGGCGACGCAGCTCGCCGCTGCCACGCTCGCGCTGAACCTCACCTTCACGTTCAACCTGTTCCTGCTTGGCCTCATCACCGCGTCCTCGCCGATGATGGCGAAGGCGCTCGGCCAGCGCTCCAATGCGGTGCGCGACGTGCGGCGCACATTCCGCGCGGGGCTGTGGCTGCTGCTGCTCGCATTGCCGCCTTACTGGCTGTTGCTGTGGCACGTTGGCGATCTGATGCGCGCCTTCGGTCAATCGCCCGAGCTCGCGACCCAGGGCCAGACGTTCCTTCGCGCCTATATGTGGTCCGCGGCGCCGTGGCTGCTGTTCCAGCTGCTGCGGAATTTCGTTGCGGCGCTCGAGCGGCCGCGAATCATCCTGTGGCTGAGCATCGCCGGGATCGCCCTCAACGCGCTGCTCAGCTGGTCGCTGATCTTCGGTCACCTGGGCCTGCCGGCCCTGGGCTTGGTCGGCGGCGGCTTGGGAAGCACGCTCACCTGGTCGATCATGTGCGGCGCGCTGGTCGCGGTCACCTCGATCGAACGGCGGTTCCGGCGCTTCCATCTGTTCGGTCACTGGTGGCGTTTCGATCGCCAGCGGACGCGGGCATTGGTCCGGCTTGGCTGGCCGATCGGTGTCACCATGGGGCTCGAAATGGGCGTGTTCGCGCTCGCCGCTTACTTCATCGGCTGGATCGGCGCTTCGGCAGTCGCGGCGCATTCGGTCGCGCTGCAGCTTGCCGCGCTGACCTTCATGGTCCCGCTCGGCCTCGGCCAGGCAGCGACGGTCCGCGTCGGCCTCGCGCTTGGCCGCCACGACGAGGCCGGGATCGCGCGGGCCGGGTGGACCGCTTGGGTCATCGGAGTCGCGTTCATGGGCGCCATGGCGCTGGTCATGTGGAGCATCCCTCGTCACCTCATCACATTGTTCCTGAAGGACGTTCCGGCAAACGCCGCGGCGATCGCGCTCGCCGTCAGTTTCCTCCGCGTCGCCGCCGCATTCCAGCTCGCCGACGGTGCTCAGGTGATCGGCGCCGGCATGCTGCGCGGGCTCCACGACACCCGCTGGCCGCTGCTGTTCGCGCTCGTCGGCTATTGGGTCGTCGGCCTCGGCATCGGCACCTGGCTGGCGTTCGCCGCCGACTGGAAGGGCGTCGGCATCTGGGTCGGGCTTGCGAGCGGCCTCGCCGCCGTCGCTGCGCTGATGCTGGCGCGGTGGGTCATGCGCGACCGGCTCGGCCTGACCCAGCCGCGACACGCCTGAGAACAAAAGCCTTGAGTCGGCCTGTTGACGGATGAACGGGGCACAACCATATGCGCCCTATCGCTGGCACTCTCATGCAGGGAGTGCCAGCGGCCATGTTCAACTTGAAGAGAGAAGAGGGGTTACGACCCATGGGTTTCAGGCCGCTTCATGACCGCGTCCTCGTCCGCCGCGTCGAGGCCGAGGAGAAATCCTCGGGCGGAATCATCATTCCCGATACCGCCAAGGAAAAGCCGCAGGAAGGCGAAGTCATCTCGGTCGGCGCCGGCGCCAAGAGC
>JBJMVJ010000181.1:0-5198 GCA_045810685.1 Sphingomonas sp.
AGCCGAACGACTCGTGGATGTAGGTTGGCCCGGAGCCGATGCCGTCAAAGGTGCCGGGCGCGATCGCGGGAGCCGGCAAGACCGGCTTGGTCCCGCCGCCGCCACCTCCGCCGCCGCCGCCTCCGCCGCCGGCGCCACCGCCGCCGGCACCGCCGCTGCCTCCTCCGCCGCCTCGGCCGCACGCGCCACGCGACGAAATCGTCACTTCACTCGGCGGCGACGACGACGGCGAAAAGAAGAAGAAGAAAGACGACAAGGACGTGGTCGACGTGTCGCAACTCGCCGCCAGCGACGACGGCACACAGATCGACGCAGGCGTGACCAGCGGCGCCGATCCAAGCGAGTGGGACCCGATCAACATCGACCGTTAAGCGAGCTGCTTGGGATTGCGGGGCACGACCGAAGCGCCGCGTTCGGCCACTCGACGGGCTCGGGACAGGCTTGCTAGGCAGTGGCCATGGCCGACCCCGACATTGCTTCCGTCATCGAGACCCCGTTCGATGCTGCGCTTTCCGAGCGCTACCTCGTCTATGCGCTCTCGACGATCACCGCGCGCTCGCTGCCGGACGTTCGCGACGGGCTGAAACCTGTCCATCGGCGTCTGCTTTGGGCAATGCGGTTGCTGCGGCTGGACCCGACCGGCGCGTACAAGAAATCGGCGCGCGTCGTCGGCGACGTCATCGGCAAATATCACCCGCATGGCGACCAGTCCGTGTACGATGCGATGGTCCGCCTCGCCCAGGATTTCGCGCTCCGTTATCCGCTGGTCGACGGGCAGGGCAATTTCGGCAACATCGACGGCGATAACGCCGCCGCCTACCGCTATACCGAAGCCCGGCTGACCGCCGTCGCGATGCAGCTGATGGCCGGCCTCGACGAGGGCACGGTGGATTTCCGCCCGACCTATAACGGCGAGGAGGAAGAGCCAGAGGTCTTCCCGGGCCTGTTCCCAAACCTTCTTGCCAACGGCGCAAGCGGGATCGCGGTCGGCATGGCGACATCGATCCCCCCGCACAATCTGGGCGAGCTGATCGACGCTGCGATCCAGCTGATCGACGATCCCAAGCTCGACGACCGCGCGCTGTTGCAATGGGTCAGGGGTCCGGACTTCCCGACCGGCGGCGTGCTGGTCGACGACGAGGACACCATAGCCCGCGCTTATGTCAGCGGGCGCGGCTCATTCCGGCTGCGCGCCAAGGTTGAGGTCGAGCGGGAGAAGGGTGGCGGCTGGTACCTGCTGGTCAGCGAAATTGCCTACGGCGTTCCCAAGGCCAAGCTGATCGAGCAAATCGCGGAGCTGATTGGCGAAAAGAAGCTGCCGATCCTCGCCGACGTCCGTGACGAGAGCGACGCGGCTGTGCGCCTGATCCTCGAGCCGCGCGCGCGGACCGTCGATAGCGACCTGCTGCTCGAGAGCCTGTTCCGGCTGACCGACCTCGAGATCCGCTTCCCGCTCAATCTCAACGTGCTCGATTCAACGCGGACGCCCGGCGTGATGAGCCTCAAGGAAGCGCTGCTCGCGTGGCTCGATTTCCAGCGAGAGGTGCTCGAGAACCGCTCGCGGACCCGGATCGCCAAGATCGACGATCGCATCGAGCTGCTCGACGGCTTCCTCGTGGCTTATCTCAACCTCGACCGCGTGATCCACATCATCCGCACCGAGGACGAGCCCAAGGCGGTCCTGATGGCCGAATTTTCCCTGTCCGACCGGCAGGCGGAGGCGATCCTCAACATGCGCCTGCGCTCGTTGCGCAAGCTCGAAGAATTGGAGATCGGCCGCGAACGGGCGGCGCTGGCCAAAGAAAAGGAGCAGCTCGAACGGCTGGTGGGCAGCCCCAAGAAGCAGTGGCGGTGGCTGCAGAAAGAGCTCGAGCAGCTCAAGGCGAAGTTCGGTGACGAGCGTCGCACGCGGATCGAGCAGGCTGGCGCAGCCCGCGAGATCGACTGGAGCGCGATGATCGAAAAAGAGCCGATCACGGTGATCCTCTCGCAGCGCGGCTGGATCCGCGCCATGAAGGGCCATCTCGCGCTGGATCAGGTCACCGACCTCAAGTGGCGCGAGGGGGACGGGCCCTTCATCCAGTTTCACGCGCAGACCACCGACCGGCTCGCGCTGTTCGCGTCGAACGGCCGGGTCTACACGCTCGGTGGCGACAAGCTGCCTAGCGCGCGCGGGTTCGGGGAGCCGGTGCGGCTGCTGATCGACCTCGAAGCCGAGGTCGACATCGTCCAGCTGCTCGTCACGCGGCCCGAGATGAAGGTCCTAGTCGCCTCATCCGACGGCAAAGGCTTCGTCACCAGCGGTGAGGCGACGCTCGCCGAAACCCGCAAGGGCAAGCAACTGGTGAACGTCCGCCCAGGGGCACGCGTGGCGATCGTTCGTGCAATCCCCGAGGGCGCGGACTCCGTCGCAGTGATCGGTGACAACCGCAAGATGGTGGTGTTTCCGCTCGCCGAACTTCCCGAGCTTGCTCGCGGGCAGGGCGTGACCTTGCAACGCTACCGCGACGGCGGCCTGTCCGACGCGATCGCGTTTTCACTGGCGGAAGGGCTCAGCTGGACGCTGGGCGGCGAGCGCGGACGCGTCCGTACCGAGGCCGACCTGTCGCCCTGGCGCGCGGCGCGCGGAGCGGCGGGCCGAATGCCGCCGATCGGCTTCCCGCGCAGCAACCGCTTCGGCTGACGGTTAACCATCCAAGGTTAAAAGGGCGTCGGGTAATCGCCGTTAACTCGCGGCCTAGAGGGAAAAAGATACTCAGAATTAACCCCTCTTCGCCCAAAAAGCCGTGATGCAGGCTGCAGCGACCCGTCCGGCGCCCGTTGAAAGGCTCCGTCGGACGGACAAATTGAATGCGACTCCGCGCTTTTCGGCTGTGGACGATATCGGTTTGCTCAACGCATTGCCGATTGCCGCTGCGATCATCGAACGCACTAATAAAGGCGTGCTTCGCGTTGCCGCGCACAACGAGCGCTTCGTCCAGGCGGTGGAGCGGTCGTCCTGCACCGCGCTCGACTGGAACCAATCCGATTGCTTGAAGAGCGGCCCGATCGCCGAGCTCTTGCAGGGTTTTCTTGACGGTGCCGACCCTGTCGGAGAGCTCGACGTCAATCAGGGCGAGGGCGTCTCGTCGGTCTTCTACCGGCTCAAGCTTGCGCCTTTGCCGCGGCAAGATCGGTCGCTTCCCCGCTGCCTTCTGAGCGTGGTCGACCGCACCGTTGAGGTGCAGGCCGAGCGCACGCTTCGCGCAGAGATGCTGCGCGACAGCCTCACCGGCCTCCCGAACCGGCTTGCCTTCACCGAAGCCATCGAGAATGCACAAGAGACGGTCGCCCGCGATCTCGAGCATGCGGTGCTCGTGGTCGACATGCTGCGCTTTTCGCGGATCAACGAATCCATGGGCAGCCTCGCCGGCGACGAGCTGCTGATCACCTTTGCACGGCGTTTGATTCTCGCGCTTCGCGCCGGCGACGTGCTGGCCCGGACGGGCGGCAATGAATTCGGCGTGCTCGTGTCGCTTCGGCACGGGGTCGACGACGCGCTCAGGGCCGCGGATCGGATCCAGCAGGTGATGACCACTCCGTTTAAGCTGTCCGAGCTCGAGATCAAGGTCGAATGCGCGATCGGCGTCGCCCTGATGAATGCCGGACAGGATGCCGAGGAATTGTTCCGTAATGCGCAATTCGCGGTCAAGCAGGCCAAGGCCGCGGGTCGTCCGCAGGTTTACGAGCCCAAGCAGGCCACCGAAGCGCGGCGCCGTTTCTCGATCGAGACCGAATTGCGGAGGGCGCTCGAAAAGGGTCAGCTCGAGCTTCATTACCAGCCGCTGATCAATCTCAAGTCGGGCGAGGTCGCCGGCTTCGAGGCGCTGGCGCGCTGGTCGCACGAACAACGTGGTGAGATCAGCCCGACGGAATTCATTCCGGTCGCCGAGGAATCGGGCCTGATCCTTCAGCTCGGCCGCTGGGCGATGGACCGGGCGGCGCAGACGCTAGCGGGCTGGGACCGCGAGGCCGGCGGCAAATTACCGCTCTACGTCGCGGTGAATCTCTCGGCGATCCAGGTGGCCCGCGACGACATCCCGGCGATGGTCGAAAGTGCGCTCAAGTCGAGCGGCCTTAGCGGCGATCGGCTGACGCTCGAGCTCACCGAAAGCTCGATCGTTCAGGACCCGGTGCGCGCGACGCGCGTGTTCGACGCGTTGAAGGCGCTCGGCGCAACCCTGGCAATGGACGACTTCGGCACCGGATACTCGAGCCTCGCCTATCTCCAACGCCTGCCTATCGACGTGCTCAAGATCGACAAGAGCTTCGTCTGCGGGATGATGGTGGATCCCGACGCAGTTGCCATCGTGCGCGCGGTTCTCAGCCTTGCCGAAGCGCTTGGCATGTCGACCACTGCCGAAGGCATCGAAACGGTCGAGCTGGCGACGACCCTGGCGACGCTCGGCTGCGCCTCAGGCCAGGGATTCTATTTCGCCAAGCCGCTCAAAGCCGATGTGGCGATCGATTATTGGAAATCGCGCCGGCGCAACTGACCGGGTGATGAGGAGCCGACACGGACTCCGAAAGCCCCGCAGGCACGTTCGTCCTGAGGTTTCGACCTAGGCCGTCAGCAGGTCGGCGTATCGCGCAGCACGGCGGGTGCGCCGGGCCGCTCCGAACGTCTTGGCGATGCTTTTCACCAGCGCCGGATGGCGGATATCGGGTGGATGCACGCCGATGCGCAAGGCGCCGATCGGCGCGTGACGCAGCGCCGCCGCCGCCACCAGCGATGAGGCGAGGCGCAGCCTGGTTCGGCTGGCCCAGGTGATCACCGGCCCCCACGCGAGCTGCTTGCCGGTCGCGGGCGACCACACCCGAAGATGGTCTTCGGCGATCGGGATAGCGCATTGCCCCAGAGCTTCACGAGCGCCGTCGCCGTAGAGCCAGGCGGGAGCCACGAAACCATCGATGGAGCGGCCGATCACGCCTTCGATCAACGCTTTGCCTTCCGCGATCCGCGCCCCTGCGTCTGCGCTTGAAAGGCCCAGGAACTCGCCCTCGCTCGCAGTCATCAGGCGCGCGCGCATCCGGTCCGCAGTGCCGCCATGCTGCGTCTCGTCGCGATGGGTGAAGCCATGGAGGAAGATCTCGATCCCCTGGTCCGCCCACGAGCGCAGCCGCGCCGCGAACGACGAGCCCGGGACGATCGGCGAATC
>JBJMVJ010000182.1:0-17294 GCA_045810685.1 Sphingomonas sp.
AGCGCGCGAAGCGCGGCGCATCCTCGAGCCGGACGCAGCCGTTGCTCTCGAGCCGGCCGGCATCCTCGATCTTCTCCTTCTCGGGCGTGTCATGGAGCCAGATCCCCTGTTTGTTGGGGAACATGAACTTCATCCTGCCCATCGAGTTCGCCGGTCCCGGCTTCTGCCGCATGATGACCTTGGCGCGGCCTTGGACCACCGCGTTCCAGTCGACGGACATCGGGTCGATCACCCGCGGATTGTCCCAGCTCGACAAGATCTCATAACCCTTCTCATTGAGATAAGCGCGGCCGCGCTTCAGCACGTTTGGCGCGAGCTTGCGCGCGGCGATGTCCTCCGGCGCATTCCAATAGGGGTTCAGCGCCTCGTAGCGGATGAAGGCGCTCATCATCGGGGTCTGGGCAATCGGATCGGGCCGCCCCGCAACCACCCGCATCGAGTCCACCACCTGGCCGTTCTCATACATGTACAGACGCGCGGCGGGGGGGTTTACGATGACGTAGCGGCCGCTGCCCGAAGGCAGCGCGCGCGCCCGCTCGAGGTTGAGCTGGAGCAGCCGGAACTCCGCGGGACTGCGGTAGATGCGGCTGGCGATCGCCTGCCGGAGCTTGGCGTAGATCGGGTTCATCCAGCCCATCTGCTGGACATAGTCGCTGAGCAACGGAGCGCGCGCCGCGGCGGTCAGCAGTGCCATCGCCGACGGCGGCGCCGGCCTGAGCTCGGGATCGACGTAGATGATGCCGACGGCCGGATCGTGCTTCATGTCCTGAACATAAATGACGAACGCGCTGCTCAGCATCGCCTCGGCCCGCTCGATCGCCGCCGGACTGCCGGTGCGGGCGTCGGCCAGCGCGCGGGTCAGGCCGCGGACGTCGTAGCGGCGCGGGTTGAGATGGTCGGCCTGGGCCGTCGCAAGAAGCTGGACCAGCTGCTGGGCGGCAGGCCCGGAATTCGGCGCAAGCCACAGCGGCGCGCCGCCGCGCGCGCGGTAGAAATCCGCGATCTCCCCGCTTGCGGGAATCGCCGCTGTACGGGCTTGCGCGGGCATGGCGATGGGCGCGACCGTCGCCGCAGCGGCGAGGGCCCCTGCGGTTGCAAGTATCGTCTTCAGCGGCACGGCGCCGCGAATGAGCTTGTTCATTGCTATCCTTCAACCCATGAAAGCCCGCCCCGTTGCAGGCACAGCACTGACCCTTCGCTGAACCGCGCTTGCAAGAAAAGAGCGCCGGCGTGAACCGGCGCTCTTCCTTGGTCGATTTTCAACCGCTTAGTAGCGGCGGTTGATGCTGACGTTGTAGACTTGGCCGTTCATTCCAACCTCGCAGCGGAACGAGAGGTCGGCCTGGCTGCCGTACCCGAGCGCGCCATAAGCGCCCACGCCATACGCACCGTAACCGTTGGAGGCATAGCGGCCGCTGCTTGCGAGACCACGCACCCGCACGGTGCCGTTGCTGCGCGGGCTGACCTGGGTCACCGAGACCACGCGACCGGTGGTGCTGGTGCCGAGCACCGCGCCGAGGATTCCGCCGATGCTACTGCGGTTGTAAAGCCGGTTCTGTACAGCCGCAGAGCATTGCTGCGCGGCAACATTGGTGTTCACGGCATAAGTCTGGGCGTAGCCGTAAGGCCGCGCGTACTGCTGAGAGTAGCCGTACGACTGAGCATACGGCTGAGAGTAGCCGTACGACTGAGCGTAGCCGTAGCCGCTATAAGGATTGGAATAATATTGCGCCGCGGCAGGACCCGCAGCCGCAAGGGCCGCCGTCGCTGCAAGCAGCTTGCTGATGATACGCATGACTTAACCTCCGTTCGATGAATAGTGCAGTGTGCCGGATAAAACGCGCCGACTGCTCTTGCAGAGCCCGCATTCATCGTGGGGAGGGTTCGAGTCGTCGTGGCAAGGTGAACGGCAGCTAAACAACAATAGAAAAGGGCGGCCCCGCAGGCTCAAGCCGCGGGACCGCCCGTTTCAGCACACGAAAACCGCTTATTGGTACTCGGCGGTTTATTGGTACTCGGCGGTGAGGCTGAAGTCCGCGGTGTACACGCCGGACGGCTGGGTAGCCGACAGGCCGAAGGTACCACCGACATAGACCGTGAAATTGCCCGTCGAGTTGGCCTGCCGCGTCAGAAGGCCGTTCTGGTCGACCGACATCGAGTTGACGTCGATCGTGTCACCGGCGGCATCCGTCAGAACGGCGGGGGTCGGCGGATTGAGCGTCAGAACGACCTGCTCCAGCGGCGCGGCAAGGCCGTCGAACCGACCGGACGTCGGCTGGCTCGGAAGCAGCGTGACGCCGCCCGTCGCAGTGCGACCGGGAAGCGCGCCGGCGGCGATGGACACCGTTCCCGTGTTGGTGCCGTCGGTGGTGACGATGCCGAAGTCGAGGGGTGTCTGATTCACCAGCGAGTGCTGCTGGAGGACGACGCCCCGAGCGATCGCCGGGGCGTTATCGGAAGGATAAACCTGCTGCGCAAGTGCCGGTGAGGCAAATGCAACCGCGGCCGCAGCGGCCGCACACAAAACATGAATACGCATCTTGGTTCCCCACATTTAAACTATCGAGGGGGCCCCTTTGCACCGGCACGCCTTCACGCCGGTTGAAAGCTTGTGGTTTGCGCGAAATTTACCTTGTTCGTGAGCAAGTCGCCCCGCGAACGCTGGCGCGCGGGCGCTCAGGCGGCAGTGACAAGGTGGATGTCGGCGCGCTGACGCTCGGCCTCAAGGCAGGCGACGCGCTCATCGTAGCGGCGGGCAAGCTCGAGATGCACATCACGCACGGCACCCAGTGGGGCAGCAACGGCCGCGGCCGCCTCCTGCGCAGCTCGTCGCCGATAATAAGCCAGGTCCGCTTCCATGCGCGTGACCCCCCGGTCCGGCGCTACGAACCGCCCCGTGCGAGTCGCTCAACCGAAGTTATCCACATAGCATTAGCGGGAGCATTAACTGTCTAACTTAGGTCAAGGTGTTCAAGGTAAAGGGGCCGATAAGGCTGAAGATATACCCGCACCCTTGGCATGCGAGCCGTTCGACAGCTCGGCTCGACGCCCCTCCAGCCGCTGTGCTAAGGTCCTTCAATCGCGCCCAGTTACGGCTTTGTAGGCATTGCGCGGCTGAGAGACTCGTCTGTGCTCCCGCTTACTCGATCGGAGCACGCGCCCTTGGAACCGGAACCGTCGTCACTGCAACCGGTCCCGCAGCGCAAGCTCGAGGATACCGCCGCGGGCTGCCGGACGCTGGCGCGCGACGACCGCGACCGCGCTCAGGAAAGCGACAGCGAGCGGATGCGCTTTCGTCTCGCGTGCAGCGCCGAAGCGTGGAGCGCGCGGGCAGACCTGCTCGATCGGCTCGAAGCCAACCGCCTCCGGATGGAGGATGCCGGCACGCCGGCCAAAGAGGAGAAGGACAATGGCTAAGGGCCAGAAGAAATCGAACAAGGAGGTCCGAAAGCCCAAAGCGGCCAAGCCCAAGAAGGTGCATGGCGCGACGTCCGGCTCCGGGCTCAACCTCAAGGACGGCCGATGAGCCGCGCGGTGCTGCTCTCGCTGAGCGCTGAGGAAGCAATCGCCAAGTGCCGTGATGCCAAGGTTGGCGTGTCGGCTATTGAGCGCATCCCCGCCGGCGGCGTCCGCCTGGTGTGCATGAGCAGCGACGGCGCCGACACCATCCGCAAGAAATTGAAGTCGCACCTGATCGACGGTGACGTCGTTCGCGAGCGGCACCGCCCGGTGCGGCCGTTGTGGTGAGCGGCCGGACGATGCGGATCGAAGGCAGCATGCGCTCGAACCTGCTCGCCGCGATTGCCAGCGCGCGGCGATTCCGCGGGCGGCCGGTGCATCAGGACACGCTCGAACATTGGCGGCGCCTCATCGAGCATGCGCACCACGTTGCCGCCATGCCTCACAGTGAGATGTTCGGCGACCTCGTGGGCGAGCTCGAAGCCGAGCTTGCGGGACGAAAAGCGGCCTAGAACACCTCGGCCGGAAGTTTCATCAACGTTTCCGCGCCGGCCTCGATCTTGCGCCGAAGCGCATTCGATAGCGGCAGCTCCCGCTCGGCATAGAAGCGGGCGGTGACCAGCTTGGCTTCGTGGAACGGACGGTCCTCGCTGCCCTCGTCGAGCGCGCGCTTCGACGCGGCCGCCATCTTGAGCCACATCCAGCCGAGCGAGACGAGGCCCATCAGGTCCATGTAAGGGTAGGCCCCGGCCCCGGCATTATCGGGATTGGCCATGCCGTTCTGCGCGAGCCACATGGTCGCGACCTGCAGGTCGTCGAGTGCCGGTTCGAGCGCGGCGGCAACACCCGCGGGATCGCCCGCGCCCTTGGCGTCGGCAATGTCGCGCCCGACCAGCTCGAAGAAGGCACGCACAGCTCGGCCGCCGTCCTTGGGCAGCTTGCGGCCGACGAGGTCCATGGCCTGGATGCCGTTGGTGCCCTCATAGATCTGGGTGATGCGCGCGTCCCGGACGAACTGGTCGAGCCCGTGCTCCCGGATGTAGCCGTGGCCGCCGAGCACCTGCTGGCCGTAGACCGCCGCCTGGAAGCCTTTGTCGGTCAGATAGCCTTTGATCACCGGGGTGATGAGGCTGAGGAGGTCGTCGGCCGTCTGGCGCTCGCCTTCATCCTGCGAGCGGCGCATCAGGTCGACCTGCAGCGCGCCCCATAGCACGAGCGCTCGCCCCGCCTCGTTCCACGCACGCGATTCCATCAGCATCCGGCGGACGTCGGGGTGGACGATGATTGGGTCGGCCTTGGCCTCAGTGTCGCGTTCGTCCTTGTGGAGCGCGCGGCCCTGTCGGCGATCGCGCGCGTAGATCGCGGCGTTCTGATAGGCGACTTCGCCCTGGGCGACGCCCTGGAGCCCGACGCCCAGGCGCGCGGCATTCATCATGATGAACATGGCCTGCAGGCCCTTCTCGGGCTCGCCGACGAGCCAGCCCTTGGCGCCGTCGTAGTTGAGGACGCAGGTCGCGTTGCCGTGGATGCCCATTTTCTTTTCGAGCGCGCCGCAGGTCACCGGGTTGCGGGCGCCGATCGTACCATCCTCGTGGACGAGGAACTTGGGCACGACGAACAGCGAGATCCCCTTGACGTTGTCGGGGGCGCCGGCTCGCTTGGCGAGTACCAGGTGGATGATATTTTCGGCGAGGTCGTGCTCGCCCGAGGAAATGAATATCTTGGTGCCGGTGATCGAGTAGCTGCCGTCGACATTCGGATCCGCGCGCGTCTTCAACAGGCCGAGGTCGGTGCCGCAATGCGGCTCGGTGAGGTTCATGGTGCCCGTCCATTTGCCGGTCGCCATGTTGGGCACGTAGCGCTGCTTCAGCTCGTCGGAGCCCTTGACCAGCAGCGACGCGATCGCGCCGGAAGTCAGGCCCTGGTACATTTCGAAGCTGTGGTTGGCGGACAAGATATATTCGCTGACGGCGGTGCCGACGACCTGCGGCAGGCCCTGGCCGCCATATGCCTCCGGCACGGTCAGCGTTGGCCACCCAGCTTCGCAAAATTGTGCCCAAGCTTCCTTGAACCCCGGCGGCGTGGTGACCGAACCGTCGTCCGCGCGCTTGCAGCCGACCTCATCGCCGATGCGGTTCAAGGGTTGCAACACCTCCGCACAGAAGCGTCCCGCCTCCTGGAGGATCGCCTCGACCAGATCCGGGCTCGCGTTGGCAAAACCGGGCAGGTTCGAATAACGACCGATGTCGAGAACGCTGTTGAGGATGAACAGGCTGTCGCGCACCGGCGCGGTGTAGGTGGGCATTCGCTTACCTCCGTGTCAGCAGCGTCCCTATTGCGCGGCGGGGATTCCGTCCAGCATCTGTAAATGTCGGCTGGGGCACACAACATCGCCTATGATGAAACCAACGATGGCGATACTCGCCGCGGCTCTCGCGACCAGCCCGGCCCCGGCTACGCCGCACACCGAAACGGCCGTCCTCGCCGGCGGCTGCTTTTGGGGCATGGAATCGGTGTTCGAGCATGTGAAGGGGGTCACCGACGTTGTCTCCGGCTATGCCGGCGGCGACGCGAAGAGCGCCAATTACGATGCGGTGAGCTCGGAGCGAACCGGACACGCAGAAGCGGTGAGGATCAGCTATGACCCAAGCAAGGTCAGCTACGCCCAGCTGCTGCAGATCTATTTCACCGTCGCCCACGACCCAACGCAGGTGAACCGCCAGGGCCCCGATGCCGGCTCGAGCTACCGCTCGGCGGTGTTCCCGCAGACGCCGGAACAGGAACGCTTCGCCAAGGCGTTCATCGCGAGGCTGAGCGAGGCCCACGTATACAAGGCGCCGATCGCGACGAAGATCGAGCACGGCGCCTTCTACCCGGCCGAATCCTATCACCAGGGTTTCGCGAGGCGGCACCCTTACTTCCCCTATATCGTCGTCAACGATCGGCCCAAGGTCGCCACGCTGCGCCAGAAATTCCCCGCCTTTTACAAAGCCTAGCGGCGCTAAACCGTTAAAATTTCACGTCTTATTCCGGACGGGGGCGACAAAGCCGGCCCTCGCCCCTATATCATCGTTTCGCGACACCGTGGGGAAGCCGGGGACCCAGACGATGCTGACGACCAATCCGTTCGAGAGTGACAAGCTTCGCGAGGAATGCGGCGTGTTCGGCATCTGGGGTGCCGACAATGCGGCGAGCTTTGTCGCGCTCGGGCTTCACGCACTCCAGCACCGCGGCCAGGAAGGCGCCGGCATCACCAGCTTCGACGGCAAGCATTTCCACTCGCACCGGGCGATGGGGCATGTCGCCGGCAATTTCGATCGCGACGACGTCATCCGGAACCTTGGCGGGCGAACCGCCATAGGCCATGTGCGCTATTCGACCACCGGCGAAACGGCGCTGCGCAACGTCCAGCCGTTGTTCGCCGAACTCGCCCAGGGCGGCTTTGCGCTCGCCCAGAACGGCAATCTTTCCAACGCAATGAAGCTTAGGCGGACGCTCAACCGCCGCGGCTCGATCTTCCAGTCGACCAGCGATACCGAGGTCATCATCCACCTCGTCGCCACGTCCGACCGGATCAACATGCTTGACCGGCTTACCGACGCACTGAAGCAGGTCGAGGGCGCTTATTCGCTCGTCGTGCTGACCGAGGAAGGACTGGTCGCCTGCCGCGACCCGCTCGGTATCCGGCCGCTGGTCATGGGCAAGCTCGGCGAAGCCACGATCTTCGCCTCGGAAACGGTGGCGCTGGACGTCGTCGGCGCGAGCTATTTGCGCGACGTCGAGCCCGGCGAGCTGGTCCTCGTCAACGACGCCGGGATCCGCTCCTTCCGGCCCTTCGAAAACGTTGCGCCGCGGCCGTGCATTTTCGAGCATGTCTATTTCTCCCGGCCGGATTCGATCGCCGAAGGCGTGTCGGTCTACGAGGTGAGGAAGAATATCGGCGCCGAGCTCGCGCGCGAGGCGCCGGTCGAGGCGGATTATGTGGTGCCGGTGCCGGACAGCGGCGTTCCGGCCGCGATCGGATTTTCACAGGCGAGCGGCATCCCGTTCGAGCTTGGCATCATCCGCTCGCACTACGTCGGACGGACGTTCATCCAGCCCAGCCAGGAGGTCCGCAACCTGGGCGTCAAATTGAAACACAACGCCAATTCGGCGCTCGTCGCCGGCAAGAACATCGTGCTCATCGATGATTCGATCGTGCGCGGCACCACGTCGGTGAAGCTGGTGCAGATGATGCGCGATGCCGGCGCGCGCGAAGTGCATATGCGGATCGCCTCGCCACCCACCCGGCACAGCTGCTTCTATGGAGTCGACACGCCCGAGCGCGCCAAGCTGCTCGCGGCGCAGATGAACCTCGAGCAGATGCGCGATTACATCAACGCCGACAGCCTCGCCTTCATTTCCATCGAGGGGTTGTACCGGGCGCTCGGCGACGAGCGCGACGCCGACCAGCCGCAGCGCTGCGATGCCTGCTTCACCGGCGCTTATCCGACGACGCTCACTGATCTGGCGGAGAAGGAGGGCGGCGCGCCCCTGTCTTTGGTTGCGAGCCGCTAAGCCGCTAGACGCGGCGCCATGACTGATTCGAAGCCACTTTCAGGCAAGCTGGCGCTGGTCACGGGCGCCAGCCGCGGCATCGGTGCGGCGACTGCGGAAGCGCTTGCGGGGGCGGGCGCGCATGTCATCCTAGTCGCCCGGACCACCGCCGCCCTCGAGGAAGTGGAAGAGCGAATCCACGACGGCGGCGGAACGGCGACAATCGCGCCGCTCGACCTCACCGACGGCGAGAGCATCGGCAAGCTTGCGGGCGCGGTGGCCGAGCGTTGGGCCAAGCTCGACGTCCTCGTTCTCAATGCGGCAATGTTGGGGTCGCTGACCCCGGTGCAGGACATCGATCCAAAGGAATATTCCCGGCTCTTGAGCCTCAACCTGCTCTCCAATCAGGCGATGATCGCGGCGTTCGACCCTTTGCTCAAACGGGCGGACAAGGCCGATGTTGTCGCCCTCACCTCGTCAGTCGGCGGCGAACCGCGCGCCTTCTGGGGCGCTTACGGGTCGTCGAAAGCCGCGCTCGAGACCCTGCTCGGCGCTTACGCGGACGAGACTGCGTACAGCGGCCGGCTCAAGGTTCACATCATCGATCCTGGCGCGACGCGAACGCGCATGCGGGCACTCGCCTTTCCGGGCGAGGAGCCGGAAAGCGTCAAGCCGCCCGAAGTCGTTGCCAACGGAATCGTCGAGCGACTGGCGGCCGACGCTCCGACCGGCGAGAAGGTGCGGATCGACGCCTGACTTTCGGGCGCTGCGGGTGCAATAAATCTGTCAACAAGCCGTTGCCTGCTTTCGGGTTAATGCCTATTGAATAATCTGCGGCCGTCGTAACGCCAGTTGTGCGGCGGCGTCTGGAGTCGAGTTCCCACTTTACGAAAGCGGGCCGGGCGGCCCGAACGATGTTCGGTATTGCTCGGCGCAACGTTGCCCCTGTGCCGAGCACGGGTGAGCCCTGCTATGCTTTCAGGCCGGTAGAGCTCACCCGACTTTGCTTCAGCCCTTCACCATGGTGACTTGCGCGACGTCAATCGCGCGCCCGCGAAAACCGCCCTCGCAATACATCAAATAATAGCGCCACAGATCCTGGAACGGCTCCTCGAAGCCGTGGAGCGCGCCGCGCGCGATCGCCTGGTCGTAGCGCTCGCGCCAACGCTTCAATGTCTCGGCATAATCAAGGCCGAAACCCTCACGGTCGTCCCAGCTCAGATGTCGCTCGCGAGCCAGCGCTTCGAACTGCGGCTCATCAAGCAGCAGGCCGCCGGGGAAAATATAGGCCTGGATGAAGTCGACATTGCGGGCGTAGCGGTCGAACTGCCGATGGTCGAAGCTGATGAATTGCAAGCCCGCGCGGCCGCCGGGCCTCAAGTTCCGGGCGATGCTGTCGAGATAGACGCCCCACCAGCGCTGCCCGACCGCCTCGACCATTTCGACCGAAGCCACCGCGTCGAACTGCCCGACCGTGTCGCGATAATCTTGGAGGCGGATCTCGATCCGGTGGGCCAAGCCCGCTTCCGCGATCTTGCGCTCGGCCCAGTCTTTCTGTTCCGTGGAGAGCGTAAGGCCAACGACGGACACGCCGCGTTTTGCAGCCTCGATCGGAAGAGAGCCCCAGCCGCAGCCGATGTCGAGCAGTCGCTGCCCCGGCTCAAGCTCGAGCCGGTCGAGTAGCCTGTGGATTTTGCGTAGCTGCGCTTGCTCGAGCGTGTCCGAAGGCGAAACGAAGCGCGCCGAGGAATAGGTCATCGTCGTGTCAAGCCAGGCGCTGTAGAAATCATTGCCGAGATCGTAGTGGGCGGCGATGTTGCGCCGGGCCTTGCCTGGCGCATTATCGCGCAGCCGATGGGCAAGGGCGTTCAGCCAGCGGAACAGGCCTTTGGCGCGGCCGAGGTCGCCAAGGGCGATGGTGTTGGCGGCGAACAGCTCGAACACGCTCACAGGATCGGGGCTCGACCATTCGCCCAGCGCCCACGCCTTGTACCAGCCGACGGATCCCGACGTGGCGAGGCGAACCAGAGCGAGCCAGCTCGACAGGCGCACGACCGATTTCGGCCCGTTGGCGTGGAGACCCAGGCGCCGCTTCGATCCGTTGGGCAGTACCGCCTCGATTCCGCCGCAGGCGAGGTGGCGGTCGATCTGATCAAGCACCTTGGAGAAGGCCGGCGCCATCAGCCGCGCAACCATTCCGCCGCCGGTCGCGAAACCACGGTCCGCGCGCACCAGATGTTCGCCGCGCGTGCTCATGCGCCACGCGTTATGTTTTCGTTCAACGCTTGTCGAGCGGGACCATGAAGGTCGTGCGGCGGAGCGCCGGGAAGCGCTGGTCGCTCAAATAGAATTTCCCGTCGAGACTGAGCACCAGCGGCATGCGCGACCAGAATAGGAACGTGCAGACGTCGCGATCGGTGCGCCTCGCCTCGGCCAGCAGGGGGTTGTCGAGGTTCAGGGCGACGGCGCGCGCATCGAGGCGAGGTCCGGAAAAGGCGCTGTAATGCACGGTGCCGCCGAGCTTCTCGGTGCGCCACATCACCTCGCGCGTCCAAAACTCAAGCGGGACCTCGCCGGCGACGACAGCCGTCGGCGTTCCGACGCGCTCGACCAACGGCCGCGCGGCTGCAACGGCCCGCACGGAAATGAAGGCGTTGATGCCGATGTACGCGAGCATCGCCGTAAACGCCCAAGCCGCCGGACGCGTCCAGTCGCGGCCGAGCCGCTCGGCGCGCCAGGAGAATTCGAGGCCGAGGATCAGCATCATCCAGATCCACGGGTCGAGGATGAACAAAGTGTCGCCGTAGAACCAGCGATGGGAGAAAGGCTCGAGCAGCCGGACCCCGTAGGTGTTCAGATAATCGAGCGCGGGATGGCTCAAGAAGGCGATGAAGCAGACCGCCAGCAGGCCGGCGAGCTTAACTCGGCCTTCCTTGCTTTGGTGCAACTTTTCGTGCACTAGAATGATTGCGGCAGCCAAGAAAGGCATCGTGAAAGCGCCGCCGATGCCATGCGTGAAGCCGCGGTGGAACGTGCGCGCCGTGGTGCCGAACAAAGGCGCGACGAAGCTGTCGACGTCTGACAGGTTGGCCGAAATGATCATCGCCGGCATGGCGAGCGGCGTCAGGCGCTTGAGGCCCATGCGCCCGAGGACGGCGCCGACCAGACTGTGCGTGAGATTGTCCAATCAGGCCGCGCGGCTCAAATCTTGTGCGGCTCCTTTTCGACCATCCAGGTCTGGCCCTTGCTGACGAGCGCCTGGAGATCGGCGGCCTTGCCCGAGGCGGCGGCCCGGTTCTGCTCGATGACCGCGCGCTCGAACGTCGGCGCCGGGTCCTCGTAGATCACGCCCAACGCGACCGGGAAGCTGTCCGGCATCTCGATCAGCATCGCGGCGATGCCCTTGTTCTTCGGGTCGTGGACGATCACCGCGGAATCGTCGGCGTCGACAACCTTGAGCGCCAGCCGCTCGATGTCGAGCGCCAAGCCCTTGGTCCCGCCGGCGAACAGCATCTTCTCGCCGGCTTTCAACCACAGCTGCTTCTCGGCGGCCACGTCGCGCTCGGTGAAGCCGGCGAACACGTCGTCGTTGTAGACCACGCAATTCTGGTAGATTTCGACGAAGCTCGCGCCGCGGTGGGCGTGCGCCGCCTTGAGGACCTCGGGCAGATTCTTGTGGACGTCGATGCCCCGCGCGATGAACCGCGCGCCCGAGCCCAACGCGAACATGCACGGCGTCACCGGCCGGTCGACCGAGCCGAACGGGGTTGAAGGGCTGCGCGTGCCGACGCGGCTGGTCGGCGAGTATTGGCCCTTGGTCAGCCCATAGATCTCGTTGTTGAAGAGCAGGATCTGGCAGTCGAGATTGCGGCGAAGCACGTGCATCGTGTGGTTGCCGCCAATCGACAGGGCGTCGCCGTCGCCGGTAATGATCCAAACGTCGAGCTCGGGATTGGCGAGCTTGACGCCGGTCGCCACCGCCGGCGCGCGGCCGTGGATCGTGTGGAAGCCGTAGGTCGCCATGTAATAAGGGAAGCGGCTCGAGCAGCCGATGCCGCTGATGAACACCGTCTTCTCGCGCGCGACGCCGAGGTCCGGCATTGTCCGCTGCACCGCTTTCAGGACGGCATAATCGCCGCAGCCCGGGCACCAGCGGACCTCCTGGTCGCTCGCCCAGTCCTTGGCGGTGGTGACGGTCGTCATTTCATTCATCGCAAAAATCCACCGAGCCAAGCGATAAGGAGCACGACGACGATCAGCAGCATCAGCATCGGCCAGACGTTGATCTGTTTCATCGATTGCGCCCGCGAAGGTTCACTAAGTTCACCCCTCAACGCGCGCGCGCGGGTCGGCGGCCAATTGCGCATCAATCGCCGCTTCGATCTCGGCGATGCGGAAGGGGTGCCCGCTGACCTTCGTCAGCGATTGCGCATCGACCAGGAACTGGTCGCGAAGCAGAGTCTTCAGCTGGCCCATGTTCATCTCCGGCACCAGGATATGCTCGAAGCCTTTCAATAGGACAGACATATTCCTGGGCATCGGCCAGATGTGACGGACGTGGACATGGGCGACGTCCTGGCCGTTGGCGATCGCGCGCCGCACCGCCTGATGGATCGGGCCAAAAGTCGAGCCCCAACCAACCACCGCAAGCTTCGCGCCTTGGCGGCCGAGGCAGACCTCCTGGTCGGGAATGGAGTTGGCAACGCCGAGCACCTTGGCGTGACGAGTGTCGGTCATCTCCTGGTGCGCCGCGGGCGAGTAATCGATGTTGCCGGTGCCGGGCTGCTTCTCGATGCCGCCGATGCGATGCTCGAGTCCGGGAGTGCCCGGCCTGATCCATGGCCGCGCGAGGCCGTCGCCGCGCGCATAAGGCATCACCCCCTGCCCTTCGGCCGGCGCGGTATCGAAGAAACTCACCGGGAACGGCTGGTAATTGCTCATATCCGGCACGCGCCAAGGCTCGGCGGCGTTGGCAATATAGCCGTCGGTCAACAGCATCACCGGCGTCATGAAGTGCGTCGCGATGCGGCACGCCTCGATCGCGCAGTCGAACGCGTCGGCCGGCGAGCGAGCGGCGATCACCGGCAGCGGCGAATCCGCGTTGCGGCCGTAAACGGCCTGGTAGAGGTCGGACTGCTCGGTCTTGGTCGGAAGGCCGGTCGAGGGGCCGCCGCGCTGGGAATTGACAACGATCAGCGGCAGCTCGGTCATGACCGCGAGGCCCAGCGCCTCCGTCTTCAGCGCAATTCCGGGGCCCGAGGACGAGGTGATGCCGAGCTGGCCGGCATAGCTTGCGCCGATCGCCGCGCAGATGGCCGCGATCTCGTCCTCAGCCTGGAAAGTCGTGATCCCGAATTCCTTGAGCCGCGCCAAATGGTGAAGCAGCGGGCTTGCCGGGGTGATCGGGTATGACCCGAAGAACATGTTGACGCCGGCGAGCTGGCATCCGGCGACGAGGCCGAGCGCGAGCGCTTCGGCGCCGGTGACCGTGCGGTACAGACCCGGCTCGGCGGGCGCTGGCGAGATGTGGTGCTGCTTGAACGGCGCGCCCATCTCGACTGTCTCGCCATAAGCATGGCCCGCGTTGAGCGCGGCGATATTGGCTTCAGCAAGCTCCGGGGACTTGGCGAACTTCGCCTTGAGCCAGTCGACGATCGGGCCGCGGTCGCGGTCGAACATCCACAGCGCGAGCCCCAGCGTCCACATGTTCTTGCAGCGCAGCGCTTCCTTGTTGCCGAGGCCGAACGGCTTCACGGCGTCGAGGGTGAGCTGCGAGATGTTGAAGTGGACGACCTGCCATTTATTGAGGCTGCCGTCCTCGAGCGGGCTCTGCTCGTACCCGGCCTTGGCGAGGTTGCGGGCCGTGAATTCGCCCTCGTCGGCGATGATCAGCCCCCCTTCCCGAAGCGCATCGGCGTTCACCTTGAGCGCCGCCGGGTTCATCGCGATCAGCACGTCGGGCTGGTCGCCGGCGGTCTCGATCGCGGTCGAGCCGAAATTGATCTGGAAGGCGGACACCCCGAAGGTCGTGCCCTGCGGCGCGCGGATCTCGGCGGGGAAGTCGGGGAAGGTCGCGAGGTCGTTGCCGGCGAGCGCGGTCGACAAAGTGAACTGCCCGCCGGTCAGCTGCATGCCGTCGCCGCTGTCGCCGGCGAAGCGGACGACGACGGCTTCCTGCGGCGGGTGCGCCGTCGCTTCCTTGTCGGAGAGGATGTGGGTGGCTGTCGCCACGAGTGGGTCCTTTACAGACGCGAGTTCGGGTGTCCTCGCATCCTTAAGCTCGCGAACCCCTTTTCGCCACTTCTAATGCGGAAAAGCCTATCGCAGGGCGTTCGGAAGCACCTCGGGCAAGCGGACGATTCGGCCGCGCCATTGCATGGGGCGTCGCTCCCAGGTGCAGCTGTACCAGCCTGCAACCGACCACCAGTCCATGCTGATGGTTCCGTCATAACGGCAGTATTTGCCGTGCGGGTGGCGGCGAACGACGGTTACCGTTCTTCCGCTGAGCCACATTTGCAGCGTCGCGCGCTCGCGTTCGCCGTCCGGATTTTGCCAATAGGCATCGAAGATGCTGGTCTTTCCGCGCCGCAGCCAAATGCCGCGCCAGCAAGACACTTCTTCCATTTCCCAAGCGTCGCCAAGCGCGTCGCCATATGGCGGCTGCTGACGTCCCTCGATCCGGCGACGACCGACCGGAATGATGTTTTGATCTCCCTCATAAGTCGGACAAGGGACCATCGGCGCCTCGACCAGAGGAGGCGAAGCGGCAAACAACGCCGCTGCAGCCAGGAACGCGCTCATCGGAGAAGTTGAGCGCACCGGACGGTGACAAGTCAACCAGCCGCTTGCGAGTAGTGGGCAATACCCGCAATGACGCGCGATGACCGAGCATTTCGTCAGGCCGGACGTCCGGCAGCTGCTCGAATTCCTCGACAATCTGCCGGGGCCGAGGGCTCACGAGGTCGGGCCGGAGGGCGCTCGACAGATGATGGTCGCCGGCCGCTATGCGCTCGATGCGCCGGCTCGCGAGATTGCGGTGATGCGCGACGTGCCCGGGCCGGTGCCGCTGCGGCTCTACGATGCGCGGGAGGAGCGCGGGCCGGGTCCAATCCTGGTCTTCATCCACGGCGGAGGCTGGGTGATCGGCGGCCTCGAGACGCACGACCCCTTGTGCATCGATATAGCAATCGAGCTCGACCTGCCGGTGGTGTCGGTCGATTATCGGTTGGCCCCCGAGCACCCCTTCCCCGCCGCATTCGACGACTCCCTCGCCGCCGCGCGGTGGATCGCGAGCGGGATGCCAGAGTTGGGGCGCTCCGCGACGAGCCTGTTCCTCGCGGGCGACAGCGCCGGCGGCAATCTCTCTGCCGCAGTCAGTGCCGCGCTGCGCGACGAACCGGCGGCGGTGCCCGTCGCCGGGCAGTGGCTGATCTATCCCGCGGCCGACCCGTGCGTGCGCTATCCGAGCTACGACCAGTTCAACCAGGGGTTTCTGCTCGTGAAAGAGAGCATGGATTGGTTCGAGGAAAGCTACGCCGGTCCAAGGAATGACTGGCGCTACAGCCCGTTGCTTGCGGGCGTGGAAAAGCTGCCGCCGACGTTCGTGCTGACCGCCGGGCTCGACCCGATCCGCGACCAGGGGCGGGCGTACGCTGCGCGCTGCGCCGAGGCCGGCATCGAGACGATCTACTGGGAGGCGCCCGGAACGGTGCACGGGTTCCTGAACCTGAGGAAGGCGGTGCCCTCGTCGCAGGAGGATTTCGCCCGCTGCCTCGCTTATCTGAAACCGTGGGTGGAGCGCGCGCGATGAGCACCGGCGAGGGCGGCTACCGGCGCGGCGTCGGCGTCATGCTGCTCAACCCACAGGGCAAGGTGTTCGTCGGCGCCCGGATCGATAATACGGATGAGGCATGGCAGATGCCGCAGGGCGGAATCGATGAGGGCGAGGACGATCCGTGGATGACCGCGCTGCGCGAGCTCGAGGAAGAGACCGGCATCCCGCCGCACCTCGTCGAGCGCGTCGCCGAATGTCCCGAGCGGCTGAAATATGATCTGCCCGAGCAGCTGCGCGGCAAATTGTGGGGCGGGAAATGGATCGGCCAGGACCAGGATTGGTACGTCGCCCGCTTTCTCGGCCGTGACAGCGACATCAACATCGTCACCAAGCATCCCGAGTTCCGCGAGTGGCAGTGGATCGAGCCGGAACGGCTTCCTGAGATGATCGTGCCGTTCAAGCGCGACCTGTACCGGCGGCTGTTGCGCGAGTTCGCGGAATATCTCTAGGCGGCGATTCTGAGTCGCAAAACTTGCGACGCGGTATAAACAGCGCTTCGCCCCAGCCGCGTGGAGGAGCTGTCATGTCGCGCAAGATCATAGCCGTCGTCGGCGGTACCGGCGCCCAGGGCAGCGGCCTCGTCCACGCGATCCACGAGGATCCTGCCGGCGAATTCCAGGCTCGGGTCTTGACCAGGAACCCCGAATCCGAGGCAGGCAAGAGGGTTGCCGCGCTCGGCGCCGAGGTGGTGCGCGCAGATCTCGACGACGAAGCCAGCATCCGCAAAGCGTTCGAGGGTGCGTACGGCGCCTATTGCGTCACCTTCTTCTGGGATCATTTCTCGCCGGAACGAGAGCTTCGCGACGCCGAGCTGCTGGCAAAGTCGGCAGCTGCGGCGGGGCTGAAGCACGTGATCTGGTCAACGCTGGAGGATACCCGCGAGCTGGTGCCGCTCGACGACGAGCGCATGCCGACGCTGATGGGCAAGTACAAGGTTCCGCACTTCGACGCCAAAGGCGAGGCCAACCGCTTCTTCATCGAAAACAATGTGCCCACGACCTTTCTCCTGACCTCCTTCTATTGGGACAATTTCATCCACTTCGGCCTTGGCCCCCAAGCCGACGCCAACGGCGACCTCTTCATTTCATTCCCCATGGGCGACGAGAAGCTGCCGGGTATCGCCGCCGAAGACATCGGTCGCAGCGCCTACGGGATCTTCAAGGCGGGCCCGTCGCTCGCCGGCAAGACGATCGGGATTGCGGGCGAGCATCTGACCGGCGCGGAAATGGCCGCGGAGCTTTCGCGGCAGCTCGGCAGCCCGGTGCGCTACGAAGCCGCCGATCCCAACGCCTATCGCGCGCTTGGCTTCCCCGGCGCCGACGACCTCGGCAACATGTTCCAGTTCAAGCACGATTTCAACCAGATGTACTGCGCCTCCCGCAGCATCGAGCGAACCCGCGCCCTGAGTCCTAAATTACAGACTCTTTCGCAGTGGTTGGAAACTCACTCCGGCAAGCTGGCTTAG
>JBJMVJ010000183.1:0-14184 GCA_045810685.1 Sphingomonas sp.
GAATAGTCACTGAATTTCGCAGGTGCACGAAAAATCTTGTGCTCTGCGAAAGAGTTAACCTGCGTTACCAAACACCCGGGCGAAGATCGTGTCGACGTGGGCCAAGTGATGGTCGAGGTCGAACAGCTCCTCGAGCTGCTCGGCCGAGAGACGCTGCGAGACGTCCGGATCGGCCTTGAGCAGGTCGAGCAGTGACAGCGCGCCGTCCGATTCCCACACCTTCATGGCGTTGCGCTGGACCAGTGCGTAGCTCTCCTCCCGGCTGAGCCCCGCCTGAGTCAGCGCCAGCAGCACGCGCTGCGAGTGGACGAGATCGCCCATTCGGTCGAGATTCTTCTGCATGCGCTCGGGATAGACGATGAGCCTGTCGATGACGCCGGTCAGCCGCGCCAAGGCAAAATCCAGCGTGATCGTCGCGTCCGGGCCGATGAACCGCTCGACCGACGAGTGCGAAATGTCCCGCTCGTGCCACAGCGCCACATTCTCCAGCGCCGGCGTCACATAGCCGCGGACCATGCGCGCGAGGCCGGTCAGATTCTCGCTCAGCACCGGGTTGCGCTTGTGCGGCATCGCCGAGCTGCCCTTCTGGCCCGGCGAGAAATATTCCTCCGCCTCGAGCACTTCGGTCCGCTGGAGGTGGCGGATTTCGGTCGCGAGCCGCTCGATTGATGAGGCGATGACGCCCAAGGTGGCGAAGAACATCGCATGCCGGTCGCGCGGGATGATCTGGGTCGAGACCGGCTCGGGCGTCAGGCCGAGCTCGGCCGCGACATGCGCCTCCACTTCGGGGGGCACTTGCGCGAAGGTGCCGACTGCGCCCGAGATCGCGCAGGTCGCGATGTCCTCCCGCGCGGCGAGCAGGCGCTCGCGCTGCCGCGTGAATTCCGCATAGGCTTGCGCGAGCTTGAGCCCGAAGGTGGTCGGCTCCGCGTGGATACCGTGGCTTCGGCCGATCGTCGGCGTCGCCTTGTGCTCGAACGCACGGCGCTTGAGCACCGCCAGCAGCTCGTCCAGGTTGCGGATCAGCACGTCGGCAGCCTGCTTGAGCTGCACCGCAAGTGCGGTGTCGAGCACGTCGGAGCTGGTCATGCCCTGGTGCAGCCAGCGCCGCTCGGGTCCGAGCTTTTTGCCCGCCCAGGTGAGGAAGGCGATCACGTCATGCTTGGTCACCGCCTCGATCGCGTCGATCGCCGCGATCTCGATTTCGCCCAGGACGTTCGCGTCATAAGCCGTGCGGATCGCCGCGGCGTCTGCTGGCGGAATCATCCCGATCCGCCCCATCGCCTCGGCCGCGAATACCTCGATCTGCCACCAGATGCGGTAGCGGTTCTCAGCCGACCAAATGGCGGTCATTTCGGGGCGGGAATAGCGGGGGACCATGGCTGGCGCGGCTAGCAGGGACGGCGCGGGGGTTCAAATGAGGCGCGAATCTTCGCGAATGTTCGCAGTGAGGAACGACGTTTGAGCCAAGCCGCTGCGCGCCAAGGGTAGACAGAATCGCCATTCACCCATGGCATCGAGCACATTCAGGCCGCTGTAGGACAGCAGTTTCTTGAAGGTCAGCTTCGGGTGGAAAGCCGCGGTCCTGCGGTTAAGCAGATCAAGAATGCGGGGGATAAGTCTTCGACGCGCCGTCGGTCCTAACCTGTGTGAATGAGCGGCCCATTGGCATTGCTAATCGCTCCGGGATGCAGGAGAGCCAAGACCCGGCCTTTCTGCGTGAGCAGGCGGCAAGGTGCCGCCGCCTCGCTGGCAGTATCACCGATGAGCATACTGCGGCCACGCTGCGTAAGATGGCTGAAGATTTCGACAAGCAGGCCGCCAAGGCTGCCGAGCAGAGCAATGGGGTGCCGCATCCCAAGATGCAGCCTCCCAACGATGAGCCTAGTTCACCTTCTCCGGCCTAGTCGGACGCTTGGAACCGTTTCGCGCATGTTCCCATTTTCGCGCGCGTGAAAAACCAAGAAGCAATATTCCTCAGTCCGCTTCAGCGCGAGATCGTACCCTGATCGCCCAAGGAAAATCGGCCAAGGAGATCGCTCGCAGCACCACATTGGCACCGCGCACGGTCGAGCGGCACTTGGATGAGTGTCGGCAAAAGCTGAACGCCAAGAACAATGCTCAGCTGGCGGCAATAGCCGCCAGCACCGGCGATCTGTCCTCGTACCCGTAGGCTTAACCTACGTGAATGCCGAACTTGTCAAAGTGATTACTAAATTCTCCTGCTAAAACGGTGAGTTAGCGTTCGTGGGGAGGGGTGTGTGGCGTATCGACTCTATTGCCTGGACGGTGTGGGCAGCATTAGCTTTCCAGAAGAGATCGAAGCGAGCAGCGACGAAGAGGCCATCGCGAAGGCTCGCGAGCTGAAGCCCGATGCCCGCCAATGTGAGATTTGGAATGACAGCCGGTTGGTGAGCTCGCTCCGTCCTCAGGACCTGGCGGGTTGATCCGACTTGGCCTTTGCGACCAGCTGCTCATCGCTTCCGGGCATTAGGAGGGCATGGGCGAACAATCGCCAATTTCTTGGACTCCGACCAAATTTCAGCAGTCAGTTCCGGATGCTTCGAGGACGCCGTTTTGGCAGCCGTGACCAGATCGTCGCACGCAAGCTCATCCGCGTCGTCGAGTATGCCCCCCCGCAGATAAAATATCCGGTAGGTCGACATGGTGAGTGAAACGCAAATCGATGCTCCAAGGTCCAGCGTTGTTGGTTGAAGGCAGTGTCCTCGCCTACGTAAGATAACGCATTTGCGGATGCTGCAGCGCTGGTTAGCCACCGCCTGCAGAAAGGGCTTCGATCCGATGGTCGTCGTCAACCGAGCTGTGGAACTCGCCGAATATGGCGGCCCCGAATGTCTGCGGGTTGTCGACCTGCCGGTGCCGGTTCCAGGTCGGGGCGAAGTGCGGGTTCGAGTGCTCGCATCTTCAGTCAATTATACCGAAACCCTAATCAGACAGCATCTCTATCCGCAAACCGCAGCGTACAAGCTCCCGTTCGTGATGGGGTATGACGTCGTCGGCGAGATCGATGCGGTCTATCGCGACGTGACCGGGTTCACGGTCGGCGACCGGGTTGCGGATATGACCGTTGTCGGCTCCGACGCGACCTATCGGCTGCTCAAGGCACAGGACCTGACGCCGGTCCCGAAGGGGATCGATTCGGCCGAGGCCGCGACCCTGATCCTCAGCTGGACCACGGCCTATCAAATGCTGCATCGATGCGCGAACGTGGCGGCGGGCGACCGGATTCTCGTTCACGGGGCCGGAGGCGCGGTCGGCCAGGCGCTCCTCTCACTGGCACAAATCGCGGGGCTCGAAGCCTGGGGTGCGGCCAATGGCAAGCATGCCGCGCTGATCCGTGAACTCGGGGCGACGCCGATCGATTACGAGCGCGAGGACTTCACGAAGGTCGTGCCGGGCGGCTTCGATGTCGTGTTCGATGGCATCGGCGAGGATGGATATCGACGCTCGTTCAAATCCCTGAAGCAGGGCGGGCTCCTCGTGGCAATCGGCTTTTCCGCGAGCGTCCAGGCGAAGCAGCGAATGCCTGCGATCCTTGCGACGATTGCACGCATGTATCTGTGGGGGTGGCTGCCAGGCGGGAAGCGCACGCGCTTCTATTCGATCAATGTAATGCGGGCTCGGCATCCTGATTGGTTCAAGCAGGACCTCGCGCACCTGTTCGAATTACTGAGCAAGGGCCGCATCAAACCTAAGGTCGCCGAACGCATCGCCTTCGCCGATGTGCCCAACGCCCATAGGCGACTGGAAGCGGGTGGGCTCGAGGGCAAGCTCGTACTGTGCCCAGCTTAGCATTCTGATGGCTACAGCGGGTGGAAAGGGGATATTAGACCAACCCCATCGCGCGCATGCTCGTTCGCACCTGCCGAGCCGACTGCAGGGCCGATAGCCTAGATCGTCGCTTGAAAGTGGGCCGTGCGATCGAAAGCTTGCGGCGTCGAAGCGCCATTATAGTGAACCTGCTTGACCGCGCTGCGGTTCACCAACGTGCCGTCGGTCAGATTGTATTGGTCCTCGAGATACGCCGTCATGATGCCGTCGACGGGTCGGTAATCCGAATAACGCGTCTCCAGGAACTTGCGCGTGGGATCGAGGTCTGGATGTGGCGCTCGTTGGTCGCGGCGGCGGTCGATGAGGAACGTGGTCGGATTGATGAACAGGAAGGTCTCGTAGGCGTCGCGCATCAATACCCGGATGACGTAATAGCGAGTGGCATCGATCGTCTGTGGCGCATCGAGGAACAGTTGATGGCCGCGCGAGCGGAAGCGGTGCAGGCCATAGAGATGGAACTCGATTCCCTGGATGCCGGTCCGCCGAGCGTCCGCGGCCGCGTTCTTTGGCGCCGGATCGCTGCCCGGCCAAAGCCACGGCCCTCGGCGGTCCAGCCCTTCGCAGAAGACGTGCTTGCCGCCCGCGTAGACATCAATCCGCCATTCCGGAACTCCGACGCACTGATAAACGCCGTCGATTGCCTGGCCTTTCTCAGTGATCGTCAGCGAAACCCATTTCGAACGGACGCTGTCCAGCGCGGCCGCCCCGCCGACGGCTTTGGTATGTCGATCAATGATTTCCGTCAGCGAAGGCGCAAGCGAACCCGAACGCGCCAACGCCGCTGCCCCTATCGTACCCCCGAGCAGCGCGACCGCAGTCCGACGGCTTATCACGAATTTCTGTTCGAGCATTACGACCTCGGCAGGGTTGCTACTTCTGTAGCGTGCTACATTTGTAGCGCAAATGCAAGGGGATGCGTTCCGATTAACCGCGCTCCGGCCCCGAACGTCTGCAATCGGTCGAAAGCAGACATTAGAGCAGCCCCATCGCCCTCATGCTTGTGCGGCCCTGAGCGCCGACGATCACATGGTCGTGCACCGCGACCTTCATGTGCCGCCCGGCCTCGACCAGGTCGCGGGTCAGGCGAATGTCCTGGCTCGACGGGGCCGGGTCGCCGCTCGGGTGGTTGTGGACGATGATCAGCGCCGTCGCGCCGAGGGCGATTGCGCGGGCGATCACTTCGCGGACGTGGACCGACGCCTCGTCGACGCTTCCCTGCCACAGCGCCTCATTGGCGAGCAGCATGTTCTTGGCGTTGAGGAACAGGATGCGCACTTCCTCGACGCGCTTGTGGCCCATCGCCGCCTGGAGATAGTCGCCCAGCGCCTCCCAGCTCGACAGCACCGGCTGCCCCTCGATGCGAGTTTCGAGCAGCCGCAGCGCGGTTGCCTCGGCAATCTTGATCGCGGCGATGGTCGCATCCGTGAGGCCTTCGCGGCGGAGGCTGTCGGCACTGGCGCCGAGCAGCGGCCCGATCCCGCCGAAATCGTGGAGCAGCCGCTTGGAAAGCGGCTTGGTATCAACCCGCGGAATCGTCAGCGTCAGCAGATATTCGACCAGCTCATAATCGTGGAAACCGTCGGCGCCGGCGTCGAGCAGCCGCTCGCGCAGTCGCGCGCGATGTCCCTTCGCATCGACCTTTTTCGCTCTGCTGACGCGCGCGTCCATGCCGCCCCTCGTTGCGACGGGTCCGAGCGTTGCCACTAGACCACAGAAAGGCGCGGCTTGGGAAGCGGTCATGCCGCGTCTGGAACGGTGATGCGGCGCAAGGGTTTGTTGCCCGATGGACGAGCGCCGGAATGCTGAAGGCGAGAGGGGAGAGCGGATCCTCGTCGTGCGCCGCGGCCGGCTGCGCATCGCGGGTTTCGCTGCAATCGGCTTGCTGGTGCTTCTCGCCATCGGCATCGGCGTTGTCTGGGTCCAGCGGCGGCCGATCGCCACGCATTACCTCAAGGGCGAGTTTCAGCGGCGTGGGGTGACCGCCAGTTACCACCTCGACCGCGTCGGCCTCCGTATCCAGGAGGTCAGCAACCTCGTCATCGGCGACCCAAGGCATCCCGACCTCGTCGCCCGGTTCGCTCACATCGAAACCCGCCTCGAATGGAATGGCAATTTCCAGGTCTACCGAATCGTCGCGCGCGGCGTGCGGCTGCGCGGCCGACTGGTCCACGGCCGCGTCAGCTGGGGGCAGATCGACAGGCTGTTGCCGCCGCCCAGCAACAAGCCGTTCGCGCTGCCCGACTTCGCCGTCGATCTCGCCGACAGCAGCATCGCGCTTGCTACGCCGTTCGGGCCGCTCGGCTTTGCTGTCGAGGGCAGTGGCAAGCTCAGCGGCGGCTTCGCCGGGCGCGCGGCGATCACCAGCCCCGGCCTGATCCCCGGCCGATGCGCGGCGGTGAACCTCCATGCCAATGTCGCGCTGGCGGTCGTGGCGCGGCACCCGCGGATCGACGGGCCGGTCACCCTCGACCGCTTCCTTTGCCCGCTCAGCCGCTTCGACATCGGATCGCCGCGCTTCGACGCCCACGCGCGCTTCAACGAGGCGTTCACCAGCATCGACGGCAGCGGCAGGATGGCGATGAGCAGCCTCGTCGCCGGGGCCAACGGCCTCGCCAATTTCGTCGGCGACATCAGCTACAAGGGGACACTTGGGCATGTCGCGGGGCGGGTGAAACTCGCAGCGCAGAAGTCGCGGATGGGAACCATCTTCGCGGACCGCACGCGGCTCAATGGCGGCTATCAACTCAACCTGCAGGAGGGCACGTTCGCGATGGTCGGCGATTACGCCGCCGATAATGGCGCGCTCGCGCCGAGCATGTTCGCGGGCGTGACCCAGCCGCTCGCCGCCGCAGCCAAGACCCCGATCGGCCCGGTCGCAACCAGCATGGCGAATGCCGTGATCCGGACCGCGCGCAATTTCAATTCGGCCGGGCACATCACCGTCGTGAACTTCCCCGGCGGCGGCGCGGCGCGGATCAACGAAGCCGATGTGCTCGGACCGGGCGGAGCGCGGGCGCGGATCTTTGGCGGCAGCGGCGTAACTTACTACTGGCCCTCGGGCGGCCTCAGGATGGACGGCAATCTGCAGACCGGCGGCGGCGGACTCCCGCAGGCGCGGGTGAGCCTCAGCCAGCCGGCGCCGAGCGCCCCGATGAGCGGTGTCGCCGAGATCGCGCCTTATGCCGCGGCCGGCCAGAGGCTCGCGCTAGCGCCGATCCGCTTCGGCCCGGGTCCAGGCGGCGCAACCGCGCTGAGCACGGTCGCGCAGCTCGACGGCAAGTTCCCGAGCGGGCGCGTGCAGGCGCTGCGGCTGCCGATCCAGGGGCAGGTCGGCCACGGCGGCAGCTTCGCCTTCGGCACGTCATGCGCCGTGGTCAGCTTCAATTATCTGCAAATGAGCACGGTGCAGCTCGGCCCGACACGGCTGCCGGTGTGCCCGATTGGTCGGGCAATGGTCTCCAAGCAGCCCGGCGGGCCGGTGCTGGCGAGTGCACGCTTGCGCTCGCCGGTGCTCGACGGACGCCTCGGCAGCTCGCCGCTGCACCTGCAGGCAGCGAACGGGCAGATCGTCGGTCAGCAGTTCAGCCTTGATCGGCTCGGGCTGCGGCTCGGCCGTTCGACCTCGCCGATCCTGTTCGACGCGGCGCGGCTGACCGGCCGCCTCGGCGGCCCCGCCATCAGGGGCAACTTCGGCGGCGCCAGCGCGTCGATCGGCAAGGTTCCGCTCCAGCTCAGCGACGGCACCGGCAGCTGGCTGCTGCGCAACGGCAATGTCAGCGTCGATAGCGCGCTCACCGTCTCCGACCGCTCACCCAACCCGCGCTTTTATCCGCTCAAGAGCGACAATGTGCATTTCACCATCGCCGGCGGTTACGTTCGCGCGACTGGCGCTCTCCGCCATCCGGCGACGGGTACGCTCGTCACCGACGTCAGCATCGAGCACAAGCTGTCGACTGGCGCCGGTCACGCGGTGCTCGACGTGCCGGGCCTGGCGTTCGGGCCGAACTTCCAGCCCGACCAGCTGTCGCGGCTGACCGAAGGCGTGGTCGCGCTGGTCAACGGGACGATCCGCGGGCAGGGGCGGATCGACTGGTCGAGCGGCGGAAAGGTCACGTCCAGCGGCGATTTCTCCACGGCCAACATGGACCTTGCAGCGCCGTTCGGCCCGGTGACCGGGCTTACCACCAGCCTCCATTTCACCAACCTGCTCGAGATGGAGACTTCGCCGCATCAGGTCGCGACGATCGCCTCGATCAATCCGGGTATCACCGTCACCAACGGCGTCATCCGTTACCAGCTGCTGCCCCACAACCTCGTACGCGTCGAGCGCGGCGAATGGCCGTTCATGGGCGGGCGGCTGATCCTCCACGAGACCGTGCTCAACTTCGGGAGCCCGAGCGCCAAGCGGCTGACGTTCGAGCTGCAAGGCTTCAATGCGAAAATGTTCATCGACAGCCTCGGCTTCCAGGGCCTGGAGATCACGGGCACGTTCGACGGCGTGCTGCCGATGATCTTCGATCAGAGCGGCGGCCGGATCGTCGGCGGCCGGCTCGACTCCCGTCCTCCGGGCGGCCGGCTTCACTACACTGGGACCAAGCCCAAAGGACTGGTCGCCGGGACCGCCGTCAACCTCTTGAGCGATGTCCGCTACCAGACAATGATCATCCGCCTCGACGGCGACCTCGCCGGTGAATTCGCGACCCGGCTGACGGTCGATCAGGTATCGCTCGGGCCGAGTCACGGCCTGCTCGCGGGACTCGTCCGCTCGGCCTTCAGCAAGCTTCCGCTGCGGCTCAATATCAATATCAACGCGCCGTTCCGGGCGCTCATCCAGATGGGCAAGGGGTTCAAGGACCCGACCCAGGTGATCGCCCCCGTCATGCCGTTCCCGGTCGATTCGCCCGCGCTCAAGGTCGAGGTTCTGAGCACGGTGAAGCAAGAAGAGCAGACCAAAACCAAGCCGGCCCCGTCGGGTCAGCCGGCCACGTCGTCACCACCACCCGGAGGCAAGAAGTGAGAAGAACATCGAACATGCTGAGATTGGCGGCTGCCGCCGCGGCGCTGCCGCTTGCAAGCTGCGTCACGGTTAAACCGCCGGACAAGCCGATTGAGATCAACCTCAATGTCGACATCAAGCAGGAGGTGCTGGTGCGGCTGCAGCAGGACGTCCAGCAGATGATCCAGAAGAACCCGCAGGCGTTCCCGCCCGCGCCGACCAAGCCATGAAGCTTGCCGCCTGGATTGCCGCGTGGCTGCTAGGGGCGACGGGGGCGGCCGCGTTTGCCCAGTCGCTGATCGCGCCCGCGATCCAGGGCGGGCAGGTCGGCGAGCGCTACGACGGCTATATGGGCTTTCCCGCTCCTGCGTCCGTCGACCTGAAGCGGCAGGTCGCGGCGATCAACCTGCGCCGCCGCAATCTCTACCTCGAGCTTGCTTCCCGTCGAAACGTCACTGCACAGGTGGTTGGAATCGCGGCCGGATGCGAACTGCTCCGGCAGCTCCAGCCCGGCGAGCCCTATATGCTCGCCGACGGCGTGTGGAGGCGGTGGGTCCCTGGCCAGCCCGCGCCGGTCCCCGACCACTGCCGCTAGGCGTGGTTGCCGGCTCTCGCGGTTGACACTTTCCAGCCTCGTTCATAAAGGGTCCGCGCCTTGGCGGCGTCGCTGTCCGCAATGTTCATCGCCCGTGCCTGACCCTTGCATTTCAGCAGGGGCGACGCACAGGGGAGATCATGGTTGACGACGACGACGACGACGACGAGGCCGCGAAGCTTCCACCCGACGCTCGGCTCGAATCGCTCGATGAGCGGCTCGACCGACTGCAGCAGGCGGAGGCGAAGCGGACGGCGAAACGACAGCCCGATGCGAGCTATCAGGCCGGCCAGCTGGTCCTGAGCAACCTCATCGGTGCTCCCGCGGGCGGTTTCGTCATCGGCTTCGTGCTCGACAAATGGCTCGGCACGCAGCCGTGGCTGTTGCTGATCATGCTGTTCCTCGGCTTCGTCGGGGGATTCGTGAACGTGATGCGGATTTCAAAGAGCTCGACGGGCACTCCACCGGACGGGCGAGGATAAGGACTTCAAGTGGCGGCCGGCGACATCGATCCGATGCACCAATTCTCGATCGAGCCCATCGCGGGCTCGTTCAACGGTGGCAGCAATCCGCTCGTCTTCACCAACAGTGCGCTGTGGACGCTGATCGTCCTCGCGACGATCTGGTTTTTCATGCTCGGCGGAATGAAGCGCCAGCTCATCCCGGGCCGCTGGCAGGTCGCGGTCGAGGGCCTCATCGGCTTCGTCGACGACATGGTGCACGCAAGCATCGGGCCCGAGGGCAAGAAGTACCTGCCGTGGGTCTTCACCGCCTTCATCTTCCTGCTGTTCGGCAATCTCATGGGCAACATGCCGTTCGGCGTCGTCGCCGCGGCTCACCCGTTCACCGTGACGAGCCAGTTCACCTTCACCGGCGTCATGTCGCTGATCAGCTTCGCGATCGTGCTCGGCGTCGGTTTCTGGAAGCACGGCTTGCACTTCTTTTCGCTGTTCGTGCCCTCCGGCGTTCACTGGATCGGCAAGGTCCTGCTGTTCCCGATCGAGTTCGTGTCTTTCATGGTGCGGCCGTTCAGCCTTGGCCTTCGGCCATTCATCGCCATGTTCGCCGGCCACATTCTGCTCGACATCTTCGGCAATTTCGTCGTCCAGGGGCTCCAAGCCGGCGGCGGCGGGTTCGGCGTTTCGATCCTCTGCTTCCTGTTCGTCACCTTCATCAGCGCGCTCGAGCTGCTGGTCGCCGCGATCCAGGCCTACGTGTTCGCAATCCTCACGTCGCTGTACATCAGCGACGCGGTCAACCTCCACTAATCACTCGTCTTTCTCACAAGGAGTTCAATCATGGATCTTGCTTCCGCCAAGGTTATCGGTGCCGGTCTTGCAGCCATCGGTGTCGGCGCTGCAGCAGCCGGCGTCGGTTATGTGTTCGGTTCGTTCCTGCAGAGTGCGCTGCGCAACCCAGCGGCGGCCGACAGCCAGCAGGGCCGTTTGTTCATCGGCTTCGCGGCCGCCGAGCTTCTCGGCCTGATGGCATTCGCCATCGCCATGATCATCCTCTACGCCTTCCAGGGCTAAAGGCTGGTTTAAAAGGCGGTTCGATGCCTCAGCTTTCGCAACTTCCAATAGTCCTGCTGTCGCAGCTATTCTGGCTGGCGATCGCGCTCGGCTTCATCTTCTTCGTGATCGGCCTCGGCATGGTCCCGAAGATCCAGGCGACGGTCGATCAGCGCGAGAAAAGGATCGCCGACGATCTCGAGCGGGCGCAGGCGGCGCGTGCCGCAGCGGACGAGACAGAAGCGGAATGGCGGGCACGCATGGATGCTGCCCGGGCCGATGCCGCACGCATCGCCAAGGAAGCGAAGCAGGAGGGCGCTGTCGACACGGAAACCAAGGTCAAGGCCGCGGCCGAGAGGATCAATCTCAAGGTCGAAGCCGCCGAGGCTCGCATTCGCGAAGCCCTGGAGGCCGCGCATGCCGAGATCGAAGCGGTCGCGGTCGAGGCGACGCAGGAGATGGTTGCCCGGCTGACCGGCCTGACGATCGACGGCAGGGAGGCCGCCGCGGCGGTCAAGGCGGAAATGCATGGCTGAGCCGACCTATCTGGGCCTCAATCCGGGCGGCTGGGTTGCGCTTGCGATGATCGTCGTGATCGCGATCATGATCTGGAAGAAGGTGCCAGGGGCGATTGCGGGCGCGCTCGACAGCAAGATTGCGCTGATCCGCGAGCAGCTCGCCGAAGCCGAGGCGCTGCGCAAGGAAGCCGAGGTGCTCAAGGCCGAATATGAGGCGAAGTCGGCGTCAGCGGACAAGGACCGGGCGGCCCTGCTCGAGCGCGCCAAGCATGAAGCCGAGGAAATCGTCGCCAAGGCGAAGAGCGATGCCGAGGCGCTGATCGACCGGCGCACGCGGATGGCCGAGGACAAGATCGCCGCCGAGGAGCGCGCCGCCGTCGAGCAGCTGCGCGCTTCAGCCGCGGATGCCGCCGCCAAGGCTGCCGCGAAGCTGATCGCCGAGCGCCACGACGCCGGCACCGACGCCAGGCTGGTCGATCAGGCGATCAGGGACATCGCTTCGCGGTAAGCGTCGTTGCGAGCGCAGCGAAGCAATCCAGCGTTGGATTGCCGCGTCGCTGCGCTCCTCGCAATGACGTTACTGACGGTGGTCGCCGCCGGGCTGGGACACGCCCTCGAGCGCTTCGCCCGCGGTATCCACGTCCGCCTCGCGGCTGAGATCGCCAAGGCTGACGATGCCGCACAGCCGCTCCTGAGAATCGATCACCGGCAGCCGGCGCACCTGGGCCTCGCTCATCCGCGACGCGATCTCCTCGACGTCGTCGTCCTCGCGGGCAATGATGATGTCGTCGGTCATCAATTCGCGAACCGGCGTCTCCGGACCGTAGCCCTTGGCGATGCCGCGCACCGCAATGTCGCGGTCCGTGATCATTCCGATCAGCCGCCCGCCGTCGGTGACCGGGATCGATCCCGCATCGGCCCTGAGCATGAAGGAGGCGGCCTCCTGCACCGGCTGGTCGGGGGACACCGTCTGCACGTCGCGCGTCATCACTTCGCTGACTTTCATGGTCGCTCTCCTCGGGAAATTGCGTGGGGAGAACGAACGGACGGGAAAGCCGTTGCCGTCGTTACGGCACGTTTTCCGTCAGAAGGTCGTAGGTCGCGACGAGCTCGTCCTTCTGGTTGAAGGCCTCCACCGCCCAGCGCACCTGGCCGGTATCTTCCGACTTGATCGACTTGGCGCGGACGGTGAGCTCCACGCGCAGCGAATCGCCGGGATAGAGCGGCGTCAGGAAGCGCAGGTTCTCAAGGCCCGTATTGGCGAGCACCGGGCCCGGATCGGGATCGACGAACAGGCCGGCGGCGAAGCTCAGGATCAGATAGCCGTGAGCGACGCGGCCCTCGAAGATCGGCGACGCTTTGGCCGCTTCCTCGTCCATGTGGGCGTAGAATTTGTCGCCGGTGAACTCGGCGAAATGCTCGATGTCGGCGATCGTCACCGTGCGGCTTCCGGTCTTCCAGGTGTCGCCGATGTGAAGCTCGCTCATCTTGAGGCGGAAGGGGTGGACGCCGATGATGTGCTTGGGCGCACCCGGCACATATTGCCCGGTGATCGCCGCGATCATCGCCGGCGATGACTGGAGCGCAGTGCGCTGCATATAATGTTTGACGCCGCGGATGCCGCCCATCTCCTCGCTGCCGCCGGCGCGGCCGGGGCCGCCGTGGACCAGCACCGGCAGCGGCGAGCCGTGGCCGGTGGATTCGGCGGCATTGTCGCGGTCGATGACCAGCATCCGGCCATGATAGGCCGCGGCGCCCAGGACGAATTCGCGGGCGGCCTCGGGAGAGTGGGTGAACAGCGACAGGACGAGGCTGCCGCGGCCGCGGTTGGCGAGCGCCACCGCGTCGGCGAGGTCGCGATAGGGCATGATCGTGGAGACCGGGCCGAACGGCTCGCAATCGTGGACCGCAGCGGTGCCCCAGGGATCGTCGGTTCGCAGCAGCACCGGCGCAAGGAAAGCGCCGCCGGGGACGGGCGGCTCGGCATCGGGATCGCCGGCGACGATCCGTGCGCCCGCCGCCTCAAGCTCGGCGATTCGGGCGCGGACATCGTCGCGCTGGCTGAGGCTGACGAGCGCCCCCATGCGCGTGTCCTCGGCGCGCGGGTCGCCGACCTTGGTCGTGGCGAGCCGCTGGGCGAGCGCCCGCTCGACGGCATCGAGATATTGCGCCGGCGCCATGGCCCGGCGGATGGCGGTGCATTTCTGGCCCGCCTTGACCGTCATCTCGGTCGCGACTTCCTTGATGAACAGGTCGAACTCGGGCGTTCCCGGCGCCGCATCTTGCCCGAGCACGGAGGCGTTGAGGCTGTCCTGCTCGGCCACGAAGCGGACCGATTCGCGGATGACGGTCGGATGGGTGCGCAGCTTGAGGGCCGTTGAGGCGGAGCCGGTGAAGCTGACGATGTCCTGGCCGGTCAGGTGATCGAACAGGTCGCCGACATGACCGACAATCAGTTGGGCCGCACCGGGAGGCAGGATCTGCGCTTCGATCATGATGCGGAATGCAGCTTCGGCGAGGTAGGAGGTCGCCGACGCCGGCTTCACGATCGCCGGAACCCCCGCAAGCAGGGTCGGAGCAAGCTTCTCGAGCATCCCCCACACCGGGAAATTGAACGCGTTGATGTGCACCGCAGCGCCTTGAAGCGGGGTGTAGACATGCTGGCCGACGAACGTCCCCTTCTTTGACAGGCCTTCGAGCTGCCCATCGAGC
>JBJMVJ010000184.1:0-19803 GCA_045810685.1 Sphingomonas sp.
GGCGGCGTGAGCGGCACGATTGCCTTCCGCCGCCGCTCGAGGCGCAACGCGGCGCTCGCGGTCGGGCTAGCTGCGTCGCTTGTTGTTGCAGGCTTATGGCATGGCCCGGTTGGCGGTGCCGACCGCTTTACTACGCAGATCGAGCACAACGCCCGGGCGGCGCTCGATTATTATGAAATGACCAAGGTCACCGCGCATCTTCACCACGGACCGTTGACTCGCCGGCTCATCCTTGCCGGCCCCGCCGACGAATTCCAGACCAGCGAATTGGCGCGGCTGATGAGCCAGCTGCCGGGGGTGAGCCGGGCGCAATGGAGCGCCGCCCCCGCCGGGCCGCCGCTCATCGCGGAAGGGCTTGGGTCAGGCCTCGTCGGCTTCCTTTTCGGCTTGCTGCTCGCCTATGTGGTTGAGCTTCGCCGTCGCTACAACGCTCAGTGGACTTGGTGAGAATTTTGGAGATCTGGTGAGGCTATGGATCTGATCCGCGAATATTGGTGGCTGATCGTTGTGCTGGTGGCGCTGGTGCTGGCGTTCATCTTGCTGCGTCCGCGTCAGCGCGTGCAGCTGACCGACAGCGCGCCGGTCCGCCCGCACATGGCGCGCAGGCAGCCGCCCGAGGGGCGCGGCCTGACCGGCGAGGCGGCGGCCGCGACCAGCGACATTACCGGCGAGCTGATCCGCGCGCCGGTCCACCGCGTGCTGGACGGAGACAAGGAGTCCCGCGACGATCTGGCCATGCTGAAGGGCGTCGGGCCTAAATTCGCCGATGCTCTCAACGCTCTCGGTTTCCACCGCTTCGATCAGGTGGCTAATCTGACACCGACGGAGATCGAGCGGCTCGACGCGCAGCTCGGGGCCTTCGGCGGGCGGATCATCCGCGACCGCATCGTCGAACAGGCCGACTATCTCGCCCGCGGCGACCTCGACGGCTTTGAACAGCGCTTCGGCAAGCTCTAACCGACGGCTTCCGCCTGCACCTCGGGCGCACGCTTCTTGGGGCGCGAGGCGATCAGCTTGTCGATCTTGCGCCCGTCCATGTCGACGACCTCGAATGACCAGCCGTCGTGGCGGAATTTTTCGCCTGTATCAGGGAGGTGCTTGAGCACCGACAACGCAAAGCCGGCCACCGTCGAATAATCGCGGTCGTTCGGCAGGTTCACACCGAGCCGATCGGTCAACAAATCCGCGCTGGCCGCCCCGGACACCAGCCAGCTCCCGTCGTCGCGCTCGACCAGCGGCGGTTCCTCGCCATATTCAACATCGTGCGCGAACGTGCCGGCGAGCGCCGCCAGAATGCTGCCCGGAGTGACGATCCCGTCGAGGTGGCCATATTCGTCATGGACCAGCGCCAGCGGCACGTCGGCGTTGCGCAGCACCGCGAGCGCATCCATTGCATCCATGAGATCGGGGATCACCGGCGCGGTGCGGCATAGCTGGTTGAGATCGATCGGGCGACCTTCGAGCGCTGCCGCCATCACGTCCCGCGTCTGAATCACGCCGACGATATTTTCGACGGCGCCATCGGCCACCGGGATGCGGCTGTGGGGCGTATCCAGCAGCGCCTGGCGGATCTCCTCGGGCGTCGCTGCGATGTCGATCCAGTCGACCTCCGTGCGCGGAGTCATCACCTCGCGGACCGGCCGGTCGGCAAGCCGAACGATGCCCGAGATCATCGCCCGCTCGTCCTCCTCGAGCACGCCGGCATTCTGCGCCTCGGCGACGACCAGGTGCAGCTCCTCGGCGGTCACCTGGTTCTTCGATTCGCGGTTCATGCCGAGCAGGCTGAAGATCAACTTGCTCGACCGGTCCAGCAACCACACGAACGGCGCGGTGACCTTGGACAGCCAGCGCATCGGACGGGCCATGACGGCGGCAATCGGCTCGGGCGAGCGCAGGGCGATCTGCTTCGGGACGATTTCCCCGATCACGAGCGAGAAATAGGTGGTGAGCACGATCACCAGCCCGAAGCCAATCGTGTGCGCGGTTTCCGGCTTGAGGCCGAGCAGCTGCAGCCGCTGCGAAACCGGCTCGCCGAGGCTCGCGCCGGAAAAGGCGCCGGCAAAGATTGCGATCAGGGTGATCCCGCTCTGCACGGTCGAGAGAAAGCGCCCCGGGTCCGCGGCTAGGTCGAGCGCCGAACGAGCGCCCGCGCTTCCGCTCTTCGCCATCGCCTTCAGACGCGCCTCGCGCGAAGAGACGATCGCCAGCTCACCCATCGCCAGCACCCCGTTCACGAGGATAAGCGCGAAGATGAGGAGGACGTCGAGCCAGGGTATGGGAGTTAAATGGTCGCTCATGGTTGTGCGGCGGTGCAAGTGTAACCCGGCGCGGCGGCGGTTCACAAGCAGCGGCTCAATACAGGTGCGGAACCATCGGCTATGGGCGCAGGTTTGATGGCGGTCTTAGTGGGGAGCTTGCGCAAATGACGATTTGTCGAAGCATCAGGGCGCTGGGCCTCGGCTGCGCGGTCGCGGCGGCGGCGGGATGCCAGACCTCTCCTCCTCCGCCGCCGATACTGGTCCCCGCCTCGTTCACCCCGCTCGGAGTATCTGCCCATTACCTCATGGCCGACGTGATCGGCGGCCAGCGCGCACGCTCGGCCAAAATGCGCGCCGCCAAGATCCGGCCGCTGAGCCCGGACGAAGTCGGGCCTTATTTGGCCGATCTCGATGCCGAGCTCCGCCGACAGACGGCCGGAATCGGCCTCGATATTTTGCAGGTCGGCGGAAGCATCGTCGTGCGCATCCCCGCCATCTTCACCTTCGATGCCGGCAGTGCGACGGTGAAACCGACCACCGATGCGACCCTGCTCGAGATCGCGCGGACGGTGAAGACACGCAACCGCACCTATGTCGACGTCCTCGCCCACACCGACACGTCGGGAACCCCGCAGGTCAATCAGGCGCTGTCGGACAAGCGCGCGGCGGCGGTTGCGAGCTATCTCGCGGCGCACGGCGTTGCGCGGGCGCGCATCGCCTCGAAGGGGCTCGGCGAAAGCGCGCCGCTGTACAATCCGGAGGCCGACGAAACGCAGAAAGCGGCAAACCGCCGGATCGAGATCCGCCTCGTTCCCTACCGCGCCTGACGGCGCTGGGCGAAGAAGGCGCGCAGCAGATCGGCAGATTCTACCTCGCCAATGCCGCCGAGCACGTCGGGGCTATGGTGGCAGGTCGGCTGGGCGAAGATTCGCGGCCCGTGCACCACGCCGCCGCCCTTCGGGTCCTCCGCTCCGAAGCGCAGCGCCGTCAAGCGCGCAACCGCGATCGCTGCCGCGCACATCGCGCATGGCTCGAGCGTCACCCACAAGGTACACTTGTCCAGCCGGGAGGTATCAAGCTTGTCTGCCGCAGCTCGGATCGCCTGCATCTCGGCATGGGCCGTCGGATCGTTCGACGCGCGCATGTCATTGCGGGTTTCCGCAATGATCTCTTCGCCAAGCGTGATCACCGCCCCAACCGGCACTTCGCCGGCAGCGGCGGCGGCGGCGGCAAGGTCTAGCGCGCGGCGCATGGGTGCTGGCAGCGGGAAACTCATGCGCGTGGGGCTAACCCAGCACGCAGTGCGAGTCACATCGTGTTGTTGGTTGCGGCGGCGGCCTGCTTGTGACCGGGTCTCTCGACGACGAGCGCAGGGACCTTGACGGTCGTCTCCTTGGTACCGACCCTGATCGAGCCCGTCTCCACGTCGAAGGCTGGCGCCCGTCCGCCCCTCGCCGTGACGCCGTTGCGTGTCGCGCTGACCTCCGGAGCTTTTGCGCGGCGGATCTGGTTGATGTTGAGGAAGCCGGTTCCGACCGCGACCATGATGGCCGCCACGGCAATGATCAGGATGAAGAGCAGAGCGCGCATGGTCGACCCCTTTCGACTCTTGCCCCAACGCAAATGTTCAGCGTCGGTTGCGCCTCGTGCCGGGGAGGCACAACGTTGACGAACCGGGCCCGAGCCGCTAACGGGCGGCGCTCTTCGGGCCTGCCAAGGCTCGTCCAAAAATCAGGATAAGAACCATGTCGCGCGTTTGCGAGCTGACCGGCAAGGGCCGGCAGGTGGGCAACAATGTTTCCCACGCCAACAACAAGACCAAGCGGACGTTCCTGCCAAACCTGCAGAACGTGACGCTCATCTCAGACGCGCTCGGGACCAGCGTAAAGCTGCGCGTCTCCACCCACGGCCTGCGCTCGGTCGAGCATGTCGGCGGCCTCGACAATTGGCTCTTGAAGACCAGCGACGACAAGCTGTCGCCCAAGGTTCGCAAGCTTAAGAAAGAGATTGCGAAGAAGGTCGCCGAAACCGCCTGAGGCCGCGCTAGAGCAGCTTCAGCCACCAGCTGCGGCGATTCCGCTTCAGCCGCCCGAAATAGGCGCAAATCGGGTACATCACCGCGAGCACGCACAGCCAGACGACGATCACTCCCGCCAGCGGTAAGCCGTACCCGTCGGGCGGTTGCAGGTTCGGGCCGAAGTCATGCCAGAAAAGATAACGAGTCTGCCATCCGAGCACGGTTGCGGACGCAAGCGCGCTCGCATGGATCAGGAAAATGTGCACCAGGTAGAAAAAGAACGGCACCTGTCCGTAGGTCTGCAGTAGCCGCTGCCAGCCGGGCAGCCGGTCGCGGTTCCAGTCGGCGAGGCGAATGACGGCCAGGAATAGAAGCACCACGCCAAGAGTAGCCAACGAGAACTGGAGCGACGGCGGGTATTTCGAGACGTTCATGAACGCCATGATGCTGTGCGCCGTATCCGCTTGGCGAGTAAAGCCGCGGAAGCCCTGACCGAAACCGATCGCCCGGCAGAGAACGAACGCCGCGATCAGCGCCAGCGAGATTCCGGCGAGCCGCCGCGCAGATCCGGCATCCGCCCGCCGCAGTACCGGTGTCGCGGCATAACCCATCATCATCAACGCGAGCCACGGCAGAAGCGGATAAAGCACAATCCGTGGGCCGAACACCGGCAGCTTGGCCACGTCCGCCGAGTAGAGCAGCGCGTTCGCCGTCTCCGAGCCAGGCGCGATCGCACCCCACAAGCTGTTGTGGAGCAGCGTGAACGCCGCCCCGAGCACGAATATCACCGGCTTGGGCAGGAACATCAGGGCGGACATCGCGATCATCGCTGCGCCCAGACCGGCGATCACGCCGAACCACCACCAGCCCGGATTGAACGACCAGGCGACTCCGAAAACCAGAATTTCCATCGCCACGAGGAACAAGCCGCGGGTTACAAATAGCCGCGCGGCGGCCGGCCGCCCGGCGCGGGTTTCAAGAAGGCCGCCGCTGAGCCCGGCGATGAAGAAGAAGCCGGGGGCGCACAGGTGAGTGACCCAGCGCGCAGTGAAATAGCCGATATCGGTATGCGCCAGGTCGGTGGGATCGAACTGCGCCGAGGTGAAATACATCCGCACATGGTCGAGGGCCATCAGAGCGACGATCAGGCCGCGCGTCACGTCGAGGGACGGATCGCGCCAAGCGATGGTGGATGCGTTACTTTCAGTCTGGCTGGTCACGTGAAGCCCAGCTGCCGGCAGAACGGCTGAGTCGTGCAAAGTCGCCATCGATGCCCCCACTTGTCCCTCGCGTCCGCGGCCCCGGGTCCGCTACGTTCGTACTCAAATTCAACGTCGGTTGGAAGGCTCCCGGGACAGCCGCCCCTTCGGTCAGGCTCCAGCTAAGCCATTGAACTTACTAGCTTTCTGAATGCAGGCTGCAAGCGGCGTTCAGCCCTCATACCCCGCGAATCCGGTATAAGTACCTGCGTTGGCGGGGTTTATCCCCTTTTTCCCCGTCGCACCTGGAGACAGGTATCCCTCGCGTCGCGTAACGAGGGGGGCCCGGTGCGCGTAGTTGCGCCGGGCCCAATTTTTCTATCAGCTGCTCTCGAATAAATTGGCCAATTGCTCGACCATCGCGCCGGCGAGCTGGTCGGCGTCCATGATGGTCACCGCACGGCTGTAGTAGCGGGTCACATCATGGCCGATGCCGATCGCGATGAGCTCGACGGTCGACCGCTTCTCGATCCACTCGATGACTTGCCGCAAATGCCGCTCCAAATAGCTTCCGCCGTTCGCAGACGCGGTGGAATCGTCGACCGGCGCGCCGTCCGAGATGACCATCAGGATGCGGCGTTCCTCGGACCGCGCGACAAGGCGATTGTGCGCCCACAGCAGCGCTTCGCCGTCGATATTCTCCTTGAGCAAGCCTTCGCGCATCATCAGGCCGAGGTTGCGACGGCCGTGGCGTTAGGGCTCGTCGGCGCGCTTGTAGACGATGTGCCGCAAATCGTTGAGCCGGCCGGGGCTGGCCGGCCGCCCCGCCGTGAGCCACGCTTCGCGGCTCTGCCCGCCCTTCCAGCCGCGCGTGGTGAAGCCGAGGATCTCGGATGCGACCCCGCAGCGCTCGAGCGTCCGCGCCAGGATGTCGGCGCAAATCGCGGCGATCGCGATCGGCCGGCCGCGCATCGAGCCTGAATTGTCGATCAGCAGGGAGACGATGGTGTCGCGGAATTCAGTATCGCGTTCGATCTTGTACGACAGTGAGTGACCGGGATTGACGACGACGCGGGCGAGCCGGGCCGCGTCTAGAAGTCCTTCCTCCTGGTCGAAATCCCAGCTCCGCGCCTGCTGCGCCATCAGCCGCCGCTGCAGCCGGTTGGCGAGTCTGGTAACGACATTCTGGAGGCCGCCCATCTGTTGGTCGAGGTAAGCGCGAAGCCGCCCCAGCTCCTCCTCGTCACATAGCTCATCCGCTTCGACGATCTCGTCGAACCGCGTCGTGAAGGCCTTGTAGTCGGTCGGCGGCGAGAGGTCCCAGTTGCGCCGGCCGGGCGAAGCAAAGACGCTGTCGCTGAGATCGTCGCCGGTACTTGCTTCCTCGTCGCCGGCCTCCATCTCCTCGTTTGAGTCGGCCTGCGCGTCCTGGTCCTCGACCTCTTCGCCGCGCATCTCGACATCGCCGCCGCCGGGCGTGCCCTCGTCCCCCTGCTCCGCCGAGTCCTCGTTGCCGCCTTCCTCGCCTTCGGCATCGTCGCCGGCGTCGTGCGGCTCCTCCGTCGAATCCTCTGCCGCGGCGAGATCGAGATCCTCCAGCAGCCGCCGCGACAGCTTGGCGAACGCGGCCTGGTCATCGAGCGTCAGCGCCAGGCCATCGAGGTCGGCTGCGCCCTTGTCCTCGATCCACGGCGCGACAAGCTTGAGACCGGCGGCGGCGGCGAGAGGCGGCGCTTCGCCGGTCAGCCGCTCACGGGCGATGAGGCCGACGGCCGTCGCCAGCGGCACTTCCTCGGCATTGCGGGCGCGGACGATGGCATCGCCGCGCACGCGCGCCTCGGTCAGCTGTTTGAGATTATCCCTGACGCCGCCCATGGCGCGGGCGCCGAGCGCCTCAACCCGCGCAATCTCGAGCGCGTCGAACACCGCACGTGCCTCCGCGTCGACCGGCGCAACCCGGGCATGGAGACGAGCGTCATGATAGCGGAGGCGAAGCGCGGCCGAATCCGCCGCACCGCGGGCCTCGGCGACCAACTTCGGCTCAAGCCCCGGCCCGGGCGAGGGGACGCGCGCCGTCTTGCCCGATGCCGGCGCATTGTCGGACGCGAACACGACCTCGACCTCGGGATCCTGCGCGATTGCGCGCGACGCGCCTGCAAGTGCGCGGCGGAAGAGGTCGATCTTCTCGGCCACCTAGCCGACCTTGCCGACCACGCTCTCCGGCAGGTCCTCGCCAAATACCCGCTGGTAATATTCTGCGATCAGCGGCCGCTCGGACTCGTCGCACTTGTTGAGGAAGCTCACGCGAAAAGCGTAGCCGACGTCGCCGAAGATGTGGGCGTTCTGCGCCCAGCTGATCACGGTGCGCGGGCTCATCACGGTCGAGATATCGCCGTTGACGAAGCCCTGGCGGGAGAGCTCGGCGACCTTGATCATCTTCTCGACGATCGCCTTGCCGCCGGGGTCGTCATATTCGCCGGACTTGGCGAGGACGATTTGCGCCTCAACCGCCGCCGGCAAGTAGTTAAGTGTGGTGACGATGTTCCAGCGGTCCATCTGGCCTTGGTTGATGGCCTGGGTGCCGTGATAGAGCCCGGTGGTGTCGCCGAGACCGACCGTGTTGGTGGTCGCGAACAGCCGGAACCAGGGGTTGGGGCGGATCACACGGTTTTGGTCGAGCAAGGTGAGCTTGCCCTCCGCCTCGAGGACACGCTGGATGACGAACATCACGTCGGGCCGGCCGGCGTCATATTCATCGAACACGAGCGCAACCGGATGCTGCAGTGCCCAGGGAAGAAGTCCCTCGCGGAACTCGGTCACCTGCTGGCCATCGCGAAGCACGATTGCGTCGCGGCCGACGAGATCAATTCGGCTGATGTGGGCGTCGAGGTTGATCCGGATCATCGGCCAGTTGAGCCGCGCCGCAACCTGCTCGATGTGGGTCGACTTGCCGGTTCCGTGATAGCCCTGGACCATCACCCGGCGGTTCTTGGCGAAGCCGGCACAAATCGCCATCGTCGTATCGGGATCGAACACATAGGTGGGATCGAGGTCGGGGACGCGCTCGTCCGCCTCGCTGAAGGCCGGGACCTCCATGTCGGAATCGACTCCGAACAGCTCGCGAACCTTCGCGATCTTGTCTGGGGAGGCCATCAGCGTCTCCGCCCGGCTTTCGGGCTGCACGTTGGAAATATCGGTCATTGGACTTGCCTTAAGGGAAGGTCGCGTCCGCCTCAACGCTCACGCGACTTTCGGAGGCAGCGGGAACAGCGTCACGAACCGCTTCGCGAGCTCCATGTCTCCCTCGATGCCGATCGTTTCAAGGGGGGCGCCCCCGTGGATTGCTGCGACCAGCTGCATCGGCGTCCCGGTGAACGTGACCTCGCAGCCCTCGGGCGCGCGACGCTCCACGTCGAGCTGCCCGTCGTGCAAACTCGCGACATACCCCGTCTCGCCGATCCTGAAGCCGAAGCGCGCGTCTATCCCACGCGAGCGTTCGGGCGATAGCAGCGTCTGGAGCGACATTATGACCGACACATGGCTCATGGGCAGCGTCGGATCATGAAGCGGGCTGCGCGCCGCCCATCGGCCGAGCGCGGCAATGACCGGAATCGCTTCGAGGCCCCATCGCGTGGCTTCATAGACCTGCACCGATGCGGGCGGCGGTAGCCTGGCTTTTCTGACGAGCCCCCGCCGCTCGAGCTCGGTCAGGCGCTGTGTCAGCACATTCGCGCTGATCCCCTGGAGGTCCGCCTTGAGCTCGGAAAAGCGCCGCGGTCCGTAAGCGAGCTCACGCAGCACCAGCATCGCCCAACGCTCGCCGATCAGGTCGAGCGCATGAGCGAGCCCGCAAGCATCGTCGTACCGCCGTTTCTCGTCGCTTTGCCGTGCTTTAGTTTCTTTTTCTAACTGCACGGTTGCAATTTATAACTTCCTGCGCGAAATGCAAGCGAATCGAGTCGCCGTGAGGAGGGAAGCGAACCATGCCGATCAATCCGGACGCCAACATCGAAATCACGGCCTTCCGTTGGGTTCCCGAGTTCGCCCAAGGCGTGGTCCGCGACCTGCGCGCCCGCTGGGCGCTCGAGGAGGCGGGGCTCGACTATCGCGTTCGCCTGCTCGGGCAGCCGCGCCCTCCCGAATATCTGCAGGAGCAGCCGTTCGACCAGGTGCCGTGCTTCAGCGACGGTGAGGTGCGCATCTTCGAAAGCGGCGCAATCGTCCAATATATCGGCGAGAAGAGCGACGTCCTGCTGCCGCGCGACGCGCAGGGGAAGTATCGCGCGATCCAGTGGACCTATGCGGCGCTCAACAGCGTCGAGCCGTCGATCCTCAACGTCCTTTTGATCGACGTTTTCTTCCGCGACGAGCAATGGGCCACGCTCAGGCGACCGGGAGCCGTGGAGTTCGCCGGGCTCAAGCTCAAGCGCGTGTCCGACTGGCTCGGCGACAAGCAATGGCTGGAGGGCGACCGCTTCACCATCGGCGACCTGATGATGGTCACGGTTCTGCGGTTTCTCCGTCACACCGATCTGGTATCCGGTTTCGCCAACCTCGACGCCTACGTGAAGCGGGGAGAAGCGCGCCCCGCGTTTCAGCGCGCGCTTGCCGACCAACTCGCGACGTTCCGCGAGAACCAACCGGAGGGAGTAGCAGCATGAGCTACATTGAAGGATTCATCATCCCGGTTCCGACCGCCAACAGGGACGCGTTCCGCGCGCATGCTGCCGAGTTCGCAGACGTCATTAGCGCGTTCGGTGCCGACCGCCAGGTCGAAGCCTTGGGCGCTGACGTGCCGCGCGGCGAAGTCACCGATTTCTACCGCGCCGTCGACGCCAAGGACGGCGAGACCGTCGGCTTCTCGTGGCTGGAATATCCCTCGAAGTCCGTGCGCGACGCGGCGAACGAGAAGTTCCGCACCGATCCGCGCATGGAGGCGCTCGGGACGAACATGCCGTTCGACGGAAAGCGCATGATCTTCGGCGGTTTCGAACCGATCATCGATGAAGGCGCCCCGGGCGGCGGGTTCATCGACGGATGGGTCGTCCCGGTTCCGACGGCCAAGCGAAATGCTTACATCGAGCACTCCCGCCCGAACGCCAAATACTTCCTTGAATATGGCGCCAACCGCGTCGTCGAGGCATTTGCCGATGACGTGCCCAAGGGCGAAGTGACCGATTTCTATCGCGCAGTCGGGGCCGAGGACGGCGAAAGCGTCGTCTTTTCGTTCATCGAATGGCCGGACAAGGCGACGCGTGACGAAGCTTGGAAGAAGATCATGGAGGATGAACGGATGCGCCCTCAGGGCGACCCGCCGTTCAATGGCAAGCGCATGTTCTGGGGCGGGTTCGAGAAGATCCTCGACACCGCGAACGCGCGGACGCCAGTCGCCGCCTGACACAACAATCACAATCACCGGCAGCAGGAGGCCGAACGATGACCGACGTGCGTGACCAGGTGGCGAGCCCCGCCACCACCGAAAACCGCGCCAATCCGCGCGGCGACTTCATCTGGTACGAATTACTGACGACCGACATCACGGGTGCGAAGCGCTTCTACGATGCGGTGGTCGGCTGGAACATCCAGGAGCAGTCCGACTTTCCGAACGACTACCGGATGATCGGGCGCAGCGACGGCAAGTTCGCCGGCGGGGCGATGCAGTTGACCGAAGAGATGAAGCAGCACGGCGCGAGACCGGTTTGGCTTGCCTACATCCTTGTGTCCGATGTCGATGCGGAAGCGGCAGCCATCGAGGGTGACGGCGGCAAGGTGATGTTGCAGCCGTTCGATATTCCCAACGTCGGTCGAGTAGCGATGGTGACGGACCCCAGCGGCGCGCCCTTCTACATCATGAAGCCGATTCCGCCGGCCGGCGATCCGAACGCCAAGAGCGACGTGTTCTCCGTCGATCAGCAGCAAAGAGTGCGCTGGAACGAACTGTCCACCGTCGACCAAGACGGCGCAGTCGCGTTCTACACAAAGCACTTCGGCTGGAGCCAGGAAGGCGCGATGCCGATGGGCGAGATGGGCGACTACCGCTTCATCTACGCGAATGGCGTCAGGGTCGGCGCGATCATGCGCAAGCCGCCGCAGCGACCGGTCTCCGCCTGGACCTTCTACATCGGCGTCGACGACATCGACCGCGCAGCCGAGGCAGTTCACGCCGGAGGCGGTCAAATCCTCTTTGGACCGATGGAAATCCCTGGCGGAGAATATTCGCTCAACGGAATGGATCCGCAGGGCGCCGCGTTCGGGCTGGTCGGGCCCCGCAACAAATAAGGAGTAAGCAGCATGTCCGAGAAGATAACCGCCTGCCTGTGGTTCGACGGGCAGGCAGAGGAAGCTGCGAACTTCTACGCGTCGGTCTTTCCCGACAGCCGCGTGAAGGCGGTTCATCGTGCGCCTGGCGATTATCCTGCCGGCTCCGCGGGCAACGTGTTGACGGTCGACTTCACCGTGCTCGGAACGGACTTCGTGGGCCTCAACGGCGGCCCCGGTCACCCCTTCAATGATGCCGTGTCCTTCCAGGTCTATACGGAGGACCAGGAGGAGACCGATCGCTACTGGGATGCAATCGTCGGGAGTGGCGGCGAGGAGATCGCCTGCAGCTGGTGCAAGGACCGCTTCGGGCTGCGCTGGCAAATCGTCCCGCGCCGGCTGATGCAGTTGATGTCAGATAAGGACCCGGCTCGCTCGAAGGCCGCGTTCAATGCGATGATGACCATGAAGAAGATCGACATCGCCGCGCTTGACGCCGCCGTCGAAGGAGCGCCGGCCGATGCGTAAGCTTACGGGCGCCGTGTTCGTATCGCTCGACGGCGTAATGCAGGCGCCAGGCGGACCGGAAGAAGATCCGTCCGGCGGCTTCCGCTTCGGCGGCTGGACCTTCCCGTTCTTCGACGAGAGCGCGCAGGAACCGATGAGCAAGTTCCTCATCGAACCCGAATACGACCTGTTGCTGGGCAAGCGGACGTACGACATTTTCGCCGCTTATTGGCCTTACAACCGGGATGATCCGATCGGGGCCAAATTCCAGCGCATCAACAAATATGTGCTGACCCATTCCGGCGCGCCGCTCGAGTGGGACAACAGCCAGAGGCTCTCCGGCGCCACGGCCGAAGCGGTTGCCGAGCTCAAGCAAAGCGATGGCCGTGACCTCCTCATCCAAGGCAGCAGCAGCCTCTATCCGCCGCTGCTTTCAGCGAGGCTCATCGACCGGCTGATCCTGATGACCTTCCCGGTTCTGCTCGGCAGCGGAAAGCGCATCTTCGACGCATCGGAGCGACCGGGCGCGCTCAAGCTCGTCGACCATTTTTTCTCGAATACAGGCGTGGTCTTTGCGACCTATGAACCGGCCGGAGAAGTGCCGACGGGCTCGTTCGAGACCAAGCCGCCGAGCGAAGCGGAACTGAAGCGGCGGGAGCAATGGACGCGGGAAGACGCATGAGCCTGCAGCTCTTCGCCCACCCGTTTTCGTCTTACTGCCAGAAGGTCTTGATCGCGCTGTGGGCCAACGGCACGGAGTTCGAGTATCGAATGCTGGACGGCGAGCATCCGGAGAACTTCGCCGAGCTCAAGCGCCACTCGCCGTTCGGCCTGTTTCCATTGCTGATCGACGACGGCAAGCCGGTGTTCGAAACCTCGATCATCATCGAGCATGTGCAGGAACATCATCCTGGGCCGATACGCTGGATCCCTGACGGCGATGCCGGGCTCAAGGTCCGCTTCTTCGACCGCTTCTTCGACCTTTACGTGATGAACACGATGAATGTCGCGGTAAGCAACGCGCTTCGGCCAGAAGGCACACAAGACGCCTACGGCGAGGAGCGCGCGCGCCAGCGGCTGAACACCGCTTACGAATGGCTCGATTCGAACCTTGGTGAGCCATGGGCCGCAGGCGACGCGTTCACGCTTGCCGATTGCGCGGCGGCGCCGTCCTTATTCTATGCTGACTGGGTCGAACCGATCGGCAAGACGCGTCCGCGACTGTCCGCCTATCGCGCCCGGCTGCTCGCGGACCCGGTCGTTTCCCGCGCCGTCGACGAGGGCCGGCCCTACCGGCACTACTTCCCGCTCGGAGCGCCAGACCGCGATTAAGCGAAGGCCGCTGCTTTCCTCAGAAGCTGGTAAGCCTCGATGACCTTGCGGAGGCGTGCCTCCTGCGAGCGGTCGCCGCCGTTCTTGTCGGGATGGTAACGGCGGACCAGGCCCGAATAGCGCTGGCGCAGCTGGTGGCGGTCGGCATCTTCGCCAAGGCCGAGCACCGACAGCGCTCGACGCTCCGGCTTGCTGAACCGCGACGGCGGCTTGCCCTCGCGCACATGCGCGAATCGTGTCGATACTGCTTCCAGCGGATCCGAAAAATCGCTCCACCTGGGCGGCGGGTCGGCACCGTTGGCGGCGAAGCGGCGGCTCGGCCGATCCCAGCCGGCGAGCGGCGATTGCGCTTCGGTGATCTCCTCGGCGCTCATGCCGTCAAAGAAATTGTACTTGGCATTGTGCTCGCGGACGTGATCGAGGCACAGAAAACGCCAGCTGCCGGGACCGTCGAAATTGGCGGGCTGCAGCGGCGCCTTGAACTCGCCGGGCGCGGTGCAGCCAGGGACGGCGCAGCGATCGCGGGCGCCCTCGATCCGTCCATGGAAACGCATTGGTTTCACGCGGCGGCCTCGACCCATTCGAAACTAAGCGAGTCGCCCTTCGGCAGCGACGACCAGCGGCTGCGAAGATCGGCCAGGCCTGAGCGGATCCGTTCGATCGCCCGATCCGACACCTCGACCGGCGGAACGAGCGAATGCGCGCACCCGGCGCCGATGACGCTGCGAAGGCTGTCCGGATCACCTTCGCCGCCGCTCCATAGGTCGGCCTCGAAGCACTCGACCGCACGCTCTGCTTGCAGCATCGGAACGATCGCGGCGTCTGGAACCGAGGCACGCTTGGCGCTGGCGTGGCCTCCCGCCTTGGCAATCTCCTGGACCTCCTCCGGGTGACGGCCACTCGCGACCTGTCCCCAAAAGCCGGAGGCGATTCCCAGCTCGGACTCGACGAAGAAGTGAACGGCATCGTGCGGGACCGGGCCCTTGTGCGGAAACAAGGTGCTGACACGGCTGCCGTCAGCGCGGATCGCCTCAATGCTGTCGCCGCGATCGCCCTTCGTGATGGTGATCCTCATCATTACCGTTCCATCCCTGCTCCTCTATATAAGGCCAATGAACGCCCAAGACAGCGGCCCGGTCGCGACTGAAATGCTCGCCCGGCTCAATTCGTCGCTTCACCCAACGCGCATCGAGCTGACTGACGACAGCGAGCTGCATCGCGGACACGGCGGCTACAACCCCGCCGGCGAAAGCCACTTCAGCCTGCGCATCGAAAGTCAGGCCTTCGCGGGCAAGAACCGTGTGCAACGGCAGCGGATGATCTATGCGGCGCTCGGGGACCTCATGGAGGCCCGAGTCCACGCCTTGTCGATCCGCGCGAGCGCACCGGGAGAGCCCTGATGGCCACAATCGAAACGAGCATTGTCCAGACCATCACTCCGGTCACCCACGACCTCGGCGACTTCAAGGTCCACCGGACGCTCCCCGGCCGCCAGCGGACGATGGTCGGCCCGTTCATCTTCGTCGACGAGTTCGGGCCCGCCAGGCTGCCGGCCGGCCAGGGCATGGACGTGCGCCCGCACCCGCACATCAATCTCGCCACCGTCACTTATTTGTTCGACGGCGCGATCGAGCATCGCGACAGCATCGGATCGCACGCGGTGATCGAACCGGGCGCGATCAACCTGATGACCGCGGGCAGCGGAATCGTCCATTCCGAGCGTTCACCGCAGGCGCTTCGGCCGACTGGGCCCAGCCTCTACGGCATGCAGACTTGGCTCGCGCTTCCCGATGGGCGCGAGGAGGTCGCGCCGGCATTCGACCATGTTCCTGCCAGCGACTTGCCGCTGATCGAGGATGGCGCCGCGCGGGCACGCGTGCTGATGGGCACCTTGTGGGGCGCGACGGCGCCGACTCCGCAGCATTCGTCGACGATCTATGCCGATATCGAGCTTGGCGCGGGCGGCGTTATCCCCGTCGAGGCGGGCGCGGACGAACGCGCCGTGATGCTGGTCGGGGAGAGAGCTGAGCTCGACGGTCAGACCCTCGACCCGTTCACCCTTTACGTTCTGCGGCCTGGCCACGAAGCGCGACTGTCCAGCACGAGTGGCGGCCGGCTGATGCTGATGGGCGGGCAGGCCTTCGCCACCGAGCGCTTCGTATTCTGGAACTTCGTCTCCTCGTCGCGCGACCGCATCAACCAGGCGAAGGAGGATTGGAAGGCGCTCCGCTTCCCGCTCATCCCCGGGGATGCCGAGGAATATATCCCGCTTCCCGAGGTGCCCAAGACGGTCAGTTACCCGTGACCGAATTTCGCCGGATTCCGCTCAAGACCGGCGTGACGCTCAACGTCGCGCTGGCCGGTGATCCGACCGACCCGCCTGTGATCCTGCTCCACGGCTTCCCGGAATCGCACCGCACCTGGCGCACGCTCGCACCGCGGCTGGAGGACCGCTTCTTCATGGTCATGCCTGACCAGCGCGGTTTTGCCGGGTCGGACCTGCCGCAGGACGTCGATGATTATCGGACCGATCTATTGATCGACGACATATTCACGCTCGCCGACGCGCTCGGGCTCGAGACGTTCGCATTGGTCGGCCATGACTGGGGGGGAGCAATCGCATGGGGCGCCGCGCTCCGCGGCGATCCGCGACTCACCCGCCTCGTCATCGTCAACGCGCCGCATCCGGTGATCTTCCAGAAGAGCCTGATCGAGAGCGCCGAGCAGCGCGCAGCGTCCCAGTACATCACCGCATTTCGCACGCCCGGCTTCGAAAAGGTCATCGAGGCGCAAGGCTTCGACTGGTTCTTCGATACGACCTTCTCGCGCCACGTCGACGTGACGAAAATCCCGGCTGCCGAGCGCCAGCAATATATCGCCGATTGGTCGCAGCCCGGCGCGTTCAACGCGATGCTCAACTGGTATCGCGGTTCGAAGGTGGTCGTGCCGCCGCCTGGCGTCACCGTGCCGCTCCCCGATTGGCTGCTGCGCGCTTTCCCCCGAGTACAGGTGCCGACGCTGGTGATTTGGGGAATGAAGGACGGCGCCCTGCTGCCGCTCCAGCTCGAAGGCCTGGAAGAGCTGGTCGAGGACCTGACGATCGAACGACTGCCGGACGCGGGTCATTTCGCGCCCTGGGAAGCGGGCGAAGAGGTTGCCGCCGCGCTCGAGCCCTTCCTTGCCGCGGACGCGAAGGCTAGTGCCTCCGCCTGATGACCCAGGCCCGTTCCCGTTCGCGTTCCGCCGCCCGCCTCGCCGCCGTTCAGGCGCTCTACCAGCAGGAGATGGAAGGGACGCCGCTGCCGAGGCTCCTGCAGGAATTCCACGACCACAGGCTCGGGGCCACGATCGAGGACCAGACCTATTACGACGCCGAGCGCGACTTCTTCGACGACCTCGTCACCGGCGCCGACGCGCGCCGCGGCGAAATAGACGCGCTCATTGCGCAGCGGCTCGCCGAGGGCTGGAGCCTCGAGCGGCTCGACCGGCCGATGCGCGCGATTCTTCGCGCCGGCGCCTATGAACTGATCGCCCGCGCCGACGTCCCGGTGGGCTCGGTGATCTCCGAATATATCGACGTCGCTCACGCTTTTTACGACAAGCGCGAGAGCGGCTTCGTCAACGGCCTGCTGGACGCGATCGCCAGAGAGGCGCGCCCAGCACCGGCGTAAAGGTGCGCGAAGCGGAAGTCATCGAACGCCTGCGCCGCATCGCGACGGCGCCCGAAGCGCGCGGACTGCTCGACGACGTCGCCGTGATCGACGGATTTGTCGTGACGCACGACAGCATCGCCGAGGGCATCCATTTCTTCCCCCACGACCCGCCGGCCAGCGTCGGCTGGAAGCTCGTCGCGGTGAACCTGTCGGACCTTGCCGCCAAGGGGGCGGCGCCGGCGGGCGCCTTGCTGTCGCTGACCATTTCGGGGCTCGGCGAATGGGAGGAGGCGTTCCTCGGTGGGATCGAGGCCGCGTGCGAGAGCTACAGCTTGCCGCTGGTCGGCGGCGATACCATTGCGCTGCCGATCGGCGCGCCGCGCGTGCTCGGCATGACGCTGATCGGCCGTGCCGGCGAGCACGTGCCGGACCGGGCCGGCGGCCAGGCCGGTGACGCATTGTGGCTGGTGGGCACTTTGGGCGATGCGGCCGCAGGCCTTGCCCAACTGCTGGACGAGCCCAACGCGACCGGGCCGCTCATCGACATCTATCGGCGCCCCATCCCGCAGCTCGAAGCCGGACGTGCGCTTGCGCCTCATGCTCATGCGATGATGGACGTGTCAGACGGCCTGCTGATGGACGCGCGACGCGTGTCCGAAGCCAGCGGCTGCGGGATTACCATCGAGCTCGAAGCGCTGCCGCTGTCGAGCGCGTTCGTCGCCGAGCGCGGCCAGGATCACGCCGCCCGCCTGTTCGCAGCGACCGGCGGCGATGATTACGCCTTGCTTGCCGCGCTCCCCGCCGATCTCGACGCTGAAACGCTTTCTTTACCAAGACGCACGAGGATCAGCCGCATCGGGACGCTGACCGATGGTGGGGCGGGAATCTCGCTCACCCACGGCGGCAAGCCCGTCGAGCTGCCGGAGAGACTGGGTTTTGAGCACCTTGGGGACGACGATCGCGGGCTTTCCGCTCCGCCAATGGCTGATCGGCCTTAGCGGCCTCGCTTGCGGCATGACGCTCGCTCTGCTGCTCCGTTAATCCGGTCCTATCCCAGGCGGTTGCCAGCCGCGAAAACGGTTCGTAAAGCTCCCACGGTTTTTCCGGCGGCGGCCGCCTGCCGCCTCGCCAACAAACGGGGACGCATCAACTCATGAACCTGCTTTACATCGCCATGGTCTGCGGGGTCCTTGCCCTGCTCTACGGCATCGTCACCAGCCGTCAGGTGCTTGCCGCCTCCCCCGGCAATCAGCGCATGGTGGAAGTCGCCGGCGCGATCCAGGAAGGCGCTGCCGCCTACCTTCGTCGCCAATATACGACGATCTTCATTGTTGGCGTCGTCGTCGCCGCCATCATCTACTATTTCCTCGGCGGCCTCAGCGCCGTCGCGTTCGTCATCGGTGCCGTCCTGTCCGGCTCGGCCGGGTTCATCGGCATGAACATCTCGGTCCGCGCCAACGTCCGCACCGCGGAAGCCGCACGCACCAGCCTCCAGCGCGGGCTCACCGTCGCGTTCCGTGCCGGCGCTGTGACCGGCCTGCTGGTCGCCGGTCTCGCCCTGCTCGCGATCACGGTCTTGTTCTGGTACCTGACGGGCCCTGCCGGCTACGCGCCGAACGACCGCGCGGTCGTCACCGCGCTCACCGCCCTTGCCCTCGGCGCATCGCTCGTGTCGATCTTCGCGCGTCTCGGCGGCGGCATCTTCACCAAGGCTGCCGACGTCGGCGCCGACCTCGTCGGCAAGGTCGAAGCCGGGATCCCCGAGGACGATCCGCGCAACCCGGCGGTGATTGCCGATAACGTCGGCGACAATGTCGGCGACTGTGCCGGCATGGCCGCCGACCTGTTCGAGACCTATGTCGTGACCGTCGGCATCACCATGGTGTCCGTTGCTCTGGCGGTTGGAAACTCGCCCTTGCTGCTGCCGCTGATGATCCTTCCGCTGCTGATCGGCGGCGTCTGCATCATCACCTCGATCATCGGCACCTACATGGTCCGGCTCGGGAAGGGCGGCTCGATCATGGGCGCGCTCTACAAGGGCTTCTGGACGGCAACGCTGCTTGCCATTCCGGCGATCTATGGCGCGTTCCGCGTATCGCTCGGCGACGATCTCAACGCGCGCATCGGCGGCTCGGTCGACGCGGCGACGGGCAGCGTCAGTGGCGCCTTCACGGGAATGGACCTCTTCTATTCGAGCCTGATCGGGCTCGCTGTCACCGCACTGATCGTGTGGATCACCGAATATTACACGGGCACGAATTACCGCCCCGTCCAGTCGATCGCCCGGGCCAGCCAGACCGGCCACGGCACCAACATCATCCAGGGCCTTGCCATCAGCCTGGAGTCGACCGCAGCGCCCACAATCGTCATCATCGTCGGCCTGATCGCCAGCTACCAGCTTGCCGGCTTCCTCGGGGTCGCCTTCGCGGCCTCGGCGATGCTCGCTATGGCAGGCATGGTCGTCGCGCTCGACGCATACGGTCCAGTGACCGACAACGCCGGCGGCATCGCCGAAATGGCGGGACTCGAAGAGGATGTCCGCACGCGCACCGACGCCCTGGACGCAGTCGGCAACACGA